>NZ_JBHXPF010000005.1:243981-266029 GCF_042718715.1 Streptomyces sp. NPDC058576 | reverse complement strand
CGCGGGCCGCCGCGCCCCCCGCGCGCGCTACCCCCCCCCCGCGCGTTCCCCGGCCGGCTCGCGGTACACACCCCCGGCCCCCGGGGCCGCTCCCGTGCCCGGCCGTGCTCACCCCAGCCGCGCCAGCCGTTCCACCGCCTCCTCCAGCACCTCGTCCTTCTTGCAGAACGTGAACCTGACCTGGCTCCGGCCCGCCTCCGGGTCGTCGTAGAAGACCGAGTTCGGCACCGCCGCCACCCCGCAGCGCTCCGGCAGCGCGCGGCAGAAGGCGTACGCGTCCTCGTCGCCGAGCGGGGAGATGTCGGTGGTGATGAAGTAGGTCCCCTCCGGCTCGTACACCCGGAAGCCCGCGGCGCGCAGGCCCTTCGCCAGCAGGTCCCGCTTGCGGTGCATGTCCGCGCGGAAGCCGGTGAAGAACGCGTCCGGCAGGGCCAGCGCATCGGCGATCGCGTACTGGAACGGGCCCCCGCTCACGAAGGTCAGATACTGCTTCGCCGCGCGCACGGCCGCCACCAGCGGCGCGTCCCCCGTGACCCAGCCGATCTTCCACCCCGTGTACGAGAACGTCTTCCCCGACGAGGAGATGGACACCGTGCGCTCGCGCATCCCGGGGAGCGCGGCGATCGGGTGGTGCGCCCCCGTGAAGACGAGGTGCTCGTACACCTCGTCGGTGACCACCAGCAGGTCGTGCTCCACCGCGAGGGCCGCGATCCCGGCCAGTTCGTCGGGGGTGAGCACCGTGCCGGTCGGGTTGTGCGGGGTGTTCAGGAGCAGCAGGCGGGTGCGCGGGGTGATCAGGGTGCGCAGTTCGTCGAGGTCCGGCCGGAAGTGAGGGGCGCGCAGGGTGAGCGGTACGCGCTTCGCGCCCGCCATGGCGATGCAGGCGGCGTACGAGTCGTAGTACGGCTCGAACGCGATGACCTCGTCGTCCGGTTCGAGGAGGGCGAGCAGGGAGGCGGCGATCGCCTCGGTGGCCCCGGTGGTCACCAGGACCTCCGTGTCCGGGGACCAGGTCAGGCCGTAGAAGCGCTCCTGGTGGGCGGCGACGGCGGCGCGCAGTTCCGGGACGCCGGGGCCCGGCGGGTACTGGTTGCCGTGGCCGGCGCGCAGCGCCCGGACCGCCGCCTCCCGGATCTCCTCGGGGCCGTCGGTGTCGGGGAAGCCCTGGCCGAGGTTGATGGAGCCGGTCCGCTGGGCCAGCGCGGACATCTCGGCGAAGATCGTCGTGCCGAACGCGGCGAGGCGGCGGTTGAGCGGCCCCCGCCCCCGCGCCGGGTTTCCCTGGGTCGGTCGTCCCTGTGTCATGGGCGCCATCCTGGGCCGAAGCTCTGGAGTTGCTCAAGTCCGCTTTGGCGCGCGAGGGCCCTGGGAATCCCCCTCTCACACACCAACGGGGAAGCGACGGGGGACCTCGCTTCGGGGGAAAGAAAGGCGGGTGAGGGCCATGAGCGTCTTCATGGCGGTACTGATCGCTGCGGTCGTCGTTGGAGTGCTGCTGATCGTCCTGCGGGCGCGCAACGGGCGCGGCTCGTCGTCGCGCTCCGGACGCCGGGGCTCGGCGAGCGGGGCCTCGGCGGGGGGCGCCGGTGGCGCGTGGTGGGCGGGTGGCACCGACTCCGGCTCGTCCTGTGGCAGCGGCGGCTCCGGCGGCCACTCGGGCGGCCACTCCTGCGGCGGCGGCTCGTCGTGCGGCGGCGGTGGCTGCGGTGGCGGGGGCAGCTGACCGGGCCGAAGCTCCGGGGCACTCGTGCGGGGCGGGGGTGGCGCGGTGATGGACCCAGCCGCCGAGGGTCACCGACAGTGACGTGACACCGGGCGCCCGGAGGGTGAACTCCTTCCGGGCGCCTTTTCGTTGAGCGACGCGGACGTTTTCGGTTGAACAGTTGAACCGTGGGGCCCCCGAGGGGATGGAAACCACGGCAAGTTGGGCGAAAACGCTGTGAGTGCGGCGTACTTCGTGATTCCCTCGTCGAAGAGAACATTCAGCCCTCGGACCCCAGTTGGACCAGATCGGGCGCTCCCCACCTCCCACAAGCAGTCACCAGGGGGCGTCCCGCTGTCCATGTGTCCATGTGTGTTTGCGGAGCCCACCCATGCTCACCACCCTCCAGACGGCCTATTCCGATACCCGCGCCGCCGACCTGGCCTGGATGCTGGGGCGGGAGCCGCTGCCCGCCCTGGCGGTCCTCGACCTCCGGCTCGACGGCGCCGAACTCCAGTTGAGGCTGCTCGGCGCCTCCCACCAGGTCCTCCTCCAGGAGGACCGCGGGGTCTGCTCCGAGACCGTGGCCTGTATGCCCGGGAGCAGCACCCCCCTGCCCCTCGGCGTCTCGAAGCGGCTCGGGGACTGGGAGTACGAGTTCGCGGCGCGCGTCGAGACCCTGACGCAGGGGCAGTTCGCGGGGCGGGCGCAGGAGCTGCTCGCGCTCGTGAGCGACCACCCGCACGGCCTCGCGGGCACCTTCCCCGGCTCCCCGTACGCCTTCACCGCGATGCTCGCCCAGCGCACCGAGGGCCAGGTGCGGTGGCGCACCTGGCACGCGTACCCGCAGGAAGGGCAGTTGGTGGTGACCCGGACCCGGGTGGGGGTGCGGATTCCGGCGCCCGCGGGGTGAGTGGCAGGGGCACTTACACCCGTGTGGGTGACAAGGTGCGACGGTGCCGTGACGTAGCGTTCGCAGCATGATCGACCAGCAGATGTCGCTGCGAGGGGGCGCGGCGCGGCTTCCCGTACGGCCGAGGACCGGCCGCATCCTCGTGCTGGCCGCGGTCTTCATCTGTGCCGCCTGCGGTCTCGTCTACGAGCTCGAACTGGTCGCGCTCGCCTCGTATCTGATCGGCGATTCGGTCACCCAGGCCTCCGTCGTGCTCTCCGTGATGGTGTTCGCGATGGGCATGGGGTCGCTTCTCGCGAAACGTTTGCGCTGCCATGCCGCCGTCGGTTTCGGGATGATCGAGGCGGCCCTCGCGCTGATCGGCGGTTCCTCGGCGCTGGTGCTCTACGCCTCGTTCGCCTGGCTCGGCGACGCGCAGTACGCCCTGGTCGGGTTCTCGCTGGCGATCGGGGTGCTGATCGGCGCGGAGATCCCGCTGCTGATGACGCTGATCCAGCGCGTCGACCGGCAGGACGCGGGCGGGGCCGTCGCCGACCTCTTCGCCGCCGACTACGTGGGCGCGCTGGTCGGCGGGCTGGCGTTCCCCTTTCTGCTGCTGCCGATGCTGGGGCAGCTGACCGGTGCGCTGTTCACCGGCGCGGTCAACGCGGCGGCGGGCGGCGCGCTGGTCCTGTGGGTGTTCCGGCGCGACCTCAGTTCCCGTTCCCGCCTGCTTCTCGTCCTGGCCAACCTCTCGGTGATCGCGGTGCTGGCCACCGCCACGGTCCTGGTCGACGACTTCGAGCGGGCGGCGCGGCGGGCGGTGTACGGGGACCAGGTGCGGGTCGCCGTGCAGACCGGGGTGCAGGAGGTCGTCGTGACCGGCGCCGACCGCGATTCCCTCGGCCTCTATCTGGACGGCCGGCTGCGGGTCAGCGCCCGCGACGAGTACCGCTACCACGAGGCGCTGGTGCACCCCGCGATGAACGGGCCCCGCGCCCGGGTGCTCATCCTGGGCGGCGGCGACGGCCTCGCCGCCCGCGAGGTGCTGCGCTACCGGGACGTCCGCGCGGTCACCGTCGTCGAGCTGGACCCCGCCGTCACCCGACTGGCCCGCACCGACCCCGCCCTCTCCGAGCTGAACGGCCACGCCCTCCGCGACCCCCGTCTCACGGTGGTCGGAGCGGACGCGTTCCCCTGGCTCCGGGCCGACCGGGGCCGGTACGACGTGGTGATCTCCGACCTCCCGGACCCCGGCATCACCGCCAGTACGAAGCTGTACTCCGCCGAGTTCTACGGGCTGGTCGCGGAGGCCCTGGCCCCGGACGGGCGGCTCGTGGTGCACGCCGGGCCGCTGGGGACCCGGCCGCAGACCTTCTGGACCGTGGATGCCTCGGTGCGCGCGGGCGGCCTCGCGACCCGCCCGTACCGGGTCACCGGCCGGTACGCGGGCTTCGCCGCGAGTCCGGACCGGGGCGGCGGCGAAGGCCGGGAGCGGGAGGACTGGGGCTTCCTCCTCGCCGGACCGGGCAGCACGGCCCCGCAGCCCGCACTGGCCGCCGAGGGACCCGTACCGCGGTCGCTGGGGGCCCGGGAGCTGCGCGAGGGGGCGCGGACCGCGGCCGAAGCCCGGCTGCCGGGGCTGATCCCGTCGACGCTGATCCATCCGCGGTACCGGGAGGACGCGTGAGCGGGGAGAGGACGGCGCCCGGGTGCGCCCTTCGGGTGGGCGCCCGGGTGGGTCCCCGGCTTTCCGGGGAGGGAAGCGCTGACGTCCGGGCCGTGGCCGATTAGGCTCGGTTTCCATGGAGCATGAGGTGTTCGTTCCGGTTCCCGTCCCGACCCTGCTGCGCACGCTGGGTGATCCCGCCCGGGTCGCCCGCTGCGTCCCCGGCCTCCAGCGGGACGCCGACGCGTCGGCGTCGCCCCTCGCGGGCCGGCTGAAGCTGCGGGCGGGCGGCCACACCATCACGTACCGGGGCGAGCTGCGGCTCACCGGTCCGGAGGGCGGCGGCGGTCCGGACGGGCAGCGCTTCTCGGTGACCGGGAAGGGCGTGGAGGTCCGGGGCACCGGTGCGGTCGAGCTGGCTCTGACCATCGGCCTCGCGGCGGCGGACGGCGGGACGACGCTCACCTACAGCGGTACGGCCGGCGGGGACGGCCGGCTGGTCGAGCTGGAGGAGGACGCGGTGCTCGCCGCCGCCCACCGGCTCCTGGACCGCTTCACCCAGCAGCTGGTGACGGAGTCGCTGGCGGTACGGGACGCGGGGGAGGACGAGGGCGCCGGCGGCGACGAGGACGACGCGGTGGTCGCGGAAGGGCTTGCGGGCGACGAGGACGAAGAGCCTTCCCCTGAGGCCGGTGCCGAGGCCGGTGCCGGTGTGGGCGACGACGACTCCGAGTCCGTGTTCGACTCGCCGGTTCCGCCGCCCTCGCTCGATCCCGTCGCCGGCGTGGAGTTCACCGTTCCGGACGAACCGCCCGCCGAGGCTGCGCACGCCCGCCGCACCATGATCGGCCGCAGCGCCGAGGAGGTCGACCACGCGCCTCCGCGCGGCCGCTACGCCCCTGTGCCCTCACCGGAGGCGGGCGGTGCGAGCACCACCCTGCGGTGGGTCGCCCCCGCCGCCGCGCTCGCGATCGCCTCCGCCGTGGTGCTGGGCCGGGCTCTGCGACGCCGGAGGTAGCTGCACCGGAGGCCGGGGGCGGGGGCGGGCCAGTAGGGTCGTCGGGTGAGCAGGAGCGAAGAGAACGTCAGGCTGACCGTCGGCGACGCCGAGTTGACCGTCGACCCCGTGCACGGCTGCCGCGTCAGCAGCCTGCGGATCGGGTCCACCGAACTGCTCCGCCAGGGCGAGCGGTACGGCTGCTTCCCGATGGTGCCCTGGTGCGGGCGTACCGGTTACGGGCAGTTCCGCAACGGCGACGCGCTCCACGAGCTGCCGCTGAACTCCCCGCCGCACGCCATCCACGGCACCGGCCGGGACACCTCCTGGCACACCGCCCACACGGCCGCCGACCTGGCCGGGGGCCGGGCGGCCTTCTACTACGACCTCGCCGATCCCTGGCCGTACGAGGGGCGGGTGACGCAGACCTTCGAGCTGACCGACGACACGCTGACGCTCGGCCTCGCCGTGGAGACGTACGGCGACTCCTTCCCGGCCCAGGCGGGCTGGCACCCCTGGTTCCACCGCACCCTCGACGGCCGGGACGCCGAACTGTCCTTCGACGCCGCCTGGCAGGAGGAGCGGGGTGAGGACCATCTGCCGACCGGCAACCGCGTCGATCCCCGGCCCGGCCCGTGGGACGACTGTTTCGGTATGCCCGACGGCGTGAACGTGACGCTCACCTGGCCGGAGCGGCTGGAGCTGACGGTGAAGAGCCGCAGCGAGTGGGTGGTGGTCTACGACGAGCAGGACGAGGCCGTCTGCGTCGAGCCGCAGTCCGGGCCGCCGAACGGTCTGAACACCGCACCCCGGCTGGTGACCCCGATCGACCCGCTGGAGATGACCGCGACCTGGAGCTGGGTGCGGCTCTGAGCCGGTGCCCGGCCGTGGGCCCGTGCGGCACCGCTTACCCTCGTGGACATGACTGACGTACGCGCTGACCTGCTCCAGCAGATCAAGGACAAGGCCGTGGTGCACGGCAAGGTGACCCTCTCCTCGGGGCTGGAAGCCGACTGGTACATCGACCTGCGCCGGATCACGCTGGACGGCAAGGCCGCGCCGCTGGTCGGGCAGGTCATGCTCGACGCCACCGCCGAGCTGGACTACGACTGCGTCGGCGGGCTGACGCTCGGCGCCGACCCGGTCGCCACCTCGATGCTGCATGCCTCCGCGGCCCGCGGTGAGAGCCTGGACGCCTTCGTCGTCCGCAAGGCGCAGAAGGCGCACGGGATGCAGCGCCGGATCGAGGGCACGGACGTGAAGGGCCGTCGCTGCCTGGTTGTCGAGGACACCTCGACGACGGGCGGTTCGCCGCTGACCGCCGTCGAGGCGGTGCGCGAGGCGGGAGGCGAGGTCGTCGCCGTCGCCGTGATCGTCGAGCGCGGGGCCGCCCCGGCCGTCGCCGAGGCCGGTCTGCCGTACGTCCACGTCTACTCGGTGGCCGACCTCGACCTGGGCTGAGCCCGGGGCGGACCCGGTTTCACGTGAAACCGGGTCCGCCGGGTGGAGCCGGAGGGCGAGTCTGGGAAGATGGGGGCGACGATGACGTCGCCCCCAGGTCAGGGACTCAAAGCCTGCACACCCGCACATCCCAAGGAGCGGTCAGATGCCCATCGCAACCCCCGAGGCTTACGCCGAGATGCTCGACCGGGCAAAGGCGGGCAAGTTCGCCTACCCGGCCATCAACGTGACCTCGTCCCAGACCCTGCACGCCGCCCTGCGCGGCTTCGCGGAGGCCGAGAGCGACGGCATCGTCCAGATCTCCACCGGTGGTGCGGAGTTCCTGGGCGGCCAGCACAACAAGGACATGGTCACGGGAGCGGTCGCCCTGGCCGAGTTCGCGCACATCGTCGCGGCGAAGTACGACGTCACCATCGCGCTGCACACCGACCACTGCCCCAAGGACAAGCTGGACGGTTACGTACGCCCGCTGCTCGACGTCTCCGCCGAGCGCGTCGCCAAGGGTCTGAACCCGCTGTTCCAGTCCCACATGTGGGACGGCTCGGCCGAGACCCTCGCCGACAACCTGTCCATCGGCCAGGAGCTGCTGGCCAAGGCGGCCGCCGCCAAGATCATCCTTGAGGTCGAGATCACCCCGACCGGCGGTGAGGAGGACGGCGTCACGCACGAGATCAACGACGAGCTGTACACGACCGTCGACGACGCGCTGCGCACCGCCGAGGCGCTCGGCCTGGGCGAGAAGGGCCGCTACCTGCTGGCCGCCTCCTTCGGCAACGTCCACGGCGTCTACAAGCCGGGCAACGTCGTGCTCCGCCCCGAGCTGCTGAAGGACCTCCAGGCGGGCGTCTCCGAGAAGTACGGCAAGCCGGCCGGCAGCCAGCCGTTCGACTTCGTCTTCCACGGCGGCTCGGGCTCCACCGCCGAGGAGATCGCCACCGCGCTGGAGAACGGCGTCGTGAAGATGAACCTCGACACCGACACCCAGTACGCCTTCACCCGCCCGGTCGTGGACCACATGTTCCGCAACTACGACGGTGTCCTGAAGGTCGACGGCGAGGTCGGCAACAAGAAGACCTACGACCCCCGCACCTGGGGCAAGGCCGCCGAGGCCGGCATGGCCGCGCGCGTCACCGAGGCCTGCGCGAACCTGCGCTCCACGGGCACGAAGCTGAAGTAGCGGCCGCCCGTCGTCACGGACGTGCGGTGTCGGGCCCGGTCCTCCTTTCGGGGGGCCGGGCCCGTTGCCGTGCGGGGAGCGAAGAGACAGAGAAAGAGGACCGTTGTGGGTGCGCCCTACGATTTCGATACCGCCATCGACCGCCGGGGCACCTGGTCCGTCCAGTGGGACGGGGTCGCCGACCGCTTCGGGGTCGACGGCCTGCTGCCGTTCACCATCTCCGACATGGACTTCGCCACGGCCCCCGAGGTGCTGGCCGCGCTCCGGGCCCGCCTGGATCACGGAGTCCTCGGTTACACCACCTGGCAGCAGGACGACTTCCGCTCGGCGGTGGCCCACTGGTACGCCACCCGGTACGGCGCCGAGATCGACACCGGGCAGCTGGTCTACGGCCCGTCCGTGCTCAGCCAGCTCTCCCAGCTGCTCCAGATGTGGACGGGGGAGGGGGACGGCGTCGTCGTCCACACCCCTGTGTACGACGGTTTCCGCAAGGCCGTCACCGGGCTCGGGCGGGAGCTGCGCGGGGTGCCGGTGGGGGACGAGGAGGCGCTGGAGCGCGAGCTGGCCCGGGCGGATGCGAAGGTGCTGGTGCTGTGCTCGCCCCACAACCCGACGGGCCGGGTGTGGACGGCCGGCGAGCTGGCCCGTACGGCGGCTCTCGCCGAGCGGTACGGGGTCGCGGTGATCAGCGACGAGATCCACGCGGACTTCGTGCACGAGGGCGGTGTGGGGCGCGTCCATGTGCCGTGGACGCGGGTGGCGGGGGCCGGGGGCGGCCGCTGGGCGCTCATCACCTCCGGGTCGAAGGCGTTCAACTTTCCGGCGTTGACCGGGTCCTACGGGCTCATCGGGGATGCGGGAGACCGGGCGGAGTTCCTGCGGCGGATGGAGACGGCGGAGGGGCTGGCGTCGCCCGCCGTCCTGTCGCTGACCGCGCACATCGCGGCGTACCGGGACGGGGCTGCGTGGCTGGACGCCGTACGGGCGTATGTGGCGGGGAACCTGGCGTATGTCGCGAAGCGGCTGTCCGACGCCCTTCCGGAGCTGGGATGGGAGCCGCCGCAGGCCGGGTATCTGGCCTGGATCGACCTGCGGGGGGCGGGGGTGGACGAGGCCGCCCTGCAGCGGGTGCTGGTGGAGCGGGAGAAGGTGGCGATCATGGGGGGGTCCGTCTACGGGGCGCCCGGGTTCGTTCGGCTGAACGTGGGGTGTCCCCGGGAGAAGGTCGTGCGGGGGGTGGAGGCGCTGGTGCGGGGGGTGGAGGCTGTCACATTTAGCCCCTCCGGCGTCTGAGGAGCGGGGGTACGGGGGCAGCGCCCCCGTGACGGGGCCACGGGAGTGCGGGGGCGGGCCCGCGGGGGGAAGCTGACCCCATGGCTGCTGCCTCCGCTCCCGGAGAGATTCGGGTCGCCTCGCCCGCAGGGCGGTGGATCGTTCTGACCACCGTGCTCGGCTCCAGCATGGCGATGCTCGACTCCACGGTCATCAATGTGGCCCTGCCCCGCATCGGCGAGGACCTCGGCACCGACCTGGCCGCCCTCCAGTGGACCGTCAACGCCTACATGCTCACGCTCGCCGGGCTGATCCTCCTCGGCGGGGCGCTCGGAGACCGGTACGGGCGGCGGCGGGTGTTCGTCGTCGGGGTGATGTGGTTCGCGGCGGCCTCCCTGCTCTGCGGGATCGCGCCGAACGCGGGCGTGCTCATCGCGGCCCGGGCCCTGCAAGGGGTGGGTGGCGCGCTTCTCACGCCCGGGTCGCTCGCGCTCATCCAGGCCAGTTTCCACCCGGACGACCGGGCCCGGGCCGTGGGGCTCTGGTCCGGGTTCGGCGGGGTCGGGGCGGCCGTGGGGCCGTTCGTGGGCGGGTGGCTCGTCGACGGGCCCGGATGGCGGTGGGTGTTCCTGCTCAATCTGCCGCTCGCCGCGATCTGCGTGCCCGTCGCGCTGCGCCACGTACCGGAGTCGCGGGATCCGGCGGCGCACGGGCGGTTCGACGTGCTGGGGGCCGCCCTCGGGGCGCTGGCGCTCGCCGGCGTGACGTACGCGCTGATCGAGGCCCCGGGGCGGGGTGCGTCGCCGGTGGTGATCGGGGCGGCCGTCGGCGGGCTGCTGCTGGGGGCCGCGTTCGTGGCGGTGGAGCGGCGGCGGGCGGACCCCATGCTGCCGCCGGCGATCTTCCGCTCCCGGCTCTTCACCTCGGTCAACCTGGTGACCTTCTGCGTCTACGCGGCCCTCGGCGGCTTCTTCTTCCTCTCCGCCATCCAGCTCCAGGTGGTGGCCGGGTACTCGGCGCTGGGGGCCGGTACCGCGCTGCTGCCCACCACCGTGCTGATGCTGCTCTTCTCCGCCTCGGCCGGTGAGCTGGGGCGGCGGATCGGGCCGCGCATCCCCCTCACCGTGGGGCCGCTGCTGGCCGCCGCCGGGATGCTCCTGATGCTGCGCGTGGGGCCCGGCACCCCTTCCGTCGGCTCGTACGTCAGTGAGGTGCTGCCCGCCGTGCTGGTGCTCGGCGCCGGGCTCGTCGTGGTCGTCGCCCCGCTCACCGCGACCGTCCTGGCGGCCGTGGACGCCGGGCGGGCCGGGCTTGCCAGCGGCATCAACAACGCCGCCGCCCGGGCCGCCGGGCTCATCGCGGTGGCCGCCCTGCCGCTGCTCGCCGGGATGGGGCCGGAGGCGTACCGGGACGCGGGCGAGTTCGCCGCGACCTTCCGGCGGGCGATGCCGATGTGCGCGGGGCTGCTGGTCGCCGGTGCGGTCCTCGCGTGGTGGACGGTGCGCACCCCGGCCGCCACCGCCGCCGTCCGGAGCGAGCGGCCCGAGTGCGCGGTGCACTGCGGGGTCGTCGCCCCGCCGCTGGAGCCGGAGCGGCGGGAGGGGTGAGACCCGCCCGGGGCGCGGTGCGGCCGGGGCGTGACGGCAGGCACACTTGAGGCATGTCCATCCACGAGAACCTGCTCGGGGGCCCCGCCCCGACCCACCTCCCCGACGACCCCGAGCCGCGCGAGCTGCTCGCCGCCGGCACCCCGCCCGCCGAGGTCGCCGCGAAGTACCCCACCTCCTCGCTCGCCTGGGCGCAGCTCGCCGACGAGGCGTTCGAGGGCGGCCGGGTCGTCGAGTCGTACGCGTACGCCCGTACCGGCTACCACCGCGGCCTCGACTCCCTGCGCCGGGCCGGCTGGAAGGGCCACGGCCCCGTCCCGTTCGAGCACGAGCCGAACCGCGGCTTCCTGCGCGCCCTGCACGCCCTGGCGCGGGCCGCCGGCGCGATCGGGGAGACCGAGGAGCACGAGCGCTGCTCGACGTTCCTGCGGGACTCCTCGCCGACCGCCGCCGACATCCTGAGCTGACCTCGGCCGGGTACTCCGGAGCCGGGCCCGCCGCCCACACCGCGCGGGTCCGGCTTAGTATGCGAGCAGGGGACCGGAGCTCCATCACCTCACGGAAGGGGCGGACCGCTACCCGGAAGCTCGTGTCGAGGAGACAGCGATGTCGACCAACCACCCCGACCCCGAAGCCACCGGTGCGGACACCCCGCATCTGGACTTCGCGGGCACGACTCCGTACGAGGACTACGTCCAGGCGGATGTCCTGACCCACCTCCAGCACCTGCGCTCGGACGATCCCGGCGAGATGGTCTTCCTGGTCACCACCCAGGTCATGGAGCTGTGGTTCACGGTCATCGTCCATGAGTGGGAGACCGCCACCCGCGCCCTGCGCGAGGACCGCATACCCGTCGCGCGCGACGCCCTGAAGCGTTCGCTGCGCGAGCTGGAGGCGCTCAACGAGTCCTGGCGGCCGCTGGCCGGACTCACCCCCGCCCAGTTCAACTCCTACCGGGGCTCCCTCGGCGAGGGCTCCGGGTTCCAGTCCGCGATGTACCGGCGGATGGAGTTCCTGCTCGGCGACAAGTCGGCCTCCATGCTGGTACCGCACCGGGGCGCGCCCCGGGTGTACGCCGAGCTGGAGAAGGCGCTCGGGGAGCCCAGCCTGTACGACGAGACGCTCGCCCTGCTGGCCCGGCGGGGGTACGCCATCCCCGGGGCGGTCACCGCCCGGGACCTGACCCAGCGGTACGAGCCGTCGCCCGAGGTCGAGGCCGTGTGGGCGGAGATCTACGCCTCCGACGACCAGAACGACGAGCTGGTACGCCTCGGGGAGCTGCTCACCGACGTCGGCGAACTGGTCTGGCGATGGCGCAACGACCACCTCGTCGCGACCCGGCGCGCGATGGGCTCCAAGACCGGCACCGGCGGTTCCGCCGGGGTGGCCTGGCTGGAGAAGCGCGCCACGAAGAACGTGTTCCCCGAGCTGTGGACGGCGCGCAGCCATGTCTGAGACCTCCCGTGACAGCCTCCGTGAGCGGGCGCTCGTCCTCGACGCCGCCGACCCGCTGGCCGCGCGGCGGGGGCTGTTCGCCCTCGACGACGACGGCGTCTACCTCGACGGCAACTCGCTCGGCGCGCTGCCCGTCCACGTCCCCGCCCGGGTGCAGGACGTCCTCACCCGCCAGTGGGGCGAGCTGCGCATCCGGTCCTGGGACGAGAGCGGCTGGTGGACCGCGCCCGAGCGGATCGGCGACCGGATCGCCCCGCTCGTCGGGGCCGCCGCCGGGCAGATCGTCGTCGGTGACTCGACCAGCGTGAACGTCTTCAAGGCCGTTGTCGCCGCCGCCCGGATCGCGGGCGAGGGACGCGACGAGATCCTGGTTGACGCGACGACCTTTCCCACGGACGGGTACATCGCGGCGTCCGCCGCCCGGCTCACCGGCCACCGGCTCGTGCCCGTCGCGCCCGCCGACGTCGCGGCCGCGCTCGGACCGCGTACCGCAGCCGTGCTGCTCAACCACGTCGACTACCGCTCCGGCCGGCTGTACGACCTGCCCGGACTGACCGCCGCCGTGCACGCGGCGGGGGCGGTCGCCGTGTGGGACCTCTGCCACAGCGCCGGCGCCCTGCCCGTCGGGCTCGACGAGCACGGGGTGGACCTGGCGGTCGGCTGCACCTACAAGTACCTGAACGGCGGCCCCGGCTCGCCCGCGTACCTGTACGTCGCCGAGCGCCATCAGGCCGCCTTCGACTCGCCGCTGCCGGGCTGGAACTCGCACGCCGACCCGTTCGGCATGACCCCCGAGTACGCGCCGGCGGACGGGTCCGTACGGGGCCGGGTCGGCACCCCCGACATCGTCTCCATGCTGACGCTGGAGGCGGCGCTCGACGTGTGGGACGGGGTGTCGGTCGACGTCGTGCGGGCCAAGTCCCTCGCGCTGACGGACTTCTTCCTGGAGTGCGTCGAGGCGTACGCCCCGGCGGGCCGGGTCGCCTCCGTCACCCCGGCGGCGCACGCCGAACGCGGCAGCCAGACCGCCCTGCGCTGCGACGACGCCGAGCCCGTGATGCGCCGGCTGATCGAGCGTGGCGTCGTCGGCGATCTGCGGCGGCCGGACCTGCTGCGCTTCGGTTTCACCCCGCTGTACGTGGGATTCGCCGACGCGGAACGAGCGGCACGGGTGCTCGCCGAGGTGCTCGCCGAGACGCCCGCCGTGGCGGCGGCCGGGGAACCGGCTGCCTGACAGTTCGTCAACAGGGGTTCGACCGGGCGGGGGCGGTGCCGAGTGCTGGTACCGTCCCCGCAGGTCAACCCAGTTGGGACAGAGCACAGGCACAGGCCACGGGCAGAGGACGGTTGAGCAGCATGTCGGATTCCCCGGGTTCCCCGGATTCTGCCGCGCGTGATCGGGACGCGGCCGAGAGCGCGTCGGCCTTCGCGCATCCCGTCGTCGCCCCCGACCGGACCGCCGCCTACGGGGACCACCCCGACCAGGTCGTCGACTTCTACGCCCCGCGCGACGGCCGCGCCGGCGCCCCGCTCGTCGTCCTCCTGCACGGCGGCGCCTGGCGGGCCCCGTACGACCGGGCCCACGCCTCCCCGCTCGCGGACTTCCTGGCCCGCCGGGGCTTCGCCGTGGCGAGCGTGGAGTACCGGCGCGGCGGCGACGACATCCCGCAGCAGCGCGACGGCGAGAAGAGCGCCCCGCCGGCCGGTGCGGACCCGGTCGCGGGGCGCTGGCCGGAGACCTTCGACGACGTGGCCGCGGCCCTGGACGCGATGCCCGTGCTGGCCGCCCGTGAGCTGCCGGGGGCCGATGTGCGGCGGATCGTGGTCACCGGGCACTCGGCGGGCGGGCACCTCGCCCTCTGGGCGGCGGCGCGGCACGTCCTGCCCGAGGGGTCGCCGTGGCGGCTGCCCGCCCCGCCGCCGCTGCGCGGCGTCGTCGCCCTCGCCCCGATCGCGGACTTCGCGGCGGCGGTGGAGCTGGGGGTCTGCGGCGGCGCCGTCGCCCAACTCCTGGGCGGGGAGGTCGACTTCGAGGGGCGGGCGGCGCACGCGGACCCCGGGGTGCTGCTGCCGACCGGGATCGCCACCGCGATCGTGCAGGGCGTCGACGACATCGTCGTCCCGCAGGCCGTCGCCGAGGCGTACGTCGACGCGGCGGCGAAGTCCGGCGAGACGGTCGGGCTGACGCTGCTCAGCGGCGTCGGACACTTCCCGCTCATCGATCCTTCCGCCGACGCATGCGCGGTCGTGGCCGAGGAGATCACCCAGCTCGCCTGGTGAATCGCCGGCCCGGTGCGGCCGATAGCGGACCGAACCTGTCCGCAAGGGTCTCTACGTTGGTCGTGTTGCCGCTCAGACGGAGCCGGAACCGACGAAGGAGAAACCCCATGACGATCCTGGTGACCGGAGCCACGGGAACGGTCGGCCGCCGCGTGGTGGAGCAGCTGCTGGAGCGCGGTGCGCACGTGCGGGCCCTGACCCGCGACCCGGCGCGGGCGGAGCTGCCCGCCGGGGTCGACGTCGTCCGGGGCGACCTCACGGACCCGGCGTCGCTGGAGCCCGCGCTCGCAGGGGTGACCGGGCTGCACCTCATCACCTTCGGCGGGGGGCTCTTCGCCCCGCTGGAGACGGGCGAGGAGATCCTCGCCCTGGCCCGGAAGGCGGGCGTGCGCCGGGTGACCGTCCTCAACGGGGGCGGGGAGACCCCGATGGAGACGGCGGTGCGCGCGAGCGGGCTGGCCTGGACGGTGGTCATGCCGGTGGAGTTCATGGCGAACGCCCTGGAATGGGCCCCCGGCATCAAGGCCGAAGGCGTGGTGCGCGAGCCGTACGTGGGCCGGCTGAGCGCGATGGTCCACGAGGCGGACATCGGGGCGGTGGCGGCCACCGCGCTCACCGAGGACGGTCACGGCGGCCAGGTGTACCTGATCACCGGCCCGCAGGCGCTGACCGTCCGCGACAAGACGGCGGCCATCGGCGCGGCACGCGGCGCGGACGTCGAGCTGGTCGAGCTGACCGAGGAGCAGGCGCTGGAGAGCTGGCGGGGCCAGGGCATGCCGGAGGACGTGATCGCGTTCCTGATCGACGTCTACCGGGACACCCCGCCCGAGGGCCGGACCGTGATCGACACCGTCCAGAAGGTCACGGGGCGTCCGGCGCGGACGTTCGCGCAGTGGGCCGAGGAGCACGCGGAGCACTTCCGCGCGGGGGCGTGACAGGGTCCTGGGCGCGGCACGGTGGAGGCGGGTAGTCCTTGAGACGGATGCCCCGGAATCCGTAGCGATGCTGACGACCCGCCGTCCCCTGCCGCCTACCGTGGAAGCGTGACCGAGACCCAGACAAAGACCAGTAGCCCGGAGTTCCGGGCGGCCGCAGGGGCGATAGACGGCCTGCGGGAGGACCTCCTGCGCAACGTGTTCGCCTACCGGCCCCTGCCGCCGCTGAGCCCCGACGGTCGGCTGGTCCGCCGGCTGCCCGAGGGGATGCGCAGGGCCGTCGTCTGGACCCCGCACGCCCTGGTGCTGTTCGCCGCGTTCCTCGTGATGATGGCCGGCTTCGCCGAGTGGGAGTTCCGCCTGCTGATGGGTCTGGTCCCCGCGATCGCGGTGGCGATGACCCTCGTCAGGCCGGTCGCCGCGTTCTGGGCCGCGATGCTGGCGGCCGTCTTCTGCGGGGTGCTGGGCAGCGAGGGGCTGTGGGGGCCGAGCGCCTTCGGGGCGCAGGTGGTGGTGATGGTGGTCGTGGCCGCCCGGACCCGGCCCCGCACGGCCGCCTGGATGTGGCTGCTGACCCTGCTGTTCGGGGTGCTGCTGGAGGGCGGTGACCCGTCCATCACCGCGCCCCTGGCGACGCTCTCCGCCTTCGCGCTGCTCGTCGTCGCCGTGGTCCAGATCCGGCGCGACGCCGAGCGCGAGGTCACCGTGCAGCGCACCGTCACCGCCGTCGAACGCGACCGGCGCACGCTGCTGGAGGAGCGCACCACCATCGCCCGGGAGCTGCACGACGTGGTGGCCCACCACATGTCGGTCGTCGCGATCCAGGCCGAGGCCGCCCCCTACCGGGTCGAGAACCCGCCGCCCGAGCTGGAGCAGGCCTTCGTCACCATCCGGGAGAACGCCGTGGCCGCCCTCACCGAGCTGCGCCGCGTCCTCGGGGTCGTACGGGCGGAGGACTACGAGGCCCCGGACGCCCCGCAGCCCACCCTCGCCGCGCTCGACGGGCTTCTGGACAACGTCCGCGAGACGGGCCTGGAGACGGAGAAGGTGATCACCGGGGCCGTCCGCGAGCTTCCGCAGGGCGTCGAGCTGTCGGCGTACCGGATCGTCCAGGAGGCCTTGAGCAACAGCCTGCGGCACGCGCCGGGCTCCTCCGCCCGGGTCGAGCTGAGCTACGTCCTCGGCGGGCTGGGGCTGCGCGTGGTCAACGGACCCCCGCGCGGCCTGGTCAAGCCCTCGCCCGGGGCCGGGCACGGGATCACCGGGATGCGCGAGCGGGTCGCGATGCTGAACGGCGAGATGACGGCCGGGGCGACGGCGGACGGCGGGTACGAGATCGCCGTCTTCCTCCCCGTACCGCTGTCGGAGCTGCCGGAACAGCCGGAGCAGCAGCCGGAGGCACGGAACGCGGCCGGCGGCGACGCGGCGGGCAACGCCGACACCGTCGTCCTCGAACGGGACGGCCGCGCATGAGCGACACCGACATCCGGGTCCTGATCGTCGACGACCAGATGATGGTCCGCGAGGGCTTCTCCGTCCTGCTCAACGCGATGCCGGGGATCACCGTGGTGGGCGAGGCGGTGGACGGCCGCCAGGCGCTCGCCCAGGTCAGCGCGCTGCGCCCGGACGTCGTCCTGATGGACATCCGCATGCCGGAGATGAACGGCATCGAGGCGACGCGCGAGATCGTCGCGCGGGACGCCGAGGCGAGGGTCCTGGTGCTGACGACCTTCGACCTCGACGAGTACGTCTACCAGGCGCTGCGGGCCGGGGCCTCGGGCTTCCTCCTCAAGGACGCCTCCGCCCGGCAGCTCGCCGACGGGGTACGGGTGGTGGCCTCGGGCGAGGCGCTGCTCGCCCCGACGGTGACCCGGCGGCTGATCACCGAGTTCTCCAAGCTCGCGGAGACCCCGCGGCCGCCCGCCCTGGCCCGGATCGGCGACCTTACCGAGCGCGAGACGGAGGTGCTCGTCCTGATCGCGCAGGGGCTGTCCAACGCGGAGATCGCCTCGCACCTGATCGTCGCCGAGTCCACGATCAAGACGCACGTCAGCCGCATCCTGGTGAAGCTCGGACTGCGCGACCGGACCCAGGCGGCGGTGTTCGCGTACGAGGCGCGGCTGGTCACCCCGGGGTAGCCGGACCTGCGCCGCGGGCCTTGCGGCGGGCGCGGGCGCGGGTAGCGTCGGGTCATGCACGTGTCCTTCGATCCCTTCTCGCCCGCGTTCGTCGCCGATCCCTACCCCGCCTACACCGCGCTGCGCGCCGCCGGCCGGGCGCACTGGTTCGAGCCGACGGGGCAGTGGCTGATCCCGCACCACTCCGACGTCTCGGCCCTGCTGCGCGACCGGCGCCTCGGCCGGACGTATCTGCACCGCTTCAGCCACGAGGAGTTCGGCCGGACCCCGCCGCCGCCCGAGCACGAGCCGTTCACCACGCTCAACGGGCAGGGCATCCTCGACCTGGAGGCCCCCGACCATCCCCGGATCCGGCGGCTGATCTCCCGGGCGTTCACCCCGCGCACGGTCGAGAACCTCGCCCCGACCGTACGGCGGCTGGCGGCCGAGCTGGTCGACGCGTTCGTCGCGAAGGGCGGCGGGGACCTGCTGGCCGAGGTCGCGGAGCCGCTGCCGGTCGCCGTCATCGCGGAGATGCTGGGCGTCCCGGAGGCGGACCGGTCCCTGTTGCGGCCCTGGTCGGCGGCGATCTGCGGGATGTTCGAGCTGAACCCGTCCGAGGAGACGGCGACGGCCGCCGTCCGGGCGTCGGAGGACTTCTCCGGGTATCTGCGCGGGCTGATCGCCCAGCGGCGCACCGACCCCGGCGAGGACCTGATCTCGGCACTCATCGCCGCCCACGACGAGGGCGAGCGGCTGACCGAGCAGGAGATGATCTCGACCTGCGTGCTCCTGCTCAACGCGGGCCACGAGGCGACGGTGAACACCACCGTGAACGGCTGGCGCACGCTCTTCCACCACCCGGAGCAACTGGCCGCCCTGCGCGCCGATCCCACGCTGCTGCCCACGGCGATCGAGGAGCTGCTGCGCTACGACACCCCGTTGCAGATGTTCGAGCGCTGGGTGCTGGACGACATCGAGATCGACGGCCAGGTGATCGGGCGGGGCGCGGAGGTGGCGCTGCTGTTCGGCTCGGCCAACCGGGACCCGGAGCGGTTCGCGCGGCCGGACGTCCTGGACCTGTCCCGCGCGGACAACCCGCACATCACCTTCGGTGCGGGCATCCACTTCTGCCTGGGCGCCCCGCTGGCCCGGCTGGAGCTGGCCGCGTCCTTCGGGGAGCTGCTGCGGAAGGCGCCCGCGCTGCGGATGACGGCGGAGCCCGCGTGGCACCCGGGGTATGTGATCCGGGGACTGACGGAGCTGCGGGCGGAGGTGTAGGGCTTCCGGCGGGGGCGGGCTCAGCAGGGGTCGTAGCACTCCGGCCTCGGCGGGCCGGCCAGCGCGTCGACGGCGTAACCGATCGCGGCGAGCCCCGCGACGGCGCCGGCCAGGCCGAGGGCCCGTAGCCAGCGGCCCCGGACCGCGGTGAAGACGGTCAGGGCCGTCGTGATTCCGCCGAGGACCATGAGCGGCAGGCCGTACCAGACCACGTCCCAGTTGGCCGCCCCCTCGAAGCCGTCGAGGAGCCCGTCCTTGCCGTACGGGGCCCAGAGCACGATGCCCGCGAGCGCTCCGGCGAAGGCGGTCACGCAGCCGGCGGTTCCGACGACGGCTTCGCGGCGCGGGTTCTCGGTCTCCATGCTCCGAGGGACGCGGCGGGGGCGGGCCCGGTTCCGCTTCCGGGGGGCGGAGCCCCGGCTCTACGTCAGCGGGTACGAATGCCGTCCCGACGCCTCGTCGATCTCGTCGTGCGCCTTGGTCAGCAGTTTCATCGCCAGTTCGTTCAGCGCCCTGGCCCCCGCGATCTCCTCGCCGACCCGCTGCTGGTCGGAGTCCGAGGGATGGCGGCTGGCGTAGCCGTGGGCGCGTACCTCTGTTCCGTCGGAGAGGCGGACGAGCGCCGCCGCGCGGGTGCGGTGGGTGTCCTCCTCGAATTCGAGGTCGATGTGCCATCCGACAGCGATCCTGGTCATGACGAACACCTCCGGGACGTTCCGGGCGTCTCCTACCAGCGTGCGCCCGCTGCCCCGTCCGCGCTCGCCGGGCCCGGCAGCATCAGCCCCCAGGCGCCCGCCCGGACCGTCCAGGTCCTCGTGCGCACCGGTCCCCCGGTCTGTATGTCCGCCCGGTAGCGGAAGTCCGCGCCGGAGACCGTGACGGCCTTGGCCTCCGCCGTCACGTCCTCGCCGGACCCGGTGCGGACGACGACGTCGGCCAGGCCACCGCCGCCCTGGGAGGTCACCGAGAGGTCCCGTACCGGCGTGTCCAGGTCGCTCAGCAGCACCCCGTCCGCCTCGATGCGCAGGCGGTGCGTGCCCGGGTTCGTGGTGGCGGCTACCGGGGCCGGGCGGACCAGGGACGACACCAGCGAGCGGCAGGTGTCCCAGACGGCCGTGACGCCCGCGTGCGGGCCGCCCGGCCCGGGCGGCGGGGCCGGGGCGGGGATGCGCAGGCGGCCGAGGACGACGCCGTCGCTGTCGTCGACCAGGAGGTCCAGGCGGCGCACCGCACCGTCCAGCGCGGTCCGGGCGGCCGCCACCGCGCCCCGGGGGACGCCGAGGGCGTGGGCGACTTCCAGGGCGTGCGCCGCGCCGACGGGGATCAGGGAGAGGACGCCGTCGGCCAGCTCCCGTTCGCGGTGCAGCTGGGCCACCGCGCGCAGCAGAGCGTGGTCGTCGCCGACCACCACGGGCCTGCGGGAGCCCCGCCGGGACAGGGCCCGGGCGAACTCCTCGGGGGTGTCCGGAAGGCAGATCTTGGCGTGTGCGCCGGCGCTCAGCACGTCCTTGGCGATACGGACGGACTCGCCGTCGGTCCGGCGGGCGACCGGGTCGATGACCACCAGGAGCTGGTCGTCGCCGTCGCCGGGGGGCTCTGCAGCCGACACCTCGGTCCTTCCTCGGGTAGCATCTTGGTGCAAGAGCCCCTTGCGCTATTGCGCCAGGGGCTTCGTCTATTCCGGGGCACCCGGTTCGACGGCTCAGGCTTTGCCGTACATCGTCGTGCGGCAGGTACGACCTTTACGTACGCCCCCTGACCTTGGACATGCCCCGCCCGGAAGGGGTGTACGCCTGTGCCCGCACTTGTGCTGCTCGGTGCTCAGTGGGGTGACGAGGGCAAGGGGAAGGCCACCGATCTCCTCGGTGGATCCGTGGACTATGTGGTGCGTTACCAAGGCGGCAACAACGCCGGTCACACGGTCGTCGTCGGCGACCAGAAGTACGCACTGCATCTCCTCCCCTCCGGAATCCTGTCGCCGGGTTGTACCCCGGTCATCGGGAACGGTGTCGTGGTCGACCCGGCGGTCCTGCTCTCCGAGCTGAGCGGTCTGAACGAGCGAGGCGTCGACACGTCCAAGCTTCTGATCAGCGGCAACGCTCATTTGATCACTCCGTACAACGTCACGCTCGACAAGGTGACCGAGCGCTTCCTCGGGAAGCGCAAGATCGGCACGACGGGCCGGGGCATCGGTCCGACGTACGCCGACAAGATCAACCGGGTGGGGATCCGCGTCCAGGACCTCTACGACGAGTCGATCCTGGAGCAGAAGGTCGAGGCGGCCCTGGAGCAGAAGAACCAGCTTCTGGCCAAGGTCTTCAACCGTCGGGCGATCGAGGCCGGCAAGGTCGTCGAGGACATGCTCCAGTACGCGGAGCAGATCAAGCCGTTCGTCGCCGACACGACCCTGATCCTGAACGATGCCATCGACGAGGGCAAGGTCGTGCTCTTCGAGGGCGGCCAGGGCACCCTGCTCGACGTCGACCACGGCACGTATCCCTTCGTCACCTCGTCGAACCCGACGGCGGGCGGCGCCTGCACCGGCGCCGGTGTCGGCCCGACGAAGATCAGCCGCGTCATCGGCATCCTCAAGGCCTATACGACGCGGGTCGGAGCCGGTCCGTTCCCGACCGAGCTGCACGACGAGGACGGCGAGGCGCTGCGGCGCATCGGCGGCGAGCGCGGTGTCACCACCGGCCGTGACCGCCGCTGCGGCTGGTTCGACGCCCCGATCGCGCGGTACGCGACCCGGGTCAACGGCCTGACCGACTTCTTCCTCACCAAGCTGGACGTGCTCACCGGCTGGGAGCAGATCCCGGTCTGCGTGGCGTACGAGATCGACGGCAAGCGCGTCGAGGAACTCCCGTACAACCAGACCGACTTCCACCACGCGAAGCCGATCTACGAGAACCTGCCGGGCTGGTCCGAGGACATCACCAAGGCCAAGACCTTCGCCGACCTGCCGAAGAACGCGCAGGGGTACGTGAAGGCCCTGGAGGAGATGTCGGGCGCACCGATCTCCGCGATCGGCGTCGGCCCCGGCCGGACCGAGACGATCGAGATCAACTCGTTCCTGTAGGGAGCGGGCGGGCGGAATCGGACCGGGGGGCCCGCGGTGATACTCATGTGAGGCAGCCGGCCCCCGTTGGGGGGGGGGGGGCGGGGGGCGCCCCCGGGGGCCCCCCCCCCGCCGGGGGGGGGGG
>NZ_JBHXPF010000005.1:216576-243971 GCF_042718715.1 Streptomyces sp. NPDC058576 | reverse complement strand
GCCAGGCACCGCTTGCGGTCGTCCGGGAAGTGGTAGTTGTCCGCGCGTGCCCGCCGGTCGGGCGGGGGGGCCCCCCCGCCGCGGGGCGGGCCCGGGGGGGGGGGCCCCGGGGCGGAGTCCCCGGGCCCCGGGCCCCCCCCGGTGCAGGCGGTGGAGCCTCACTCCTCGCCGCAGACCCGCAGCCCCTTCGGGGTCGCGCACGGCAGGTGGCCGTGGATCTGGATGACGTCCTGGCCGCGGCCCCGGCTCAGATAGCCGAGGAAGCTGGAGGCCAGCGAGTCGGCGGGCGGGCGGCCGTAGGTGTAGGCGTACTCGATCTCCCGGTACGGGTAGGAGCCGGTGCCGATCGTGTCCACGGACGGGGTGGCGCCGTCGATCGCGATCCGGTGCACTCCGCGCGGCTCACTGCCGGAGCGCAGTTCGCTGTAGCCGAGGGCGCCGTCCAGCCGGGCGACGGTGGCCAGGACCTGCTCGGTGCTGTCGAGTTCGCAGCGTACGACCGGGGCCCTCGGATCGTCCTTGGTGGCGCAGTCGCGGGAGGACTGGGCGGGCTCGTTGCGGTCCAGGACCCGTCGCTGGAACACCTCCCGGGTGCCGGAGTTGGCGTCCCGGCTGACGAGGAGGATCTCCAGATCGGGGCCGCCCAGCTCGCGCCAGTTGCGGACCTCGCCCGCGTAGACGCGGCGGATGTCGTCGAGGGCGAGGTCGCGCACCGGCACCCGGTCGTTCACGACGAGGGAGAACAGCGACACGGCGACGCGGGTCTCACGCAGCTCCGGGTGGCCCGGCGGTTTCGGACCGTCCGAGAGGGCCACCAGCGCGGGCGAACCGGATCTCCCGGCGCGCGCGCCCTCGTCCGCCAGTTCGCGGATGCCGGAGTTGCTGCCCCGCGGGTCCACCTCGACGCGGGAGCCCTCGCACTGCTTCATGTACGTCGTGGCCAGCTCCCGGACGACGGGGGCGAAGGCGGTCGACCCGGTCACCCGGAGGTCGCCCCGGGCGCAGTCGAGCGGCGGCGGGGAGTCGTCCCGGACCAGGATGATCGTGGCGAGGACGACCACGCAGACGGTCAGCGTCACGGTGATCAGACGGGCGGCCCGGCCGAACAGCGGCGGCTTGTCGTCGGGGCGGGCGGCGCGGTTGACCGTCACCTCGCCGTCCCGGATGCCACCGGTGATCCGGATCGGGCTGCCGACGTCCGCGCCCGTCAGCAGCACGAGCAACTTGTAGTGCTCGCCCCGGTTCAGCGGGACGCGGGGGAGCCGGATGAGCGATCCGGTGTGCCGCATGCCGGCGGCCGGGGTGAAATGCTCCATGAGGTGCACCGCGCCGGGCGGCTGGGTCACCGCGATGCCGCGTACGGTTCGGCCGGTGAACTCAGCGGTCAGGCCGTGCAGTTCGCGCCCCGTGTAGTCGCTGTCGGCGATGGACGACGAGCCGTCGTTCTCGATGCGCAGGAGGACCAGCGTGGCGTCCGACATGTCGGGGGTCTCGCTGAACAGGCCGAGCCGTACGTTGGCCCGGCCCTGGCTCACGTCGCTGCCTATCGGGGTGTCCATCTGGACGCGGTAGCCGATGCGTTTGCGGCGCGGGACCCGGCGCTCGTACCAGAGCACGCCGATCGAGGCCAGGACGCCCAGGACGGCGGTGAGTACGGCCACGACGTTCTCGGCGCTGAACCACTCCACGGCTGCCCCCCGGTCGTCCGCGCCCGCGCGTCCGGTCCCCGTGCCGGCGCGTCGGTGCGAGTCACCGTAGGCGGGCAGGAGGAGGAGCGGGAGGGGCCGAAGGAGAGTGTCGGCCGTTGTTCTCCCGCTGTTCGCCCGACGGCCGACGGCCGACGGCCGACGGCCGACGGCCGACTGCCGCGGGGCCGCGCGGGTGGAGCGGTACGAGCGCGTCACCGGCATCGCCGGAGTGGCCCCGGGTCCGGGCTCACCTGCTGATCCCGAACCGTCCGCATGCTGGGCGGGCCGGAAGATTTTACTTTCGGGGCCGGCCTCGTTCGCGGGGGATCCGGATGGACTCCTTCCGGAATCGGGGCTGTTGGGAGCGCTCTTGACGCGATCGCCCCGGGTCGCCGCGGCCGGGGGTGGCGGAATCCGCGCGCTTTTCGAGCATGGTCTAGACCTTGACAGGTCCAGACCATGCTCGCTTGAGTGTCGGGCACCCCCCACAGCGGCGCACGGCCGGACGGCGCGCCGCGTCCCAAGGAGTGTGATCACGTGATGCGACGTGTCATGGCCCTGCTGGTCGCGCTAGGCGCGATCGTCGCGGGTCTCGTCGTCCTCCCCGCCGCGACCGCGCAGGCCGCCACGTGTGCCGCGGCCTGGAACTCCTCCTCCGTCTACACCGGAGGTGGTACCGCCTCCCACAACGGCCGCAACTACACCGCCAAGTGGTGGACCCAGAACGAGAAGCCGGGTTCCTCCGACGTCTGGGCCGACAACGGAGCCTGCGGCGGCGGCGGTGAGGAGCCCGGTCAGAACAACGGCTTCGTCGTCAGCGAGGCCCAGTTCAACCAGATGTTCCCGAACCGGAACCCCTTCTACACCTACCAGGGCCTGACCGACGCCCTGTCCGCCTACCCGGCCTTCGCCAACACCGGCAGCGACGAGATCAAGAAGCGCGAGGCCGCCGCCTTCCTCGCCAACGTCAGCCACGAGACCGGCGGACTGGTGTACATCAAGGAAGTCAACGAGGCGAACTACCCGCACTACTGCGACGCGAGCCAGCCCTACGGCTGCCCGGCCGGCCAGTCCGCGTACTACGGCAAGGGCCCCATCCAGCTGAGCTGGAACTTCAACTACAAGGCCGCCGGTGACGCGCTCGGCATCGACCTGCTGAACAACCCCTACCTGGTCGAGCAGAACGCCGCCATCGCCTGGAAGACCGGCCTCTGGTACTGGAACACCCAGAGCGGCCCCGGCACCATGACCGGCCACAACGCCATCGTGAACAACGCCGGCTTCGGCGAGACCATCCGGTCCATCAACGGCGCGATCGAGTGCAACGGCGGCAACCCGGCCCAGGTCCAGAGCCGGATCGACAAGTTCACCGCCTTCACCCAGGTTCTCGGCACCACCACCGGCTCGAACCTGAGCTGCTGACCCCCGGTCCTCACGAGGACCTGCGAGCCCCACCCGAGCGGGGGGTGCGTCCGGCGGAAGCCGGAGCGCACCCCCCGCTTCGGCGTCCGGGGCTCCGGGTCGGCAGGATGGACGGCCGGGCCCTCCCGCCCAGCGCCAGCCCTGTGACGCGGGCCACGGGAACCGGCCCGGGGGTGCGGAGAGGTACAGGGCGTGGAACACATCGAAGCGCGCGAGCGCATCCGGGCCGGTGACCGGGCGGCCTTCGCGGACCTCTACGACCGGTACGCGGCCACCGTCCACCGGCACGCCGCCCGGCTCACCGGGGACCTCTCGACCGCCGAGGACGTGATGTCGGAGACCTTCCTCAGCGCCTGGCGCACCCGGGAACAGGTCGATCCGGAGGGCGGTTCGCTGGGGCCCTGGCTCCTCGGCATCGCCACCAACAAGGCGCGCAACCACCGGCGTGGCGTCGGCCGCAGGCTCGCGTTCCTGGCCCGGCAGCCGAAGCCGAAGGAGACCGAGGACTTCGCCGAGGCCTCGGCCGAACGGCTGGACCACCGGCGGGAGCTGGCGGCCGTACGCGCGGTGCTCGACCGGCTCCGGCAGCCCGAGCGGGAGGTCCTGGCGCTCTGCGTCTGGGCCGGGCTCGACTACGCGCAGACCGCGGACGCGCTCGGCGTGCCCGTGGGCACCGTACGCTCCCGGCTCTCCCGCGCCCGGAAGCGGCTGCGCGCCCTGGCGGACGAGCGCCTGGCGGAGGAACGACGGGGCAGCGACACCGGCCGGGAACCCGGCAAGGGCCGCGGAGAGGTAGGAGGCAGGGCGGCAGCCGTCGCCCTGCCGAGCGAGAGGGGATCGCGATGACGGGCACCGACAACGGCCGCGAAGCGTACGCGGCCGAACGCGCCGAACTGGCGCGGCTGCTGCCGCCGGCCCCCGGGACCGACCTCCCGCCGGGCCGTCACGAGCACCACAGGGAACGCCTGATGAACCTGATCGACGACGACACCGCCCGAACCCGGGAGCGGGCTGGGAGCCCCGCCCGGCCGCGCCTGCTGCGGCTCTCCTTCCTGGCGCCCGTCACCGCGCTGGCCCTGGCCGGGGCACTGGTCGTGGGCTACTCCGCGCAGAGCGGCGCCCCACAAGACGCCGGGGACGCCCGGTCGGTGTCCCAGGTGCTCCACCGCATCTCGGACGCCGCGGGGAAGGGCGAGGCCCTGCCGGTCCGCGACGACCAGTTCGGCTACGTGCGCGGCACGGGCCGGGACGTCGACCTGACGAGCGGCACGCTGGTGGTCGGCCCGCTGAAGGAGTCGGAGTCCTGGCTCTCGCAGAGGCCCGGCCCGCAGAAGAAGCTCGGCCTGTCCCGCACGGACGGGGAGACCCTGCCCATCAACGCCGAGCTGGGCGACAGCGAGGGCACCCGGCCGGGCCTCTCCCGGCCCACCTACCGCTGGCTGGCCACCCTGCCGACCGATCCGCGGCAGCTGCTGGACTATCTCACCGAGCTGACCCCGAAGTTCGAGGAGGAGGACCACGACCACGCCGTCTTCGTGTCGATCGGGGGCCTGATCGGCGACCCGCTCCTCCCGCCCGACACCGCCGCCGCGCTCTTCGAGGCCGTCGCCCTCATCCCCGGCGTCACCGAGGCGCCCGACGCGGTGGACGCGCTGGGCCGCAAGGGCGTGGGCATCGCCCGCGAGGACGCCCGGTCCGCCACGCACACGGAGTGGGTCTTCGACCGGGACGGGCTGACCTACCTGGGCTCGCGCGCCTATCTGACCAGGGACACCGCGTACGGGAAGAAAGGCGACCTGCTCGGTGACAGTGCCGTGATCGAGACGGCGGTGGTCGACGAGGCGGGTGTCCGGCCGAAGGGCTGACACCCGCGAGGCGGGCACGGACGGGGGCGGTGGGACGGGCGGGGCGGCCCCGGGGCATCACGCCAACTGCGGCTTCACCGACATCAGCAGATGCCGGTGGGTGCCCGTGCCCGCCCCTCCCGTGCCCGCCCCCGCCGTGACCGTCTCCTCAGGGCCCGCCGCGTCCGTGATCATCGCGCGCTGCCCGGCCCCGAGCAGCAGGAGCCGCAGGGACGGCGCCGCGAAGGAGGCCAGGGCATCCGCCAGATACCCGGGGTTGAAGGCCACCGTCAGCTCCTCGGCCCCCGCCAGATCGGCCGGCAGCCGCTGGGACGCCACATCGTCCTCGTAACCCGCCCGGAGGGTCACGGAGGCGTCGGCGCGCGAGAAGGTCATCTGCACCGGGCTGTCCCCGTCGGCGACGACGGAGACCCGCTTGACGGCCTCCGTCAGCCGGGCCCGGTCCACCACCGCGACGGCCGGGTCCTCCATCGCGAACAGCTTCTCGTGGCGCGGCAGCCGGCCCTCCAGGAGCCGGACGGTGGTCCGCCTCCCCGCGTGCTCGAAGCCCGCCGAACCGGCGTCCAGGGCGACGCTCACCAGCCCGGAGCGGCTCAGCGAGCGGGCGATTTCGGTGAGCCGGCGGGCGGAGACGATGACGTCGGCGCTCTCGCCGGCGGAGGTCGCCTTCCACGGGAGGGTCCGGACGGCGAAGCGATACCGGTCGGTCGCGGCGAGTGTCATCGTGTCGCCGTCGAGCCCCAGCCGGATGCCGGTGAGCACGGGCAGCGTGTCGTCGCGCCCCGCGGCCACCGCCACATCGGCCACCGCCGCCGCGAACAGCTCCGCGTCCACCGCGCCCCGCACCCGCGGGAGCGGGGGCAGCGCCGGGTAGTCGTCCAGCGGCAGGACGGAGAGGCCGAACCGGGCCCCGTCGCCCGACACCGTGAACCGCGAGCCCTCCACCGCGCACTCCACGGGGCCCTCGGGCAGCACCTTGCAGATGTCGAGCAGCCGCCGCCCCATGACGAGCACCTTCCCCGGCCGCAGGACCTCGGCCTCCACGTCGACGCGTGCGGACGCCTCGTAGTCGAGCCCGGAGATCCGCAGCCGCCCGCCCCCGTCCGCGGCTTCGGTGTCCAGCAGCAGCCCGCCCAGGACGGGGACGGGCGAGCGCACGGGCAGCACGCGGGCCGCCCAGGACACGGCCTCGGTCAGCGCACTGCGCTCGATGCGGAACTCCATGGGGCGCCTTTCCTCGGACGTCGGCAACCGGAAGTCGGCTCCCGCGTACGACGTTAGAAGGCACCACTGACAATCGCGTGGGTGGAACCGACGACAGCGACCACCCCCGTGAGCCGCTGCCGCCGCGTTCCCCGTGTTCCGGCGTTTCCCCCGTCTCCCCCGACGTGCCGGAACACGTTCGGACGATAGAACGAGGGGTAGGGAGACGGGAGGTTCAATGCGCCCAGTGGGGCGGCCGCGGGGGTATCGGTCCGCACAGTCGGGCGGGCCGGGGCCACCGGTGCTGCGACCCGGTCCTGGGCGGGTACGGCGGGAACGGGGGACGGATGCGAGTACGGGAGCGTGCGGACGATCTTCTGCGGATGCACCGGCTGGCCCGCACCGGCGGAACGGCCGAGCTGCTGCGCTGGCTGGCCGGGCGGGCCGAGGGGTGGGCCGGGCTCGTCGGGCCGGACGGGACGGTGCTGCACGCGGCGGCGGCCCGGACGGCGGGGGCGAAGGTTCCCGACGTCGCGGGGCTGGTCGCCGAGGGCGCGAGCGCCCTCACCGAACGCGGGGCGCAGGCGTATTCCCTGGACACCGGGGCGCACACGGCCCTGCTGTTCCCCCTGAGCGCGGGCGACCACACGGCCCCCGTGCTGGCCGTCGTCACCCCTCGGCCCGTGGCCGCCGGGCTCGCCACGCTGCTGGCCGACGTGGTCCTGCCGCTGTCCCTGTGCCGGCAG
This sequence comes from Streptomyces sp. NPDC058576, assembly GCF_042718715.1. Taxonomy (NCBI): domain Bacteria; kingdom Bacillati; phylum Actinomycetota; class Actinomycetes; order Kitasatosporales; family Streptomycetaceae; genus Streptomyces; species Streptomyces sp. NPDC058576. The sequence continues at coordinate 237,047 of NZ_JBHXPF010000005.1, read as the reverse complement.
GCCGAGACGCTGGAGCGCAAGCGCCGCCGGGTGGACCTCGCCGAGTCCCGGGGCCGCGAGGCGGTGCTGCACCTGCTGATGACGGGCCAGCTCTCCGTCGCCCAGCAGGTCGCCGGCGCGCTGCGGCCCCGGCTGCCCGATCCGGTACGGGTGTGCGTCGTGGAGTGCTCCGGCGACGGGCGCGACGAGGTGGCCCGGGTCTGCGCGGACGCGGACGGCGGCCGCTCCTGGATCGTGCGGTGTCCCGTCTACGCCCGCCACCTCATCCTGGTGATGCCCGCGAAGGAGCCGGAGCCGGGCGCCGTCACGACCGACGCGACCGTCGCCGCCCGGGTGGGCGACTGTGTGGTGGGCGTCAGCGAGCCCGTGCCGCTCGCCGACACCGCGACCGGCTACCGCCAGGCCTTCCACGCCCTCGCCGTCGCCCGCGAACTGCCCGCCCGGCACGCCCGGTTCGGGGTGTCGCCGGACTCCGCGCTCGTCGTCGGACCGGCCGGCCGCCGGTGGGCGAACGCGCTGCTGACCCCGCTCCTGACCCATGTGCCGCGCCGCCCGCAGGACCCCGGGAGCCAGGAGCTGCTGGCCACGGCCGCCTCCTGGCTGGCGTTCTCGTCGCACGCGACCGACCACCTCAAGGTCCACCGCAACACCCTCGCCGCCCGGCTGCGGCTCATCGGCGAGCTGCTCGGCCTCGACCTGCACCGGCTGGCCGACCAGTCCGCCCTGGACCTGGCGCTGCGCGTCCGCGCCACCCCCGCCCCGGCGTGCACTCCGGAGTCCGTCCCGGACGACCCCGCCGGACCCGGTACGGGAAAGGCGGCGCAGGGGCTCGACGAGATCCTGCGCCGCCCCGCCGTGCAGGAGTGGGCCGACCGGCAACTGGCCCCGGTCCACGCCGCCGAGGAGACCCTGCGCACCTGGCTCCGGTGCGAGGGCCGCCTCGGACCGGCCGCCGCCGAGCTGGGCATCTCCGTGCCCGGGGCCCGCAAGCGCCTCACCCGGCTCGAAACGGTGCTCCAGCGCTCGCTGTTGCGGCCCCCGAGCGCCCGTTACGACCTGTGGCTGGCGCTGCGGGCCAGGGACCTTTCGGCGAGCGCCTAGGGCGGGTCGGTTGGATCAGGTCGGGCTCGCGGGCCCCGGCACGCGCTCCCCCGAGCTCTCGGCTCCGTTCGAGCGGGGAGGGCGCCCTCCGGCGTTGTCGTCCATCACTCACTTCCGTACAGTGCGTCGATCTCCCGCGCGTAGCGGGCGAGGACGGCGGGGCGGCGGACCTTGAGGCTCGGGGTGAGCAGGCCGCCCGTCACGTCGAAGTCCTCGTCGAGCAGGGCGAAGGCGCGGATCCTGGCCGGCCGGGAGAGCTGGGCGTTCGCCGTGTCGACCGCTTCCTGGACCAGCTTCCGCACCCGCTCGTCCCGGGCCGGACGCGGGTCGAGCCGGACGCCCTCCCGCTCCGCCCAGCCGCGCAGTTCGTCGGTGTCGAGCGTGATCAGGGCGACCGGGTGCGGACGCCGGTCGCCGACCATCACCGCGCGCGAGACGAACCGGGACCGCTGGAGGGCGAACTCGGTGAGCGTGGGCGTGAGGTTCTTGCCGCCGGAGGTGATGATCAGGTCCTTGCGGCGGCCGGTGATGAAGAGATAGCCGTCCTCGTCGAGGTGCCCGAGGTCCCCGGTGCGCAGCCAGCCGTCGGCGTCCAGCACGGCCGAGGTGGCCGCCGGGTCGCCGTGGTAGCCGTCGAAGACGTGCGGGCCGCGGGTGAGGACCTCGCCCTCGGCGCCCGGACCGACGCCGCCGCCCGCTCCGTCCCCGCTCGCGTCGTGCCCCGGGCTGTCGATCCGGACCTCGCAGCCGGGCATCGGGCGGCCCACGGAGCCGTAGCGGAGAGCGGCCGGGTGGTTGAGGGAGATCACCCCGCCGGACTCGGTCATCCCGTACCCCTCGAAGATCGCGATGCCGCAGGCGCGCAGGAAGTCCAGCGTCGCGGGCGCGATCGGCGCCGCCCCGGTCAGCGCCCACTTCAGTCGTCCCCCGAACGCGCCCCGCACCAGGGAGAACAGCCGCTCGTCGGCTTCCCGCCAGGCCCGCGCCAGCTCCGCGTCCGGCTCCTCGCCGCGCTCACGCAGCTCCGCGACCGCGACCCCGGTCCGTACCGCCTCCTCGAAGCGTTCCCGGCCCCCCTCCTGGCCCTCCGCGAGGGACAGGACCACGGAGTGCACCTTCTCGAACAGCCGGGGCACGGACGGCAGATGGGTGGGACGGGCCTCGGCGAGTTCCCCGACCACGTCCTCGATCCGGCCGCCGAAGTAGATCAGCGTCGTGCCCTGGAGCAGCGTCTTGAACGCGACGAGCTGCGCCATGGTGTGGGCGAGGGGCAGGTAGAGGTACGTGCTGTCGCCCTCCTCGGAGGGGATGAGGTCGAGGGTGCCGTCGCGGACGCCGGCGATGTTGCCGTGCGTGACCCGGCAGCCCTTGGGCGGGCCGGTGGTGCCGGAGGTGTAGACGATGGTCGCGAGGTCGTCGGCGCTCCGGGCGGCGATCCGCGCGTCGAGGTCGTCGAGCGGGTCGGAGCTGCCGGGTGTGCTGTGGACGTCGAGCGCGGATTCGGCGTCCGGCCCGGGGAGTTCGAGCAGGGCGAGGCTCTCCTGCGTGGCCCCGGACATCAGCACGACGGCCCGGACCCCGGGAAGCCGGTCGCGCAGCCGCTCTACCTTCTTGCCCTGTACGGCGTCCTCGCAGATCACCACGGTGGCGCCGGAGTCGCCCAGGACCCACACCACCTCCTCGTCCCCCGCCGTCGGGTACACGGGCACCATCACCGCGCCCGCCGTGAGGACGCCGAGGTGGGCGTACGTCCACTCCGGCCGGGTCTCCGCGAGGATCGCCACCCGGTCGCCCGGCGCGACCCCCAGGCCCATCAGCCCGCGCGCCACGGTCCGGACCAGGGTGCGCAGTTGTCCGTACGAGACCTCCTGCCATCCCTTCGGATCGTCGGGGGAGCGGAAGCGCAGGGCGGGCCGGCCGCCGTAGCGCGCGCCCGCCCAGTCCGCGAGCGCGGCGAGCGTGGGCGGCGGGACGGCGGTCCCGGGGGAAGCGGAGGGGTACGGGGACGAGAGGGCGTCGGGCTCGGGCATCGGGAGCCTCCAGGGTCACGGTACGTCCGACGCTAGGGACGGGGACGGCGTCCTGGGGATGACAGGACACGTCAGCACCGCTGACCCTGGCGCTCAGGCCCGCTACCGTCAGGACCATGGCCAGGCGGACGATCACCGTGCACCAGGTTCGGGCGCTGCTGAGCGGGGTGCGGCGCGGCGGGGTGGACATCGTGCCCCTGCTCCAGACCGCCCAGATACCGCCGCTGCTGCTCGGCGACGCACGCGCACGGGTCACCACCGCCCAGTTCATCCGCCTCTTCCACGCGCTGTACGCGCTGACCGACGACGAGTTCCTGGGGCTCGGGCCGCAGCCGAGCCGGCCCGGCACCTTCGCGATGATGTGCCAGGCCTCGCTGCACTGCCGGGACCTCGGGGCGGCGATGGAGCGAGGGGTCCGCTTCTACGGCCTGTTCCCGGGCGGCCCGGACCTGCTGCTGGAACGGGGCGGTCCGGAGAGGGGAGCACACCGGGCGGGCGAGGAAGCCGCGTTCATCGTCCGCAACGACTTCACCGCCGAGGAGGAGAGGTTCCTCGCGGAGTGCCTGGTCATCATCTGGCACCGGCTGTGCAGTTGGCTGATCGGCCGCCGGATCGCCCTGCGCTGGGCCACCTTCGCCTTCCCGCCGCCGCCGTACGCGGACGAGTACCAGCAGCTGTTCGGGTGCCCCGTGCGCTTCGGGGCCGAGCGCACCGGGGCCGGGTTCGCCGCCCACCACCTGGGCGCGCCGCTGGTGCGGGACGAGGCCGACCTCGCGCTGATGCTGCGGCGGGCCCCCTTCGAGCTGCTGAGCCGCCGGGCGTACGGGACGACGGTCGCCGAGCAGGTGCGGCGGGCGCTGGTCCGGGCGCTCGGGGACTCGCCCCGGCTGCCCGAACTGGGGGAGACGGCAGCCCGGTTGGCAGTCAGCCCGGCCACGCTGCGCCGCCGCCTCGCCGCCGACGGGACCTCGTACAAGGAGCTGAAGGACACCGTGCGCCGGGATGCGGCCATCGTCGGTCTGGCCGAGGGCGACGAGCCGATCGCGGAGCTGGCGGCGCGGCTCGGGTTCTCCGAGGACACCGCCTTCCACCGGGCCTTCCGCCGCTGGACCGGCACCACGCCGGGGGCCTACCGGCTGCTGACGCACGAACCGGGGACGCGGAAAGCGCCGACGCTTCATGAGACACGGAGTCAGCAAAGCTGAGCTTCCCGGTCAGCGCCGGACCTACTCGCGGGTCACTACCGTCCGGTCCACCATCTCTGCCCCCTACCCCTGCCCCACAGGACAGTCGGGAGAGCCGCATGCACCCGCGCAAGCACCCACACCCCCACCACCCGGGCCCCCGCCCCCGTATCCCCCGAGCGCTCGGCCGGGCCCTGGTCGCGCTCGCCGTGACCGTGGCCGCACTGCCCGCCACAGCAGCCACGGCGGCCACAGCAGTCGGCCCCGCCCCTGCCGGAAGCCACCAGGCGACGACCGCCGAGAAGCCCGGCGACCTGCTGGACGTCACCGAGTCGGCGTTCCACCCGCTCCCCGGGCAGCCGACCCTCACCAAGGCGTGGAAGATCAGTTACCGCTCCACCTCCGCACTCGGTGAGCCCAACACCGTCACCGGCACCGTGATCGTTCCGCAGGACGGCAGGAAGGGCCCGCGCCCGCTCATCACCTACGCGGTAGGCACCGTCGGCCTCGCCGACTCCTGCGCCCCCAGCGCCAACCTGCCCAAGGGCACGGCGATGGAGGCCAACCTGATCCAGCAGTACACCTGGCGCGGCTGGGCCGTCGTCGTCACCGACTACGAGGGCCTGGGCACGGCGGGCGACCACACGTACGTCGCCGGACGCTCCGCCGGGCACGCCGTGCTGGACGCGGCCCGTGCCGCCCAGCGCATCCCGGCCGCCGCCGCCTCCGGCCTGAGCGCCGAGTCGCCCGTCGGGATCGTCGGCTACTCACAGGGCGGCCAGGCGTCCTCCTGGGCCGCCGAGCTGAAGAAGTCGTACGCCCCCGAGCTGAACGTGAAGGGCACCGCGACCGGCGGCGTCCCCGCGCACCTGGAGAAACTGGTGCCGGTGCACAACGGCTCGTACGGATCGGGGCTGCTGTTCATGGCGGCGGCGGGCCAGGACGCGGCCTACCCGGAACTGAAGCTCGACGGCTATCTGAACCCGAAGGGCAAGGAACTGATCTCGTTCCTCCGGAACAACTGCGTGATCCTCGGCTCGACCGTCGGTTCCTTCAAGAAGATCTCGGATCTCACGACGAGCGACCCGCTCGCGACCCCGCAGTGGCAGAAGCGCCTCGACGAGTCCGACCTCGGCACCCGCGCCCCGGACCACCCGGTGTACCTATACCACGCGCTCGCCGACGAGCTGATCCCGTACTCCCTGGGCAAGGGGCTGCGCTCCGACTGGTGCGCGAAGGGCGGGACGGTGGACTGGCGCACGATCGTGCTCGGGGAGCACGTCTCCGGCGTGATCACCGAGGCGTTCAACGTACAGAACTGGCTGGCGGCCCGGTTCGCGGACAAGAGGACGAACGGCAACTGCTGACCCGCCGGCCCGCGCCCGACGGCCCTCTCTGATCACAGAACGTTACTAGTACGGTGTGTTAGTTTGGATCGGGAGGTTCACCTAGCACACCGTACTGGTCGCGATCAGGGAGGGCGTCACCATGGGGTCGAGCTGGAATGACCGACGACTTGAGCGCCGGGTGAAGACGGGCGACGGGAAGCCGCTGAAGCCCTTCCGCTGGTGGCAGATGACCCGGCGCTCGCTCCTCTCCGTCGCGCTGCCGGTGGGCGGCGGCCTCTCCGCGACGTACACGGTGGAGGTCAAACACGGCGGCGACCCCGAGTCGGGCGTGGTCCGGGCCCGGCTGTACCGCGACGGGTTCTGCGAGGCCGAGTCGAAGCTCCCGGCGCGCTTTCCCGTGCCGGGCGGGAACATCGAGGTCCGCCGGAGCGAGGTGGGCATGCGCCGCTGCCACTTCGTCGCGGACGACGGCTCGGAGAGGCGGCTCGTCCCCGACCCCCGCTCGGGGGAGGGGCGGCGCATGAACTTCGCCCGCGAGCATCCGGGTGCCAGCGCTCTCATCGGGGCCGTGTCCGTGGTGTTCCTGGTCATCGGGGTCGGCCTCAACCTGCTCCAGGCCGCGCAGCCGATCTCCGAAATCCCGGCCATCGCCGAGTCGTTGGGCACCTTCGAGTCGCCGGTGCGGCTGCCGATATGGCTGAACGTCACGCTCGGCTTCGGCGCTGCGCTCGGCGCGACCGAGCGGGCCATGCGGATGCGCTACCACTGGCTCCTGGACGGCGGAGCCGGTACCTGACGGGGCCCGCAGTACGGGAGTGTCTGCCTCAGACCCGGTTGTCCAGCACGAGGTCGACACCCGTGCGGAGCATGTCCAGCTCGGTGGCGATGTGCGCGTCCTCGCTCGGCAGTACCTGCTCGATCGCGACACCGTTGGCCAGCGTCAGCAGGAACCGCGCGCGCCGTGCGGTGTCCCCGGCGGGCAGCGCCCCCTCCTCGACCAGCACGTTCAGGCACTCCTCGACGCGGCGGGTCACCTCGCGCTGCATGGCCTGGTACTCCGCACGCATCGCCTGGGTGGGCTCCGACGCGATGTACCGCTCGTGCACGGTCAGCCACGCCTCGCGCGCGCCGCGCGTGCTGTCCGGCGGTACGAGGAGGCCCTGTACGCAGCCGAGCAGGCGCTCACGCGGAGGGATGGTGGCGTCCCGGAAGCTGGCCTCCGGCAGGACGAGATCGAAGACGACCTTCAACATGGCGTCCATGAGCGCACGTTGCGTGGGGAAGTGGTGCCGCAGGGACCCCGTGCTCACCCCCGCCCGCTCGGCCACGGCGCGCACGCTCAGCGCCGCCCCCGCGCCCTCGCCCAGCATCGTCGAGGCGGCCCACAGAATCCGGTCCCGGCTCTTCAGCCCTTCCGGCGGCGTCGGGTGCGCCCGTTCCGTGTTACCAACACGCTGTACTGCCATGATTCCGACGCTAACACGGCCGCGACCAGCTGATACGACAGGACCGCCGCCTCCCGTGAGCCGGGAAGCGGCGGTCCTGTCGGTGAGCGTGCCCGGCTCACTCCGCCCAAGTGACGAACGCCGACCAGGCGTCGGGTGCGACGGCGAAGACGGGCCCGTCGGCGACCTTGGAGTCACGGACGTGGACGGAGTGGGGGCAGGCTGCTACCTCGACGCAGTCACCACCGCTGGAGCTGCTGTGGGAGGACTTCTGCCAGGCGGCGGACACCTCGACGCACTCGCCGCCGCTCCCGCTGCTGTAGGAGGACGTGCGCCAGTCGAAGGCGACCTCGATGCAGTCGCCGCCGCTGTCGCTGCTGTAACTCGACTTGAACCATCGGAGGGTGCTGCTCATTCCGTCACTCCTGCCAACCGCTTGATGAGGTCCAGCGATTCACGAGGACCCAGGGCCTGTGACCGGATCTTCGCATAGCGCTGAGCGTAGACGCTCACCTTTGCCGGGTCACTGATCAGCAGGCTTTCGTCCTGCGGCTCCAGGTAGACGAGGTGTTCGTGCTCCGGGGTCTCCAGCAGGTTCATCGAGCCGCGAGCACCTGCGTACTCCCCGTACTTCCCGGCGTCCAGGGGCAGCACCAGCAGCGTGACATTACGCCGCTGGGCGCACCCCACGAGATGGAGCAGTTGCTCACGCATAATCTCCTCACTGCCGATGACGCGACGGAGAACGGACTCGTCGATGACGATCTCGATCATCGGGAGCGGGTCGCGATCGAAGAGGGCCGTGCGGGCCATCCGGAGCTGGACCAGTTCCTCCACGCGCGCGTCGGGGAGCGGCGGGCTTCCGCCACCGATGAGCGCCCGCGCGTACGCCTCCGTCTGGAACAGCCCGTGAACGACGTTCGTGACGAACAACTGAAGGCTCAGGGCGGCCTCTTCCAACAGCGCGTAATCCTTGAACTGCTCCGGAAGCCGCTCCATCCGCATGTACTGCCGTGCCGTCTCGAAGATGCGCGTGCCGTTCCCCAGCGCCCGTTGCAGCTCGACCAGCATCGCGTCGCTGGCGGGCTGCGCGCACGTCTCCATGGCGCTGATCGCCGCCGCCGAGTAGCCGATCTCCTTGCCCTCCTGCTCCTGTGTCCACCCGCGCTGGACACGCAGCGTCCGGGCGACCTCGGCCACCATCCGGGCCATCGGGCTGGCCGTTTCCTTGTTCTCCGAGCTTGCCATTACGCGATCTCTTTTCGACTCAACCGAACTCAACCGGTCACTACGCGAAGGCGCTGGACTCAACTCCGCTCCAGCGAAGTTCGAGCAGGTCAACGGCTGTACGACGCACCTCGGCAGGCATGGATAACGCTAGGTGATCGGGGTCACAATCGTCCCGTGAACGCAACTAATGGTGGGCTGAAGGCGGACTGGATTCCGGACTCCGGATTTCACCTTCGCAAGGCGGGCGTGCAATTCGACGCGGTCCGCGTGGACGGTGACGCCGGGCGGCGGCTGGCCGATCTGATGGAGGAACTGGTCGGGCGCGAACCGGGGCCCGTCGTCACCGAGTCGAACGGCCGGCGCGGGGTGTACTTCCTCGTGCCGCCCGGGTCGACGGCGGGGCGGCCGTGGCCGCGCGAGGTGACGACGTTCAACGGGGCGACGGGCCGGATCAGCTACGTACCCGTTCCGGCGCTCGGGGGCGACACCTGGCCGTTGATGTGGCGGTACCCGCCGACGGCCGCCGGGCGGTTCGTGCACACGTTGATCCTGTTCAACGCGGCTTATGCGTTACTGAGTTGAGCGAACGAGATACGTCACGGGACCGGCGTCCGGAACGGCGATCTCGTGGAAGCCGACGCGGTCGTAGAAGGCGCGGGCGCGGGTGTTGGCGGTGAGCATGCCCAAGTGGACCGCTTTGACGCCCTGTTCGTACAGGGCGGCGAGGAAGGTCTCCATGAGCCGCCGCCCGTACCCGGACCGCTGGTGGCTCGGGAGCAGGTCGATGTGCAGGTGGGCCGGGTAGGCGGCCAGCTCCGGCACGATCATGCGCTCCGGGTGGTGCATCAGAGCGGTCATGGCCTCGGCGGGGGTGGCCGGTTCGCGTACGGGGGCCGGGTGGCGGTCGGCGAGGCCGGGGAGCCATTCGGCGCGGTAGCGGTCGACGAAGGACGCGGTGTCCGCCGTGCCGAGGATGTAGCCGACCGCGCGGCCGCCGTCCTCGACCACGAAGGCCAACTCCGGCTCCAGGACGGCGTAGGGCGCCGCGAAGATGTTCGGCAGCAGGCCCGGGTCCGGGTAGAGGTGGCGGGCGTCCCCGCCCTCGTGCCCGGTGCGTACGCAGATGTCGAAAAGGGCCTCGCGGTCCTCGGAGCGGTACGGGCGCAGCACGGCCTGCGGAGGAGTCATGCGGGGGATCTTCTCGGTGCGGGAGCGCTCCCGCAAGACCTTTCCCGGCTGTCGTCCCCACGGGCGCGGCGGACTTGACACTAAAGTGCATGATCGTGCAACCTTCTGGTCGTCCGTCAACTCCTGCCGCCCTGCCGGGGGATGTTGTTGCTTGCGCGATCAATGACCTGGAGGTCTGCGCATGGCTGATCCCGTGAAGATCAAGATCTGGTCCGACTACGTCTGCCCGTTCTGCATGCTGGCCGAAGGTCCCCTGGAAGAGGCGATCAAGGACGTCGGCGCGGAGGTGGAGGTGGAGTGGATGCCGTTCGAGCTGCGTCCCCACCCCCAGCCCACGCTGCGGCCGGAGGACGAGTACCTGCCCGCCATCTGGGAGCGGGCCGTCTACCCCATGGCCCGCCGGCTGGGGGTCGACATCACGCTCCCCGACGTCTCTCCCCAGCCGTACACGGCCCTCGCCTTCGTCGGCTATCAGTACGCGGCCGATCAGGGCCGGGGGACGGAGTACAACCAGCGGCTGTTCCGGGCCTTCTTCCAGGAGAGCCAGGACCTGGGGTCGGCCGACGTCCTCGCCGCCCTGGCTGTCGAGGTCGGTCTCCACGAGGCCGGGTTCCGGGCCGCGCTGGAGGACGGCACGTATCGCGCCCGGCACGAGGAGGCCCTGCGGGAGGCGGCGGCCTACCGGGTGCAGTCGGTCCCCACCCTCCTCGTCGGGGACATCCGGATCGAAGGCGTCCCGCGTCCCGCCCAGCTGCGCAAGGCGATCCTCGACGCCCAGGCGCGGCAGGAGCAGGACGCGACCCTCTACGGCGCGTCCTGCGGTATCGACGGGAAGTGCTGACGTGACCGGCGCCCACCCCGCTCACCCCGCCCTCACCGCCTGCCGGTTCGGGGGGCTCGAACTGCGCAACAGATTCGCCCTCGCCCCCATGACCAGGGTCTCCGCGACCGAGGACGGCCGGGCCACCCCGGAGATGGCCGCGTACTACGCGGCCTTCGCCGAGGGCGGCTTCGGGCTCCTGATCACCGAGGGGACCTACACCGACACCGCGTTCAGCCAGGGCTACCTGCACCAGCCCGGCATGACGGACGAGGCGCAGGCCGCAGCCTGGCGGCCCGTCGTCGAGGCGGCGCATGCCGCCGGGGCGCGCGTCGTCCTTCAGCTGATGCACGCCGGAGCGGTCGCGCAGGGCAACCGGTTCCGCGACCGGGCCGCGGGTCCCTCGGCGGTACGGCCGCTGGGGGAGCAGCTGGCCAAGTACCGCGGCGGCGGCCGCTGGCCCGTGCCCATGGAGATGACCCGCCGCCAGATCGCCGAGGTCGTCGACGGCTTCGCGGCGGCGGCGGTCCGCGCGCGGGACGCCGGCTTCGACGGTGTGGAGATCCATGCGGCCAACGGCTACCTGCTCGACCAGTTCCTGACCCCGTACACCAATCTGCGCACGGATGGGTACGGCGGGGGAGTCGAGGAGCGCACGCGGCTCGTGCGGGAGGTGACGGCCGAGGTCAGAGCCGCGACCGGGCCCGGCTTCACGGTCGGCGTCCGCCTCTCCCAGGGGAAGATCAACGACCCCGCGTGGCGCTGGCCGGGAGGCGACGCCGAGGCGGGCGTCATCTTCACGGCGGCCGCCTCGGCCGGCGCCGACTACCTGCATCTCGCGGGAAGCGGCCGGGACTGGTCCCCGGACGGACCGACCCTTCCCGGGCTCGCCCGTACGGTCACCGGACTTCCCGTGATCGCCAACGGCGGGCTGCACCAGGAGGCGTTGGCGCGGCGCGTCCTGGACGGGCGGCACGCCGATGTCCTGGCGATCGGGACGGCCGCCCTGGCCAACCCCGGCCTGCCGCGCGTCGTGGCCGCGGGCGCGGCCCAGGCGCCGTTCGACCCGCTGCTGCTGGAGCCGCTGGCCACCCTGGACAACGCCCGCGCGCACGCGCACGCTTGACAGTCTTTACTTGCACATGCAAGGTTAGTACCCACGGAACGGATCGCCGACGGTGATCTGTGAGAGTACTCAGTTGCATGTGCAGGCAAGCAATCGATGGAAGTCACTCGGGAGACGAACCGCTCATGTGTACTCAGGAAAGCGAACTGACGGGCTTCGCCCACGAGGCGATCCGGCTCAGCCGTGAGCATGTCGCCCAGGGCGGCATCCCCTTCTCCGGTGTGGTCGTCGGCAACGGACGCATCCTGGGGACCGGCTTCAACCGGGTCCGCGAGGACAACGACCCGACCGCGCACGCCGAGGTCGTCGCCCTCCGGGAGGCCACCACCCGGCACGGGATCCGCGCCGTCGCCGGAGCCACCCTGATCGCCTCCGGCGAACCCTGCGCCCTGTGCTACCTGGCGGCGCGGTACGCCGGCATCGGCCACATCGTGCACGCCGCCGACCGCAGGACCGCCGCCCGGTACGGCTTCGACTACACGAGCACGTACTCCCTCTTCGCCCAGGACCCGGCGGACTGGCCGCTCAAGGTCACCGCGCTGCAACTCCCCGAAGCGGAGGAGCCGTTCCAGGACTTCCTCACGCGGAGCCGGGGCCGCTGACGCCCGGGGCTCCACCACGCCCCGCCCCTGCCCGCCCCACCTCACCCGCCCTCGCCCCTCATCGTTCATTCACCGCTCGGAAGGACCTCCCATGCACTGGCTCTACCTCGCCATCGCCGTCGCCTTCGAAATCCTCGTCGCCATCGCCGCCGGAAAGGCCGAGGGCTTCAAGAACCGCAAGTGGACCTCCATCACCCTGGCCAGCGGCGCCGCCGCGACCTTCTTCCTCAGCAAGGCGCTGCTGACCTTCGACGTCGGCGTCGGCTACGCCCTGTGGACGTCCGTCGCGGGCGTCGGCATCACCATCCTGGGCGCGCTGTTCTTCGGCCAGCGCCTGAACTGGAACAAGGCGATCGGCATCGTCCTCGTCATCGGTGGCGTCGTCGGCCTGCAGCTGAGCGGCTCCGCCTGACCCCGGAGCGCGTCTCCCGGCCGCGCGAGCGGCGCACCCCGCACCCCACCTGACGACACCCTTGAGAGAGGACCCACCTCCCATGTCCAACGCAGCCAAGAGCTCCACCAACGCCTGGCTCTCGCTCCTGCTCGCCGGAGGCTTCGAGATCGGCTACGCGCTCGCCGTCGGCGGCAGCGAAGGCTTCACCGTCCTGACCTGGTCCCTGGTCGCCGTGGTGTTCTTCCTGCTGACGCTCTACGCACTGAGCCTGGCCCTGCGCACGATCGACGTGAGCATCGGCTACGCCGTCTGGGCGGGCATCGGCGCGGTCGGCGCGGCGGTCCTCGGCCCGCTCTTCTTCGACGAGACCCTCACCCTGGCCAAGGGCGTCTGGCTGGCCGTCATCATCGTCGGCGTCATCTGGCTGAAGCTCGCCGACCGTACGAAGCCCTCCGAGGCCGTCGCCCCGGCCCAGGCGCCCGAGCGCCTCACCGACCGGCCCACCGCGGTCCAGGTCTGACGCTCCCCGACGGTTCGCCCCCGGCGCCTGCCCCCCTTCCTCCCTGGGTGGCAGGCGCCGGGGGCGTACGTCCTACTTCGCGGTCCGGCCGCCGTCCACCGCGAGCGCTGCCCCGGTGGTGAAGGACGAGGCGTCCGAGCAGAGCCAGGCGGCGGCGCGGGCGATCTCCGTCGGATCGGCCAGGCGCTGCTGGATCGCCTTGCCGCCGAAGCCGGCGCGTACGGCGGGTCCGGCCGCCAGGACGCCGTCCATCATCTCCGTGTCGGTGCTGCCCACGACGAGGGCGTTGACGCGGATGCCGTGCGCGCCGTACTCCGCGGCCGCCGCCCTGGTCAGGCCGAGGACCGCGTGCTTCGCGGCCACGTAGGGCGCGGAGGCGGAGGTGGCGCGTACGCCCGCGACGCTGGAGGTGTTGACCACCGCGCCGGCGCCGGCCGGCAGCATGGCGGGGATCTGGGCGCGCAGACAGTTCCACACGCCGCGCACGTTGACGTCCATGGTGCGGTCGAAGACGTCGTCGGTCAGTTCGTGCAGGGCGGTTCCGGCGCTCGCGTAACCGGCGTTGTTGAACGCGCAGTCGAGCCTGCCGAACCGCTCGACCGCCGTGGCGACGGCCCGGTCCATGTCCGCCCGGCGGGTGACGTCGCCCGGCACGGCCACGGCCCGGCCGCCGTTCTTGCGGATGCGCTCGGCGACCTCCTCGACCAGGTGGGTCCTGCGGGCCACCAGGACGACGGCGGCTCCCTCGTCGGCGAAGTGCCGGGCCGCCGCGGCGCCGATTCCGCTGGAGGCGCCGGTGATCAGGGCCACCTTGTCGGACAGCAGCGTGCCGCCCGCTCTCACGCGGAGACCCCGAGCCCGGCCGGGACCGGGGCGGGGCTCCAGAACGTGCCCGCGCCGACCTCCCGGTCGATCCGGTGCACCAGGGCGTCGTCCAGCTCGTCGAGACCGCTGATCAGGTGCTGGACGCCCGACTCCCGCATCAGGGCGCGCTGGTGGCTGTGGACGAAGGTGGAGGGGCGGCCGACGAAGGCGGTGCCCAGCTCACGGGCCGCGTCGGCGACCCGGGCCACGTCGTCGACGAAGAGGGCCTGCTCGGGGCGTAGCCCGAACACGTCCTCGGTGATCTCCCTGAGGCCGGGGCGGACGTCGTTGGTGCAGACGTAGCCGGGGCCGTCGAACAACTCGGCGTACCCGCCCAGATGGCGGTCGAAGTGGTCCTTGCCGAGACCGCCGTAGCAGACCGTGCGCAGCCCCGCGCCCCGCAGCCTCAGGAGCAGCTCGCGCGTGCCCGGGGTGACCGTGACCGGGTGGCGGTCGAGGAAGGCGGCGCGGTCCTCGAAGTAGGCGGCGAGCGCTTCCTCGCCGGTCATGCCGCCGCCGACGGCGGCCGAGAGCAGCCGGCCGGCTATGTGCTGCGGCTGGGAGAAGATCGATCTCTCCAGCTCGGCGGAGTACGTACCGCCTCTGCTGACGATGAAGTGATGGATCACCGGGCTGAAGGTGTCGTTGAGCAGGACACCGTCGATGTTCAGGGCGGCCAGGCGCAGGGTGAGCATGCTTCTCCGTAGGGTTCGTCGAAACGGGCGGAGCAGGTCAGGGCATCAGCGCGGCGCCGCGGGCGGGGGCCGTCTCGGCGCGGGTGATCACGGACGGGACCGCGATGCCGGGCAGGATCAGGTTCCACATCTGCTGGGTGCGCTCGGGAAGGTCCCGGCGGCCGCTGACGACGTTCGAGTACATCTGCATTCCGGTACAGGCGGCCACCACGAACTCCGCGACGACGGACGGGTCGACGCCGGGCTGCAGCTCCCCGGCCTCCAGCGCCTCGTGCAGGCAGCCGACCATGATCCCGCGGAAGTTCTCGTACGGGTCGGCGTTGAGGGAGCCGTCGATGGAGGCCTGCTCGTTCGTCAGCCGCACGCCGGCCCGCAGCAGCGGGTCGCGCTGGAGCTGCCAGGACCACACGAGGGTGAGGTCGATGAGCCGCTGGAGGCCGCCGGCCGCGAGCAGCGGGACGAGCGTCTCCGGCTGGCTGTTCATCACCGCCTTGGCCAGGTCCTCCTTGGACCCGAAGTGGAAATAGAGAGCCCCTGCCGTCACCCCGGCGCGCTTGAGGATGCGCGTGATGCTGGCCCCCGCGTAGCCGAACTCGTCGAAGACCTCAGCGGCCGCGTGCAGCAGTGCGCGGCGGGTTTGTTCCGCCCGCTCCTGTTTCGGTTGCGCCATGACTCTCACCTTCCCAAAAAGAATGCTCCTTATGTTAACCGGGTGAACAGCGGTCGCGGCAAGTCCGTTTTCTGACGGTTGAGTTGGGTCTCGACCCTAATGGTCCCGGGAATTGTTTCAGTGATCAGCGACTCTTGACTTGAGAAAACAAAAGGAACATTATTTTTGGAGCGGGGACGAGGAGTGATGCGCACACATCCCTCCGTAGTCGTCCGCGAAAACTACCGATCTTGGGGGGCCAAGTTGTCTGTTTCTGTACTGAGCCGTGATGTGAAGCCGGTCCAGCAGTCGCAGGTGCACCAGTGGCAGGTGCACAAGCTTCGGGGGGAGGAAGTGCTGCTCAGAACGTGGGCCGAGCAGGACGAGCAGAACCCGGGACGCTACGTGATCACGGCGAGGTGGCCAAAGGGGCACGACTTCTACCGGCCGTCGCAGGGCGCGTACGACCCGCTGCTGCTCGCCGAGAGCGTCCGCCAGGCGGTGCCGCTGCTGTCCCACGCCGTGCACGGCGTGCCGCGGGAGTACAAGCAGGCGTGGGAGCGGTTCAGCTTCGCGGTCGAGCCGCTGGCGGCGCTGGTGACCACCGGCGAGGACGAGGTGCGTCTGGTGGTCACCTGCTCGGACGTGGTCCGGCGCGGCAGCAGATTCGCCGGCATGACGATGGACATCGACGTCCACCTGGGGAAGCGGCTGATGGGCACCGCGCACACCCGCTTCAACAACCAGCCCGCGGCCGTCTACCGGCGGCTGCGCGGGAGTTACGCGGACCTCGACGCCGCCCTGGCCAACTGCCTCCCGGCGGGCCCGCCGGTGGAGCCGCACCGGGTGGGCCGGCACTCCGCGGAGGATGTGGTGCTCTCACCGGTTTTGGGCGACCGGACCGACCGGTGGATGCTGCGGGTGGACCCCACGCACCCGGTGCTCTTCGACCACGCCGTCGATCACGTGCCGGGCATGTTCCTCCTCGAAGCGGCCCGGCAGGCGGCACACGCCGTCGGTGACGGCTCCACGGCCGTCGTCGGCATGACGACGGACTTCGCCCGGTACGTCGAGCTCGACGCCCCCGCCGTCGTCGTGGCCGGCGCGCCGGTTCCCCGCGGCGCGGGACGGCACCGCGTTCCGGTCCGGGTCGAGCAGCACGGCGTCCGGGTCTTCAGCGCCGAGGTGACCGTCGCGTAGGTCACACGGCACACGGCACGCGAAACGGCGGGCGGCCCGTACACCTCCGAGGTGTACGGGCCGCCCGCCGCCGGGCCGGTCCTGCGCCGGGCCGGGCCCGCACCGGTCAGGCCCGCACCGGCTCCGGCATCGGCTGCGGGAGTTCCTCGTACACGGTGACCTCCACGTGCACCGAGGCCGGGACCGCGAAGCTCGCCTCGTACCCGGGGGGTGCGAGCAGCTGCCGCACCCGCCAGCCGAGCGGCTGACCGGTGAGATCGAGCCGGTTCATGACGGCGGCCATGCCCTGCCCGGTCGCTTTGGCCATGGCCTCCTTGCGGGTCCACAGCCGGGCGAAGTCCCGGACGAGTTCGTCGTCCGGGCGACCGCCCAGCCACTGCTGTTCCCTCGGGTGCAGGAACGGCAGGTAGCCGGCGACGGACTCCGGGGTCGGCCAGGACTCGATGTCGATGCCGATGGTGGCCTCGGCGACCGCGATGGCGACGAGGTCCCCGCTGTGCGACATCGAGAACTCCGGCGCTTCGCCCGCCGGGTCCGGATCGCGGATGGCCGGCCTGCCGTGCGCCCCGCCGCAGCCGGGGCACGGCTGCCGCAGAAAGCCGACGCCCGCGGGGGAGCAGCCGAGAGAGGAGCCGAGAACGCTCCGCAGCGCCCAGTGGGCGAACGCGTAGGTCTCCCGGCCGGCCTGCTGCGGTATCGACGCCAGCCGCCGCCGTTCGTTCTCGTCGAGCCAGTCGGGCGGGGTCCCGTCGGGCGGCAGGCGCTGCCCGGCCGGGGCCCGGACGATCCAGACGGAGACCGGATCGAGGATCTCCCCCGGAGGCGCGTCGGACCACTTGAGGTCGTGTGTCATGTCGATACGGCTCCTGGTGCGGCGGGGACCCGGCCGGTCCCCGCCACGGGTCGGATCAGGCGGTTGCTGCGAGCAGCGGCCACGGGCCGGTCATGGCGTACTGCTCCAGGTCCTCGGAGGCGAGGTAGCGCCGGAACCCCGGCACCTGTTCCGCGGGGCGCAGGGCCCCGCGGAACAGCACCAGGCCGCGCACCCCGGTCCCGTCGTCGTGCCAGCACACCAGCGGCATGTGGTACTCCGGGGTGTCGCAGGTCTCCTGCACGGCGGCCTGGTAGCCGTACGCGGGCAGCAGGCTCATCGGGCCGCCCCCACGGCCGCGCCTCTCGCCGGAGCGCCGGACCCGGCCACGTCCTCGGGGCGGACGCCGAACAGGGCTCCGTACTCGGTGATCCGCGCGGCCGCCGCGGCCCCGCCGGCGAGGTGCAGCGCGTGCCAGAAGAGGACCTGGTTCGCGGTGAGCACCGGAAACCCGATGCGCTCCTCCAGGCCGGAGATGGTGCCCACGGCGCGGATGCCGTTGCCGGCGACCAGCACCGCCTGCGGCCGCCGCGGGGCGACGGTGGACTCGATCCACTGCACCAGCGCCTCCGGCGTGATCAGCTTCTGGTTGCTGGGCAGGCCGCACGGGCCGTGGTGCACGACGTCGAAGCCGCGCTCACCGAAGTACGAGGCGCCCAGGGCGGAGAGCTCGTCGTCGAACCACGGCGGGTTGACGAGCGCTATCCGCTCCGCGCCGAGGGCGCGGAAACCGGCCGCGGCCGCGTGGGTCGTGCCGGTGAGCGGGATGCCGCGGGTCCGCTCCGCGAGCCGCTCGAACAGCTTCTGCTCGCCGTCGGCCCCCAGGACGTAGGCGGAGCTGGTGAACCCCAGGGCGATGGAGTCCAGCGGGGAGGCGGCGAGCAGCTCGACCGCGTCGTCGATGAAGGGCGGGTCGATGAAGGCGCGCACCGGGTCGTGCGGGATCTTGGGGTCCATCTCCCCGCCGGGGCGCATCGCCCCGAAGTGCACGCGGGACCCGTGGATGGAGACTTCGCGCGGCGCCATCGCCTGGAGCTCGGCCTCGGGCCCGACGTCCGCGTGCGGAACGACGACGCCGACGCGGGCGGCCACGGCCCAGCCGTCCTCGCGGGCCTGGAACTGCGTCATGGGGTGCCTCTCCTCTTCTGCCGTTTCTTCTGCTGTGTCGTGACGTGCTCGGGTACGGGGGTGGGGCAGGGGCTCAGTTCGCCTCGTCGGCGAGCGAGCCGCCGCCGACGGTGCCGGTGCCGTCCTCGTCCAGGAACTTCGGGTGCTTGCGGCGCATGTTGTCCATCACGAACGCGTACGGGACGTCGTCGAAGTCGCCGTGGTCGGTGAGGAACTCCATGCTCTGCCGCCCCTGCGCGTCGAAGGGGTGGTACAGGCTGTCGGAGCGGCCGTCGAACTCCAGCGGGGTCATCCCGTACAGCCGGCAGAGCAGCTTGTTGAAGACCGGGGTGACCTTCACCCAGTGGCCGTCGAGATACACGGTGGCCAGGCCGTGGAAGAAGACGTCGCCGCCGATGTACGAGCGCAGCCGGTCGGAGGCGAGGTGGTTGCGGACATCGCTGTAGTGGAGCCGGGCGGGGATGCCGACCGCGCGGCAGACGGCGGCGTAGAGCACGGACTTGTGCAGGCAGAAGCCCTTGCCGCCGGTGATGACGCTGGACGCCTTCAGGCCCTGCGGCGACAGGTCGGCGCCGTAGACCTCGTAGTGGATGCCGTCGCGCACCGCGTAGTAGAGGGCGACGGCGAGGTCGATCGGGTCGGCGGCGTCCCGGTCGATGCCGCCGAGGGCCTTGTCGACGAAGGCGCGGACGGTCTCGTGCTCGTGGTCGAGGAAGTCGGTGGCCGCGGTGAGGCGGGCGTGGTCGTCGGCGGCCGGCGTCAGGGAGCCGGCTTCGGCCAGGGTGTCGGTCATGCGGGTGCCTCTCGTCACAGGCCCATCAGGGCGGCGATGCAGTTGCGCTGGATTTCGTTGGTGCCGGAGTAGATGGAGCCGGCGGCGGCGTTGCGCAGCTCGCGCTCGATGCCCGTGTCGGTCAGGTAGCCGCGGGCGCCGAAGATCTGGATCGCGTCCTGGGCGGTGCGCTGGTTGGCCTCGCTGACCAGGATCTTGGTCGCGGCCACGTCCAGCGAGGCGTCCTTGCCCTGCTCGACCTTGCGGCCGGTGTCGTACAGCCACTTGCGGGCCGTCTCCACCGCGATCCTCATGTCCGCGATCTTGTGCGCGACCGCCTGGTTCTTGCCGATGGTGCTGCCGAACTGCTGCCGTGTGTTGGCGTGTTCGACGACGCGTCCCAGCCGGTGGGTCATCTCGCCCAGGTTGACGGCGAAGGAGAAGAGGACCTCCCGCTTCATCACGTAATCCATGATCAGGAAGCCGGCGCCCTCGCTGCCGAGCCGGTTGGCGACGGGCAGCCGGACGTCCTTGAGCGTGACCTCGCTGATCGGGGAGGTGCGCAGCCCCATCGTCTCCAGCGGCTCACCGATCGTCAGGCCCGGCGTGGAGCGCTCCGCGAGGAAGGTGCTGAGCCCGAAGGCGCCCGGTTTGCCGGTGCGGACGTAGAGCAGGAAGAGGTCGGCGACCGGGGCGTTGGTGATGAAGAGCTTGCCGCCGTTGATCACGTACTCGTCGCCCTCGCGGACGGCCGTGGTGCGGATGTTCATCACGTCCGAGCCGTGGCTCGCCTCGGTGATCGCGTGTGCGGTGATGGCCTGCCCGGAGGTGACCTGCGGCAGGTAGCGCTCGCGCAGGTCGGCGGAGCCGAACGCCTGGAGCGGGATGCCGACGCTGACGATCTGCGTGGACGCCGAGAAGTTCAGCCCGGCGTCCCGGCTGGTGTGGCCGAGGCCCTCCAGCGCGGCCATGGTCTCGGTGAGCGTCCGGCCGGCGCCGCCGTACTCCGGGGCGAAGGGGAGGGTGAAGAGCCCGGACCGCTGGAGCGGCTTCCACTTCTCGTGCGGGAACTCGGCGGCCCGGTCCCAGCGGGTGACGTCGTCGTTCAGCTCGTCGCCGTACGGCGCGGTGATGCCGTAGGTGTCTGTGGCCTGTTCTGCTGCCATGCGTGTTCTGCCTTGCCTTTCGCCGGGCGCCGGATGCGGTCGCCGGATGCGGGTCGCCGGGTGCGGGGCCGCGGCGGGGCGGGCCCCCCCCCCCCCCCCCCGGGCGGCCCCCGGAGAGGGGGGGGTTTGGGGGCGGT
>NZ_JBHXPF010000005.1:113733-216566 GCF_042718715.1 Streptomyces sp. NPDC058576 | reverse complement strand
ACTGTTTGTGCTGCTTTGGGTTTTGGGCCTGGCTTTGCGCGGGGCGCGGGTGGGGGGCGCGGGAGGGGGGGGGGGGGGGGGGGGGCCGGGGGGGCGCGCCCCCCCACCCGGCCCTTCGGAGCGGCCGGATCAGTAGCGGGAGTAGCCGTCCTCGGAGAGCGAGTGCTTCTCGTCGCCGCGCAGCGCCGGGCTGAAGACCGAGACGAGGAGGAGGTCCTCGTCGTCGGAGGCGATCAGGTGGTGGGCGTCGTGCTGGTCCAGGGCGTATATGGTGCCGGTCATGATCTTGTGGTGGGCGCCGTCCTTGGTGACGACCTCGCCCGAGCCGCCGATGCAGTAGCAGGCCTCCAGGTGGCCGAGGTACTGCAGCCCACTGGAGGTGCCCCGGCGGACCAACGTCTCGCAGACGGTGAATCCCATGCCGTCGGCCTCGGTGAGCAGACGGTGACTCGTGCCACTGCCCCACTCGATCGCGGGGACGTCGGACAGAGAACGGACGATCATGGCTGAACTCCTGTCATCGCTGTGTTCCGGGCATGTGCGCGTTACGGGTGCGGTACGCGTGCGGGGCCGCGCGAGTGGGGGGTCTGTACGTGAGGACGGGCGGCTGTCGGGCCACCACCGGTGGGATGGCGGGACGACCGGCAGCGCCTGTGGGGTGACGGTCTGTCAGATAGCGGCCGGAGCGGCCCGGCCGACGAAGCCGCGGATGTCCGCGAGCGTGCGGTAGGCGGCGGGTTCCAGCGGGATGTCGTCGACGGGGATGCGGTACGTCTCCGATATCCAGGAGATGAGGCGGACGAGGCCGAGGCTGTTCACCACGGTGCTCTCGATGAGGTCGAAGTCGTCGGTCAGGTCCTCGGCGTCCTCGCCGGCCAGGAACTCCTGGACGATGTAGGTGCGGATCGGGTCGTTGACGGCGGTGCTCATGAGGAGGCTCCGTTCAGTTGGGTGTTCTTGATCGAGTTACGGTCCGGTTTGCCGGTCGGGGTCTTCGGCAGGGGAGTGCCGGCGAGCCCCACCGAGCTGGGCACGGCGTGCCGCGGCAGGTGCTTCGCCGCGTACGCCCGCAGTCCCAGCGAGCTGAGGGACGTGCCGTCCCGGCGCACCACTTCGGCGTGCAGCCGGGTGCCGGCCTCGGGGCAGGGCAGGGCGACGACGGCGGCCTCGACGACGTCCGGGTGGGCCCCGATGACGGTCTCGACCTCCAGGGTGTTGGTGCGCACGCCGCGCACCTTGACCTGGAAGTCGGCGCGGCCCTGGAGGAAGTGGCGGCCGTCCGCGTCGCGGTGGACGAGGTCGCCGGTGCGGTAGAACATGGCGCCGCCGCCGCGCGGATCCGGCATGAACGCCTGGGCGTTGCGGGCCTGTTCGAGATAGCCGCTGGTCTGGAAGGGGGTGTGCACGAGCAGTTCGCCGGTGCCGGGGCCTTGCAGCACCTCCGTGCCGTCGGCCCCCTCGATCAGCAGCACGGCGTCGGTGCCGTCGATCGGGTCGCCGATGGGCAGCGGGTGCACGTAGGCGTCCGGGTCGATGTCGAGGACGAAGCTGTCGTTGGTCTCCGTGCAGCCGAAGACGTTGTGGAAACGGGCGGCCGGGCAGGCGGCGAAGGTGTCCCGCAGGCCCTGTTCGGAGACGGACTCCCCGGTGAACACGACCGTACGGACCGCCGGATAGCGGGCGTCGCCCGCGGCCAGCAGCCGGTGCAGCAGAGGCACGCCTTGGACCAGGGTCACCCCGTTGCCCTCGGTGAGGTCGCGCAGATAGCCGGCGTCCCCGCTGGCCCCGGCGTCGCCGAGCACGACCGTGCCGCCGGCCTCCAGGACCGTCCAGACGTCGAGGAGCGCCAGATCGAAGTTGAGCGGCGAGAAGCTCAGCGACCTGGTGCCGCCGTCGAGTCCGAACTTCTCCGTGGCCCAGTCCGCGAAGCGGTCGAAGGCCTCGACGCGGACCGGGACGAGCTTGGGGACGCCGGTGGACCCGGAGGTGGTGAGGGTGAGCAGCGACTCCTCGGGGTCGGGGGCGCTGAAGCCGTCCGCCAGGGCGGGGTCGGCCTCCTCCCGTGACAGGGCCACGCCGCCGCCGGGGACCGCGACGGCCGACAGCGGACCGTGGGCCTGGGCGGTGAGCGTGGAGAGGGCGGCGGCCCCCAGGCCGGGCGACGGGACCAGGGTGTTGATCCCCTGACTCCACGCCGCCAGCAGCAGCGCGATGGTCTCCGCCGACTTGTGCGCCGGGACGCACAGGGCGCGTACGGGGCCGAGCGCGGCGCCGTCGAGGTCCGCGGCGGCCCGGCGGATCAGCCGCTCCAGGTCCGCGTAGGTGACGTGTCGACCGGCGCTGACGAGCGCGGTTCTGTCGGGTTGTTCCTGTACGTGCCGGCTGATTGCCCGCAACAGGCGAGGCGAAGGCAACGGTCCCCCTGGATGGATTGGCTGTCGTGGCCGACTGGCTGGCCACGAGCAAGAACCTAATGGCTTTTATTTGCATGGTCAAGCATGCAAATAAAGGAGCGAGGTGATCCAGGTCACTGCTCTCGGGCTCGGAGAAGAAGCCCGAACATGCAAAAGACGGCGGGAGGCCGGGTCACCCCGGACGCCTCCCGCCGTCTGCCGTGATCGTGTCAGGCGGCGCTGCGCAGCGCCTGCACCGCCCGGGCGAGCTGGTCGTCGGCGCTCGCGGTGTTGAGGGCCGAGCTGAGGACGTCGGCGTACGTGGCACGGGCGTCCTGGTAGCGCTTGCGCCCCTCTTCGGTGATGACGGCGAAGACGCCGCGCTTGTCGTCGGCGCAGTTGTCCTTGTAGGCGTACCCGGCGCTGTCGAGGCGTCCCACCAGGCGGGTCACCGAGCTCTGCCCCAGGCCGATGTGGTCGGCGAGCTCCTGCATCCGGCACTCGCCCTTCTCGGCCTGGCTGAGGACCTCCAGGGCCCGGTACTCGGACAGGCCGACGCCGTAGCGGCGCTGCAGGGTGTGGGCGAGCTGGCGCTCCACGAAGGCGTGCAGGCCGAGGACGGCCTCCCACATGGCCTGATCGGAGGCGGCGCGTGGCTGCTGCTGGATCGACATGGAATGGCTCCCCTACTCGACTGCAATGAGAACAAGATACATGCCCATGCAACCATTTGGGGAGTGCCGGGAACCGCAGAGGCGGCTCTCGTCATTATTTACTTGTCCAGGCAAATAGGTGGGGTCAGTGGGTGATGCCCTCCAGGGTGTCGCAGGCGTAGGCGGCCGAGACGAGGGTCATGTGGCGGTGCCAGCCGGGGAAGGAGCGGCCCTCGAAGTCGAGGAGGCCGAAGTCCTCGCCCATCCGCTCGATCGCGGTCCGGGCCCCCCGGGGCGAACGGGCCAGCTCCAGCAGGTCGGCCGGGTGGCGGTCGGTGATGTTGGTGAGCCAGATCCGGCCCGGGCGCCCGCCGGCCGCGTCCCACTCGGCCATCAGCCTCCCCGCCCCGCCCGTGCGCTCGCCGTCCGGGCCCAGCCCGCGCACCGGGGTGTCGTACGAGACGACCTGCCGGCCCGCTCCCGCCGGGTGCCGTACGCCCCGGCGCAGCAGCAGGCCGCGCACCGACTCGCGGTCACCGGGCGGCAGTTCGGGTCCGGCGAGGGTGGTCTGGCCCGGGATGGCGAGCACGTACGCGTGTCCGCCGCCCTGCAGCCGCTGCGCCAGCGGCGCGATGTCGCACAGGGCCGTCAGATCGGCCACCACCGGCGCCGTCCGCCCGTTCGACCGGGACGCCATCTCCTGGACCAGGCGCAGGGCGTGGTCCCACAGCGGCTGGGCCTCGGCCGTCGCGGGGATCTTCGCCCGGTCGCGTACCGCCTCGTCGTGGGTGAACCGGGGCGGCAGGAAGAGCCGCCAGTCGACCGGGACGTGCGCTTGCCCGGCGTCCAGGAACAGGCCGAGGCCCAGCTGGCAGTTGACGGTGCGCCCGGACTCCGGCAGGAAGCGCTGGTGCACCCCGGCCGAGCAGGTGCCGCGCTTGGGCAGCACCGCCGGCGCCAGTGTCCAGGCCCGCACCGGCAGCGACCGGGCGGCCCAGCGGGCCAGTTCGCCGCGGGCCGGGGCCCACTCCCACGGGCTGGCGTTGACGAACTGGTGCAGTGACGCCGACGCGGCCTCCGAGCCGGTCACGGCGGCCGCCATCCGGCGCACGGTCTTCTTCCCGTGCGTCCGCATCAGCCCCTGGAGATACACGTGTCCCCAGCGTTGCTGGTCGGAGCGGTGCAAATGGCCGAACAGCAGCCGGGACAGATCGCCCGGTGGCCGGCCCGTCGTCATGTCGGGCGTCTCGCACGTCGTCGTCACTGCAGTCCCTCCCAGGTGAGCGTCGCTGTGCAGACTAACAAACATAGAGAATGTTCGTTATATTTCTGTTCGAGAGAACGACTACTTGCCGAGGTTCAAGGAGAAGGCGCATGCAGGAACGGGCGGCCAGGACGCGCCAGGCCGTGTTGGAAGCGGCCGCCGATGAGTTCGCCGACCGCGGTTACGAGGGCACCTCCCTCCAGCGGGTGGGCTGGCGGGCCGAGACCTCGATCGGCGCTCTGACCTTCCACTTCGGGAGCAAGACCGTCCTGGCCGAGGAGGTGCGCACGGCCGGGCGCGCCCGGCTCGGCTGCTGTCTGGACGAACTCGCCCCCGCCGGGGACCCGTTGCGGGAACTGCGTACCCTGATCGGCGCCCTGGCCCGGCTGGCGCACGAGGACCCCTTCGTACGCGCCGCGCGCCGCCTGGAGGCCGACCGCCCCGAGGGCGTACCGCCGTTGGCCGAGGCCTGGCTGCCGGTGCTCCGTGACCTGCTCGACCGGGCGCACGGCGCGCACCGGCTCCGTCCCGGCGTTTCCCCCGAGGACGCCGTGGCCCTGCTGGCGCACCTCGCGGAGGGCGCCATGACCGCGCACGGCGGGACCGGGGAGTCGGCCTGGGACTCCGTCTCCGTCTGGGACTCGGTCTGGGACGTCGTCCTCCACGGCCTCACCGTCGACCTGAAGGGCCGGGCCGTGCCGGAAGCGGCCCACGGGTCAGGCGGTCCGTAGCGCCCGGGCCACCGCGTCCGCCACCTCGTCCAGGACCGGGGCGCCGGGGCCCGCCGTCAGCCGGTTTCGGACCCACGCGGCCCCGGCCCGGGCCCGCGGCCACGCCTGGTAGGCGACCGAGCCGGGGCCCTGGTGGCCGAACGCGCCGGAGCGGACGGCCGGGTGGCGGCCCTCGTCGAGGAGCTGGAAGCCGCCCTCCCCGTACGCGCTGACCCCGCCGAGCAGCGGATCCAGGCCCTCGACCCAGAAGCTCCGCGCCTGGTCGAGCGTGCGGCGCGACAACAGCAGCGGCTCCTCGCCCGGGGTCCGTACGGCGTCCGCGGCCAGAACGCCCTGGAGCCGGGCCAGACCGCGGGCCGACGCGTACGCCCCCAGCGAGGGGATGACCGCGTAGCGCCGTCGGCTCTCGCCCCACACTCCGGGGTCCGCCGGGAACGGGGACGGGTTGTTCCACACCCGCCCGTAGAGGTCCGCGTCGCCGTCGCACACTCCGCCGCGGCCCGTCCCGCCGTCCAGCACGGGGAAACGGGCGCGGAAGTCCGCGTCGTACGAGATGCGGGCGGTCAGCGGCAGTTGGTCGGGGACGAGGCCGAAGTGGATGTCGAGACCCAGCGGGCCCGCGATCTCCTCCAGGAAGAACAGGTCGAGATCGCGGCCGTCGACCCGTCGGATCACCTCGGCGGCGATCCACCCCGCGGTCCACGGCCCGTGCAGCACGCCGCCGGCCCGGGGGTCGTCCTCCGGGCTGTGCAGTTCGAGCAGCGCGGCCATCATGTGCGGGTTCTCGACGTCCCGCTGGTCGATTCCCGCGGCCATGCCCGGCAGGCGGGCGGTGAAGGTCAGCACGTCCCGCAGCGTCACCGCGCCCTTGCCGCGCGCCGCGAACTCCGGCCAGTAGTCGGCGACGGGCCGGTCCAGCGCGAGCGCGCCCATGTCGGCGAGCAGCAGGACCGCCGTGGCCAGGATGGAGTGGGAGCCCGTCAGCACCGGCTCCAGGGTGTCGCCGGTCCACGGCGTCCCGGTGACCGGGTCGGCGGTGCCGTGCCAGAGGTCGACGACGAGTTCACCGTCCTGGACGACCGCCAGCGCGGCTCCCCGGGAGCCGGGCGGGCCCGCCTCCCGGCAGGCCCGTTCGAAGAAGTGGCGCACGGAGTCGAACCCGGGCGCGGTGGTGCCGTGCACGTCGGCCGTGGCCGCCCGCGGACGGGGCCGCGGGAGGACCTGCCGTACCAGAGAGGTCGTCATGTCGAGAACTCCAAAGAGGTGGAGAGCCAGAGGTGGAGAGCCAGAGGCGGAGAGCCAGAGGTGGAGAGTCAGCGGAGTCGGGCAGCGGTGCGGAGTGGGCGGCAGAGGCCTCACACCTCGGGGGCGCCCGCCGCGTAGGGGAGGAACTCCAGGTCGGTCAGGTCCTGTTCGGTCAGCCGGACCCCATCGCCGCCGAGGTTCTCCGCGAGGTGGTAGGACGCCCGCGTGCCGGGCAGCGGCACCACGTGATCGCCGAGCCGGAGCAGCCAGGCCAGGGCGACCTGCGCGGGGGTGGCCTCGTGCCGGGCGGCCACCTGGGCGACGGCCTGCGTGAGGGCGAAGTTGTGACGGATGGCGCGCGGGGCGAAGCGGGGCTGGGTGCGCCGCCAGTCGTCCGGGGCCAGGTCGTCGTACGTGGACAGCGCACCGGCCAGCAGACCGCGGCCGAGCGGGGCGCCGGCCAGCAGCGCGATCCGGCGCTCCACCGCGTACGGCACGACGTCGTCGAGGCCGCAGCGCGTGAACAGCGACACCTCGGCGGCCATCGCCGCCGCCTCGTGCACCGCCTCGGCGTCGCGTGCCTCCTGCACGGTGACGACGGGCAGCCCCAGCATGCGGATCTTCCCCGCCCAGACCTGCTCGGCCAGCGCGCCCCAGCTCTCCTCCAGCGGTACGCCGGGGTCGACGCGCCGCAGCAGGTAGAGGTCGATGTGGTCCACGTGCAGCCGGCGCAGGCTCTCGTCGACCGCGTCCCGCAGCGCCTGCGGGCCGCCCGCGGGCCGCAGCACACCGTCGGCGTCGCCGAGCAGCCCGCCGCCGGTACACAGCACCACCTCGTCGCGGCGGCCCCGGATGGCCTCGCCGATCAGCCGCTCGTTCTCCCCGGCCGCGTAGGCGCCGGCGGTCTCGACGAGGTTGACCCCGAGGTCCACCGCTTCCCGGACCAGCGATACGGCCTTGGTCCTGTCCCCGAGGGCCGGGGCGTAGCGGTACGAGAGGCCCATCGCCCCCAGCCCCAGCCGTCCGACGACCGGCCCGTCCCTGCCCAGTGTTGTGGTCCGCATCCCGCGAGAACTCCCTTCTCCACAGATCTCCACAGAGGAGAGCGACTACTCCATGGCACCAGCAGGGGTTCTCAAAGCCCAGGATCCCGTTGCTACTTGCCGACCTCGGACGACTTCGGGAAGTCTGCTTCGGGCCTCGGCGGCCCAGGGTCCTCAGGGGCGCGGCGCGGTGATGCGGGCGATCGCCTCGACCGTGAGGGCGCGGTCGTGGGGCTCGGTCTCCAGGGCGCGGTGGATGGACAGGCCCTCGATGAGCGCGTCGAGCTGGCGGGCGGTGGCCGGGTCGAAGTGCCACTCCAGGGCGCGGCGGCTGCGGCCCATCCAGGTGCGGGTGAGCTCGCGGTAGGCGGGCCGGCGGGCGGCGAGGGTGTAGAGCTCGTGGGTGAGGATCAGCTCGCGCTGGTTGCCGCCGGAGAGGTGGTGGACGAGGTCGGCGACGGCCTCGCGCGCCTCGTCGGGGGTGGTGGCCGCGCCGAGCCGCTCCTCGAAGACGGCGACGATCGTGCCGGAGAACCGGGTGAACGCCTCGTGCAGCAGCTCGTCCATGCCGGAGAAGTGGTACGTCATCGAACCCAGCGGCACGCCCGCGCGGGCGGCGACCTTGCGGTGCGAGACCCCCGCGACGCCCTCGTCGACGATGAGGTCCAGCGCCGCGTCGATGATGCGGTCCCGCCGCTCGGGGTCGGTGCGCCCTGTCGCCACGCGGCGCCTCCTCGGGTCGGCCTCGGTCGGCTCGGTTCTCCTCGCAGCATAGAGCGCGGGAGCGGAGTGTACGGACGTACACTTCGGGCGTACGCTCGTACGTCCGGCCCCCTCACCCCTCTGTCTGCCGAGGCACTGCTCCCCATGAAGAACCCGCAGGTCATGGACGCCACCATCCGCCGCTGGCGCGCGGCGCTCTTTCTCTTCATGCTCGCCACCGGGGTGAGCATGGCGTCCTGGGTGGCCAGGACCCCGGCTGTCCGGGACGCGCTGGAGGTGTCCACGGGCTCGATGGGCCTGGTGCTGTTCGGGCTCTCGATCGGTTCGATGGCGGGGGTGCTGGTCTCCGGCGGGCTGGTGCGCAAGCACGGCGGGCGGCTGGTGATCACCCTCGGGGCGGGGCTGCTCGTGGCCGGGCTGCTGGTGATCGCCTCAGGCGCGGCGCTGGAGGTGTCCGGCGGGGTGTTCGGCGGACTGGCGCTGTTCGGGGCCGGGATGGGCCTGGCGGAGGTGGCGTTCAACATCGAGGGCGCGGCCGTCGAACGGATGCTGGGCCGCCCGGTCCTGCCGGTGCTCCACGGCTGCTTCAGCCTCGGGACCGTGGTCGGCGCGCTGCTCGGGATGGGGCTGACGGCGGTCCGGTTCCCGGTCGGCTGGCACCTGGCGGCGGTCGCGCTCGCCGTCGCGGCGGCCGGGGTGTGGACCGTACGGGCGGTCCCGGCGGGGACGGGGCGCGAGCCGGCGGAGACCGGTGACGGCGGGCGGACCGGAGGGCTGCGCGCGCAGGCGGCGGTCTGGCGGGACCGGCGGCTGGTGCTGATCGGCCTGATCGTGCTGGCCATGGCCTTCGCGGAGGGCTCCGCCAACGACTGGCTGCCGCTGCTGATGGTGGACGGCCACGGGACGAGTGCGACGGCCGGCTCGCTGACGTTCATGCTGTTCGCGGCGGCGATGACGACGGGCCGGTTCACGGGCGGGCCGCTGCTGGTGCGCTACGGGCCGGCGGCCGTGGTCCGGGCCAGCGCGGTGGTGGCGGCGGTCGGCGTGGCCCTGGTGGTCTTCTCCTCCAGCGCGCCGCTCGCCGGTGCGGCGGTCGTGCTGTGGGGTCTCGGCGCCTCGCTGGGCTTCCCGGTCACGGTCTCGGCGGCGGGGGAGGGCGCGGGGCCGGGGGACGCCTCGGCGCGGGTCGCGGCGGTCTCGACGGCGGGCTACGCGGCGTTCCTGGTCGGACCGCCGTCGCTGGGCTTCCTGGCCGACCATGTGGGGCTGCGGAACGCGATGCTGGTGGTGCTCGTCCTGCTGGGCGGCGCGGCGCTGATCACGGGGGCGCTGCGGCGGCGGACGGCCTCCCCGGCCGCCGAAGTGCCGGCCGCTCAGTCCGACTTGGTGTAGATCAGGCTCTCGCCCGTCCCGGTGGTGGTGCGGCGCAGGCTGCCGTCCGGGAGCAGGGCCAGCTCGGTGGGTTTCCCGGGCGTGCAGGAGGAGGCCGGGCGGCCGGAGGACACCGTGGAGGGGCCGATGCGGACCGGGCCGTCCTCGGCGACCGCCCCGGCGAGGGGGGCCGTGAACTCGCAGTGGTAAGCAGAGCCGGATGCGAGCGGGCCCTCGGCGGTGAGGGCGAGGACCTGGTCGCCCACGTCGCCCTGCCGGATGGTCAACGTCCGGGTGGACGGGCCCTGGTCGCCGGGTATGGAGCCGGACCAGGTGCCCACGAAGTCCTCGGGGACGGCTCCCTTTCCGCCCTGCTGCCCGCCTGCGGCCTCGGTGGAGGCCGACGGGTCGGGGGAGGCGGTCTTCCCCGTGCCGTCGCCGTTCATGAACGCGTACACCGATCCGCCCGCCCCTATCGCCACGACCACGGCGACGGCGATGAGCGCGGCGGTGGCCCCGGCGGAGCGGCGCTCGCGGGCCGGAGGGGGAGGCGTGGGCGCGAAGTAGGCCGGAGGAAAGGCCTGTTCGGCGGTGTGACCGTGGGGCGGGCGATGCTGCGCGTACGGATGGGGCTGCGCGTACGGGTGGGGCGGCGGAGCGGCTTCCGTTCGGGCGGCCGGAGCGGCCGGAGCGACCGGGGCGACCGGGGCGACCGGGGCCGCCGCCGGTATCGGGGCGGGGGGTATCGGGCTGTTCCGGGAGGCGGGCGCGCCGCGCGGGTCCTTCGGGTCCTCCGGGTCTTCCGCGTCGAGCAACCCCACTGCTTGGCGTCCGAGTTGGGCGAGGAGGGTGGCGGGCAGCCAGGGCTCGTCCCCGTCCGCCCCGCCCAGGCGGGCCAGGATCTCGTCGGTACCGGGGCGGGCCGCCGGGTCCTTCGCCAGGCAGTCCCGGACGACGCCGGCCAGCTCCTCCGGGACCCCGGTCAGGTCCGGGTCCTCCTGCGCGATCCGGAACATCAGGGCATGCACCCCGCCGCTCTCGGCCGTACCGAACGGCAGCCGGCCCGACGCGGCGTACGCGAGGACGGACCCGAGGCAGAACACGTCGCACGCGGTGGTCACGCGCTCCCCGCGCACCTGCTCGGGGGCCATGAAGCCGGGCGAGCCGACCAGGACCCCGGTGCGGGTCAGATCGCCGTCGGCCACGGACTCCAGGGCGCGGGCGATGCCGAAGTCGATGACCCGGGGGCCGTCGATGGTCATCAGCACGTTGGAGGGCTTCAGGTCCCGGTGGATGAGCCCGGCCCCGTGGATGTGCTGGAGGGCGTGGGCCAGCCCGGACCCCAGGAACCGCACCGAACGCAACGGCAGCGGCCCGTACGCCCCCGAGGCGGTGACCGGGGCGCCGGGGCGGCCCGAGACGACGCGCTGGAGGGAGGGCCCGGCGACGTAACCGGTGGCGACCCAGGGGACGGGGGCCTCGGTGTCGGAGTCCAGCACCGGTGCGGTCCACGCGCCGCCGACCCGGTGCGCGGCGCGGACCTCCTGGCGGAAGCGGGCGCGGAACTCCTGGCGCTCGGCGAGCTCGCGGCGCACGAGCTTCAGGGCGACGGTGCGGCCGCGGTCGGAGCGGGCGAGGAAGACCTGGCCCATACCGCCCTCGCCGAGGCGGCCGAGGAGCCGGTACGCACCGATGCGGTGCGGGTCGTCGGGCCCGAGCTTGTCCATGGTGCGCTTCCTCCCCTGCGGCCCGCACGAGGATAGCCCCGCCGGGCCGGGCCGGCGGGGCACGGTCCCCCTCTACGACACGCACGCCCACGCTCCGGTTCCGCGCCCGCCCCCCCCGGCCGAGCATCCGTCCGGCCCGGCGCCCACCCCCGGAACCGTCGACTGGGCGGGGGCGGTGCCCACCCCCGCCCACCCCCGGAACCGTCGACTGGGCGGGGGCGGTGCCCACCCCCAGCCTGTCCGTCGTTTGAGGACGGAACCGTCGACCGGAGGAGAGCGGTGCCCACCCCGAGCCTGTCCGGCGTTTGAGGCCGGAACCGTTGATCTGAGGAGGGCGGTGCCCATCCCCAGTCGGTAGGACGATTGAGGTCGCAATCGTCGACTGGACGGGGGCGGTGCCCACCCCCAGCCCGTCCGGCGTTTGAGGTCGGAGCCCTTGATCTGAGGAGGGCGGTGCCCATCCCCAGCCTGTCCGGTGTTTGAGGTCGGAACCGTCGACCGGACGAGGGCGGTGCCCATACCCAGCCCGTCCGGCGTTTGAGGACGGAACCCTTGACCGGGCGAGGGCGGCGCGCGGCACGGGGACGCTGCCCCGGAGCAGCCGGCCCGAGGCCCGAGGCCCGACACCTCGACGGTTCCGTACTCAATCGCCGGACGGGCCCGGGTGGCCGGGTCCGCAAGCTAGGGGGCCGAAGCGGCCCGGTCCGGGGCGCTCAGACGGTCCAGGGCCTCCGACAACCGCTCCAGCACCCGCACCGCCTCGGCGAACCCCTCCACCCCCAGCTCCCCCGCCAGCCGCGCCGCGAACTCCGCGTGGGGCGGGCCGATCCGGGCCACCGCGTCGCGCCCCGCCTCCGTCGCCCGCAACAGCTTCGCGCGGCGGTGGGCCGGGTTCTCCGCGTACTCCGCGAGCCCCCGCTCGACCAGCAGGTCCGCGATCCGCTGCACGCTCTGCCGGGTGATCCCCATCGTCCGGGCGATCCCCGCCACCGGCAACGGCTCCACCAGCACCGCCCCCAGCACCTGCCACCACGCCGCCGTGAGACCGCCCGGCCGCGCCAACTCGTCGGCCACCGACAGGAACTGCCCGTTCAGCCGGAACACCGTCAACGCGGTCCGGCTCAGCAGCTCCTGCTGGGACGGGGCGCCCCCCGCACCGCCCTCACTCACCCTGCAACACCTCGTACGCGCTCGCGTCCGAGTCGTGGAACAGCCGGTACCACGCGTCCAGCTTCTTCTCGTCGTACACCCCGAGCAGCCCGAACACCTCCCGCGCGAACGCCACCGGCTCCGTCGGCCCGGCCGTGACCAGCCGCCCGGCCCCGTCCGCCCCGGGGTCTGTGACCGCGTCCACCTCCACGTACCGCTCGCCGCCCGCGTACCCCGTCGCCGCGAGGTAGAAGGAGATCGCGCTCGTGTGCGCCCGGTCGTCCAGCAGCCCTTCCCGGGCCAGCCCGGCCGTCGCCCCGCAGATCGCCGCGACCGGCGTCCCCGCGTCCAGGAAGGCCCGGGCCGCCCGCGCGAACGGGGCCAGGGTGTCGCCCGTGTCCCATCCGGCCGCACCGGTCAGGATCAGCAACGCGCTGTCCTGCGGACGCAGTTCGTCCAACGCCAGGTCGGGCTGGATGCGCAGACCGCCCATGGTCGTCACCGGCTCCCGGGAGAGCCCCACGGTCCGCACGGTGTAGCCGTTCTGCGTGAGATGGGCGGTGGTGTGCCCGGTCTCCCAGTCGGCGAAGGTGTCGTAAACGGCGAGATGCACGGTTCCGGCGCTGCTGCTGGTCATGATGACCTCCTCGGCTCGATGACAGTAGACTGTCATATCGACAGCACGCTGTCAATGGATCGCGCGTCCGGAACATGGGCCCGGAACCCGAGTCCGGAACATGGGCCCGGAACACGGGCCCGGAACACGGGCCCGGAACCCGACATCCTGCCGATCCATCCGCCCCAAGCCGTACAAGGTGGCCATGGAGGCCGCCCCCCGCCAGCGCCTACGCTCGCCGCATGACCCCTCATGCCCCTCATGCCCCGTACGCCGACCCCGCGGCCGGTGCGGCCGTGAAGGCCGCGGACCGCGCGCACGTGTTCCACTCCTGGTCCGCCCAGGGCCTCATCGACCCGCTCGCCGTCGCCGGCGCCGAGGGGTCCTACTTCTGGGACTACGACGGCAACCGCTACCTCGACTTCACCAGCGGGCTCGTCTACACCAACATCGGCTACCAGCACCCCACCGTGATCGCCGCGATCCAGGAGCAGGCGGGCAAGCTCGCCACCTTCGCTCCCGCGTTCGCGATCGAGGCGCGCTCCGAGGCCGCACGCCTCATCGCCGAGCGCACCCCCGGCGACCTGGACAAGATCTTCTTCACCAACGGCGGGGCCGAGGCCGTCGAGAACGCCATCCGCATGGCCCGGCTGCACACCGGCCGGCCGAAGGTGCTCTCCGCCTACCGCTCGTACCACGGGGCCACCTCCACCGCGATCAACCTCACCGGCGACCCGCGCCGCTGGCCCTCCGACAACGGCTCGGCGGGCGTGGTCCGCTTCTGGGCCCCGTTCCTCTACCGCTCCCCGTTCCACGCGGCGAACGAGGCCGAGGAGTGCGCCCGCGCCCTCCAGCACCTGGAGGACACCCTCGCCTACGAGGGCCCGTCCGCCATCGCCGCGATCATCCTGGAGACCATCCCGGGCACGGCGGGCATCATGACCCCGCCGCCGGGCTATCTCGCGGGCGTCCGCGAGATCTGCGACCGGTACGGGATAGTCTTCGTGCTCGACGAGGTGATGGCCGGATTCGGCCGCACCGGCGCCTGGTTCGCCGCCGACCACTTCGACGTCGTGCCCGACCTGCTGACCTTCGCCAAGGGCGTCAACTCCGGTTACGTGCCGCTCGGCGGCGTCGCCATCAACGCCGAGATCGCCGCCACCTTCGAGACCCGCCCCTACCCCGGCGGCCTCACGTACTCCGGGCACCCGCTGGCCTGCGCCGCCGCCGTCGCCACCATCGGCGTGATGGAGGACGAGAAGGTCGTCGAGCACGCGGCCCGGATCGGCGAGACCGTCCTCGGCCCCGGCCTCCGCGACCTCGCCGAGCGCCACCCCTCGGTCGGCGAGGTCCGCGGCCTCGGCGCGTTCTGGGCGCTGGACCTGGTCCGCGACCGGGAGACGCGCGAGCCGCTGGTCCCGTACAACGCCTCGGGCGAGGCCGCCGCCCCGATGGCGGCCTTCGGCGCGGCGGCGAAGAAGCAGGGGCTGTGGCCGTTCATCAACATGAACCGGACGCACGCCGTCCCCGCCTGCAACGTCTCCGAGGCCGAGGCCAAGGAAGGCCTCGCGGCCCTGGACGTGGCGCTCTCCGTGGCCGACACGTACACGGTGGAGGGCGCGTCGTAACGGCGCGTCCCACCCGTACGCTCCCGTACGCCGAGTAACCGGACGATCCGATTCCGTACACGATCGACCCTGTTCATCTCCCCGCCGTGCCCGGAAACGGGCACGGCGGCGGCCCTGGCTTAAGGTGACCCGAGCCAGCGGCGCCCCCGCCGGAACGATCGGCGCACGGGGGCGGACATGGACGGACGGATACGAACGGGTACGGACGGAAGGGGCCGGCATGAGTCCGAGCGGAGGTGTGACGCGCAGTACCCTGCGCCAGCAGATCGCCGACGCGCTGCGTGACGAGGTCCTCGCCGGACGTCTTCCGCCGGGCCGGGAGTTCACGGTCAAGCAGATCGCCGAGCAGTACGGGGTCTCCGCGACGCCCGTCCGTGAGGCGCTCTTCGACCTCTCCGCGCAGGGGCTCCTCGCCTCCGACCAGCACCGGGGCTTCCAGGTGCGCGAGTTCACCGTCGCCGACTACCGCGCGATGGCCGAGGCCCGCGCCCTCGTCGTCGAGGGCCTCTTCCGCAACCCCGCCGAGCGGGTAGCCGTCCGGTCCGAGGGGCTCGCCTCGATCCGCCGGCGGGCGGCGGAGGCGGTCCGCGCGGCGAAGGGCGGCGACCTCGACGTGCTGATCGGGTACGACCTGCGGTTCTGGCGGGAGCTGGGGCAGTTCGTCCTCAACCCGTACGTCGCCGACTTCCTCACCCGACTCCGCGTCCAGGCCTGGGTGTTCGCCGTGCACCGGCTGCGCCGCGACGGCATGGACGAGAACGTGCTGTGGTTCGGCCACGAGGAGCTGGTCGAGGCCATCGCCCGCGGTGACCACGAACAGGTCCATGCCGCCATGCACTCCTACTACGCCCACGCGCTCGCCTGGGCGGACCGCCTGGAGGCGCGGGAGGCCGAGGGGAAGGCCCCCGGACCGCCGGAGTCCACGGAGCCCCCGGCGCGTCCGATGCCTCCGGAGTCCCCGGGGCACTGTGCGTGAGGTTCGCCCCGCATTACGCTGTCCCGACGATCGCCCGAACCCTTCCGAGAGCGAGACTTCGTGGCCTGTGACCTGTGGCTGGTCCCCCTCGTCGACGTGCTGTGCCACAGCGCCGACAACCCCTTCGCCGAAGAGATCGCCGTCTACGACAAGGCGCTGAACGACGCCGGGCTGCCGCCCGTCCCCGTCTACGCCTACATGCCGGGCCTCACCGGGGATGTCGCCCCCGTGGCCGGCTTCGACTACGACGCCCTGCACTTCCTGCGCCGCGCCTACCTGCTCCAGCTGAGCGGCCTCGCCGTCACCCCGGTCGCCGGTCTCGACGGCGACTACGAGCAGCTCCTGGAGATGTTCGAACAGGGCGCGCAGCAGTCGCACCTGGTCTGGCACTACGACCACGCCGGGGCGTACGTCCCGCTGGACTTCCCCGCCCCGCTCTCCGACGACGCGCTGCTGGCCGGCGGCGGCCCGCTGGGTTCCGCGCACGGGCTGCTGCGGGAGCTGGAGTTCGTCGCCCCGTCCATCGGCATCGACCCGGCCAACCCGCCGGCCGCCCCGCAACCCCCCGCAGGCCCCACGTCCCTGGAGGAACCGGCGGACCCGATCCCCTACGACGAGAGCCCGTTCGCCCGCGAACGCCACGTCTGGCTGGGCCTCCACGCGGCAGCGACCCGCAGCCTGGCCCAGGGCTCAATGATCATCTTCAGCTAGCGCCATCTCAGCCCACCCTCTGCCTTGCGGACCTGGGGTACCGACATCCGGCCTGTCCCTGGGCTTTGGGGACGGGTGTGCCGACATCGGGCCTGTTCCTGCGCTTCGCGTACCGGGGTGCCGAAATCGGGCCTGTCCCTGCGCTTCGCGTACCGGGGGAGCCGAAAACGGGCCTGTCCCTGCGCCTCGCGGACCGGTTGTGCCGAAAACGGGCCCGCCTCCGCCTTGCGGACCGGGGTGCCAAAAACCAGCCCGTCCGGCGATTGAGGACCGGGGGTCCGGGGGCGGAGCCCCCGAAAGCCACTCACCGCGGCGGCGACTCCGGCGGCCGCTGCCGCGGCATGTTCGGCCGCGCCGCCACCGACGGCATCGAGAACCGTCCCGGCGCCACCCCCGGCTCCCCCCGCCCCGCACCCCCCGTCGCCAGGGCCTGCATGCCCATCGGCGCGGGCCCCGCCCGGAACTCCACCATCCAGTCCGCCGTCTCCGAGCGCACCAGCTCGGTCACGTCCTCGGAGAACCTCCGCAGCACCCCCAGGCACCGCTCGGCCGCCTCGCTGGCCGTGCCCTCGGTCGGCCCGAGCATCTCCCGTACGCACTCCGAGGCCCAGTCGAACTGGAGCACCTGGAGCCGCCGCTGCACCGCCTGGGCCGTGGCGAGGTTCCTTATCCACCCGGAGGTGAGACCGAAATACCGGTCGCAGGCCATGCAGGCGGCCCCCAGCAGCAGTGACAGATAGCCCCAGCCCGCCGAGCCGCTCAGCGCGCCGGTCAGGTCGAGCAGCGGCAGAGCGGCTCCGGCGACCACCCCGGCGGCCGTGCCCATCCGCAGCGTCCTCGCGGCCCGGCGCTTCCAGACCCGGTCGTTCAGATACCAGTCGGCGGTGTCCAGGGCGCCGGTCTCGACCCAGCGGTAGAGCTCGTCGAGCCGCTCGGCCGGCTCGCCCCAGTCGCCGAGAGGGA
This sequence comes from Streptomyces sp. NPDC058576, assembly GCF_042718715.1. Classification (NCBI taxonomy): domain Bacteria; kingdom Bacillati; phylum Actinomycetota; class Actinomycetes; order Kitasatosporales; family Streptomycetaceae; genus Streptomyces; species Streptomyces sp. NPDC058576. The sequence goes on along the minus strand of NZ_JBHXPF010000005.1, from coordinate 199,373 downwards.
AGGGGCGCCCGGTCAGATCCCGCCCACCGGCACGCCACCCGGCGCGGCCACCGGCACGCCCCTCAGCAGGGGCTCCCGTGGCGGAATGCTCAGCTCCGTTCTCACCGGATCCCGCATCGGACTCCTTGCGGGGCGGCCCCTCGGGCTGCATCTCCGGCTGGCTCACCGGGGCACTCCTCTGCACTCTGACGGACGGGACGGACGGGGTGGACGGGACGGACGGGGCGGACGCGGCGGTCCGCGCGACCGACGACCTCCGGGAGGTAACTCTGCGTCACCGCACATGCACGCTCGTGTGCCGATGCGCATGCCCTTCCTACCGCCGAATGGTGGGCCGTGGGGTCGAAATCGCGGGATTCCCGCCTGCGCAGGGCCGCTGGTCAGGTATAGGAGCACTCACCCGGTTCCGGGATCTCACCCGAAAGAGTTGCTACCCGGCGGGTGGAGCGCGGTGCCCGGGGAGCACGTAGGCTCGGCTTACCGAAACATTTGTCGTCGAAATGCCAGGAGTGACCGTGATTCCCGGTGGTGGCCAGCCCAATATGCAGCAGTTGCTCCAGCAGGCCCAGAAGATGCAGCAGGATCTCGCCGCGGCCCAGGAGGAACTGGCCAGGACCGAGGTCGAGGGACAGGCGGGCGGCGGTCTCGTGAAGGCCACCGTGACCGGCTCCGGCGAGCTCCGCGCCCTGGTGATCGACCCGAAGGCGGTGGACCCGGAGGACACCGAGACGCTCGCGGACCTCGTCGTCGCGGCCGTCCAGGCGGCCAACGAGAACGCGCAGGCGCTCCAGCAGGAGAAGCTCGGCCCGCTGGCGCAGGGCCTGGGCGGCGGGGGCGGCATCCCGGGTCTGCCGTTCTGACCCGGCCGGCCACAGGCCACTAGGTTCCGCAGGCCCACCGAGGCCTACTGGTACCGACCCGTACCCACTACGGTACGGAGCAGGAAGCGAAGAAAGGCGTTCCGTTGTACGAAGGCGTTGTTCAGGACCTCATCGACGAACTGGGCAGGCTGCCCGGCGTCGGTCCCAAGAGCGCGCAGCGGATCGCCTTTCACATCCTGCAGGCCGAGCCCACCGACGTACGCCGGCTGGCCCACGCCCTCCTGGAGGTCAAGGACAAGGTCCGGTTCTGCGCCGTGTGCGGCAATGTCGCGCAGCAGGAGCAGTGCGGGATCTGCCGGGACGCCCGCCGCGACCAGAGCGTCATCTGCGTGGTCGAGGAGCCCAAGGACGTCGTGGCGATCGAGCGGACGCGTGAGTTCCGGGGCCGGTACCACGTTCTGGGCGGGGCGATCAGCCCCATCGAGGGCGTCGGCCCGGACGACCTGCGCATCCGCGAGCTGCTGGCGCGGCTCGCGGACGGCTCCATCACGGAGCTGATCCTCGCGACCGACCCCAACCTGGAGGGCGAGGCCACCGCGACGTACCTGGCGCGGATGGTCAAGCCGATGGGCCTCAGGGTGACCCGGCTGGCCAGCGGCCTGCCGGTCGGCGGCGACCTGGAGTACGCCGACGAGGTCACCCTGGGCCGCGCTTTCGAGGGGAGGCGGCTGCTGGATGTCTGACGCCACCGCCGTACACCCCCGGCTCCTGCACGCACTGCCGTCCGCTTCACCGTCTGTGACCGCGCCCACGGGAGGTCCCCTCGATGTCTGACGCCACGCTGAACTCCGTCACGCAGGACCCGGGCGACTTCGCCGTCCAGATCGCGGACCAGATCAAGACGTTCATCGTCGCGGTCGCCGAGGTGTCCAAGGTCGACGAGCCGGAAGAGGCCGTCCCGGTCCTGCTTCTCCAGGTCTCGCAGCTCCTGCTCGCGGGCGGCCGCCTCGGCGCGTACGAGGACGTCCTGCCCGACGAGCGGTACGAACCGGACCTCGGCGCGGAGCCGGACGCGGACGGCCTGCGCGAGCGGTTCGCGGCGCTGCTGGAGCCGATCGACGTCTACTCCGAGGTCTTCGACCCGTACGAGCCCCGCAAGGCCCCGGTCCCGCACCGCATCTCCGACGACCTGGCCGACCTGGTCACCGACCTCGGCCACGGCCTCGCGCACTACGAGGCGGACCGCACCGCCGAGGCGCTGTGGTGGTGGCAGTTCTCGTACTTCTCCAACTGGGGCTCCACCGCCTCCGCCACCCTCCGCGCCCTCCAGTCCCTGGTCGCCCACATCCGCCTCGGCCAGCCCCTGGAGGAACTGGACGGCCTGGACACCGACCAGGACCCGGGCGAGGACGACCTCGCGGAGGAGGCGGGCCGCGTGATGCTCCAGGAGATCGCGGCGCCGCTGGGGCTGCGGCCGGTGCAGTAGGGCCTGCGGAAGGCCTCTGACCTCGACGAACACGCGGTCTTCGACGGGCGGGCGCCGGCGGCGGGCCGCGACGGTGAACGGGTGTGCGCCGCCCGAGCCGGCCGGCTTCGCGTCCGGCACCGGGAAGCTCAAGGGGTACGCCGACTGACCGTCCCGGCTCGCCGATCCGTGTCCGATCGTGTGGGCTGGGACACAAACGGGAGTGCTCGACGGTCGGGCTGGGCAGCAGCCCGGTACGAGCAGTTCGGAGCGACACGCCGTTCCGGGTGGTGAGCGGGACATCTCACCATCTGGTAATGGACGGGTTGATTCCGGACTGCTCGTTAAACTGAGCCGACCGCAGTAATGACTGAGCGAGGAGCGCACGTGGGCCTTGTCGTGCAGAAGTACGGAGGCTCCTCCGTAGCCGATGCCGAGGGCATCAAGCGGGTCGCCAAGCGAGTCGTCGACGCCAAGAGGAACGGCAACCAGGTGGTTGTCGTGGTGTCCGCGATGGGCGACACGACGGACGAGTTGATAGATCTCGCCGAGCAGGTGTCCCCGATGCCTACCGGCCGGGAATTCGACATGCTGCTGACCGCGGGTGAGCGGATCTCCATGGCCCTGCTGGCGATGGCGATCAAAAACCTGGGCCACGAGGCCCAGTCGTTCACGGGCAGCCAGGCCGGTGTCATCACCGACTCGGTCCACAACAAAGCGCGCATCATCGACGTCACGCCGGGCCGCATCCGGACCTCGATCGACGAGGGCAACATCGCCATCGTCGCCGGGTTCCAGGGCGTGAGCCAGGAGGGCAAGAACATCACCACCCTCGGCCGCGGCGGGTCGGACACGACCGCCGTCGCGCTGGCCGCAGCGCTGGACGCCGAGGTCTGTGAGATCTACACCGACGTCGACGGCGTCTTCACCGCGGACCCCCGGGTCGTGAAGAAGGCGAAGAAGATCGACTGGATCTCCTTCGAGGACATGCTGGAGCTGGCCGCGTCCGGCTCCAAGGTGCTGCTGCACCGCTGCGTCGAGTACGCACGCCGTTACAACATCCCGATCCACGTCCGCTCGTCCTTCTCCGGACTGCGCGGCACCTGGGTCAGCAACGAGCCGCAAGGGGACCAGCAGGTGGAGCACGCGATCATCTCCGGAGTCGCCCACGACGTCTCGGAGGCCAAGGTCACCGTCGTCGGCGTCCCGGACAAGCCGGGCGAGGCCGCCGCGATCTTCCGCGCCATCGCGGACGCCGAGGTCAACATCGACATGGTGGTGCAGAACGTCTCCGCCGCGTCGACCGGCCTGACGGACATCTCCTTCACCCTGCCCAAGGCCGAGGGCCGCAAGGCCATCGACGCCCTGGAGCGGACCAAGGGCTCCATCGGCTTCGACTCGCTGCGCTACGACGACCAGATCGCCAAGATCTCCCTGGTCGGCGCCGGCATGAAGACCAACCCGGGCGTCACCGCCGGATTCTTCGAGGCACTGTCCGACGCGGGCGTGAACATCGAGCTGATCTCGACATCCGAGATCCGCATCTCGGTCGTCACCCGCGCCGACGACGTCAACGAGGCCGTGCGCGCCGTGCACACCGCCTTCGGTCTCGACAGCGACTCCGACGAGGCCGTCGTCTACGGAGGCACCGGCCGATGACCGGACACCGCCCTTCGCTCGCGGTCGTCGGCGCGACCGGGGCGATCGGCGGTGTCATGCTCCGGATCCTCTCGCAGCACGCGGACGTCTGGGGCGAGGTCAGACTCGTCGCCTCGCCGCGCTCGGCCGGCCGCAAGCTGGTCGTGCGCGGCGAGGAGAGCGAGGTCCTCGCGCTGAGCGAGGACGTGTTCGACGGCATCGACGTGGCCCTCTTCCTGGTGCCGGACGAAGTGTCCGCCCGGTGGGCCCCGATCGCCGCCGCCAAGGGCGTCGTCGTCATCGACGACTCCGCCGCCTTCCGGCTCGACGACGACGTGCCGCTGGTCGTCCCGGAGATCAACCCCCATGCCGCACGGCTCAGGCCGCGCGGCATCGTCGCGTCCCCGAACTGCACCACGCTGTCGCTGATCGTCGCGGTCGGCGCGCTGCACGCCGAATTCGGGCTGCGCGAGCTCATCGTCTCCTCCTACCAGGCCGTCAGCGGCGTGGGCCGGGACGGCGTCGCCGCCCTGCGCGAACAGCTGTCACTGGTGGCCGGTACGGAGCTGGGCACCCAGCCCGGGGACGTGCGCCGGGCCCTGGGGGACAGCGCGGACGGCATGAACGGCGCGCGGAGCCCGTTCGCCGCGCCCGTCGCCCTGAACGTCGTGCCCTGGGCGGGTACGGACGCCGGGGACGGCTGGTCCTCCGAGGAGATCGCCATCCGCGAGGAGTGCCGCAAGGTGCTGGGACTGCCGGAGCTGAAGACCACCGCGACCTGTGTGTACGTCCCCGTCGTCGCCACCCACTCGATGTCCGTCCACGCCCGCTTCGAGAACGAGGTCGCCGTCGACAAGGCGCACGAGATCCTGGCGACCGCCCCCGGCGTGGTGCTGTTCGACAGCCCGGCCTCCGGTGACTTCCCCACCCCGTCCGACGTGGTGGGCACCGACCCCACCTGGGTGGGCCGCGTCCGGCGGTCGATGGACGACCCGCATTCCCTGGAAATGTTCCTTTGCGGCGACAATCTCCGAAAAGGTGCGGCTTTGAACGTGGCGCAGATCGCCGAATCGGTCGCCGCCGAATTTCCCCGGTGATGATCGAACCTGTTTTGTAGGATCTGTGAACGCCCTATGAGTAATTTGCTGGTCTGAACCTCTTGAGCTGGGGCGTTGTCGTGTCCGACGATGATCTCCCGGCCATCTGCAACCGCACCTCGGCCGGGCTGCGTCTATGTCGTCACTTCTTGCGTGGCCGGACGCCATTACGGGGCATTTGGGGAAGAGCAGGTACGTATGAGGGCATGTCGCACAGCGTCGAACGTGGCGCCGTCCGCGTACAACCCTGACGGGGGGCAGCGTGTCCAACAGGCGTGGCAGAGGTTCTCGACATCACAGTGGTGGGCCCGTTGCGAGGCGCTTCGGTGCGTCCGCTCCGGCGGCCCCGTGCGCCCGGCGGCATGCCGGTGATCGCGCCCATGCCCGCCGCGCGCCCGGCCCAGTTGCCCGCGCAGCGCGGGGGTGCTGACGAGACGGTGGCAGCAGGAACCACGGTCGACCACCTCACCGAGACCTATCGCGCCCACTACCGCTCCCTGCTCGGCCTCGCGGCCCTGCTGCTGGACGACACCGCGTCCTGCGAGGACGTGGTGCAGGAGGCGTTCATCCGCGTGCACTCCGCGCGCAACCGGGTCCGCGAACCGGAGAAGACCCTGGCCTACCTCCGGCAGACCGTCGTCAACCTCTCGCGCTCCGCACTGCGCCGCCGCATCCTCGGGCTGAAGCTGCTCTCCAAGCCGATGCCGGACATGGCGAGCGCGGAGGAGGGCGCCTACGACCAGCTGGAGCGGGACGCGCTGATCAAGGCGATGAAGGGGCTCCAGCGACGCCAGCGCGAGGTGCTGGTGCTGCGCTACTTCGCGGACATGACGGAGGCCCAGGTGGCCGAGACGCTCGGCGTCTCGCTGGGGTCGGTCAAGGCGTACGGCTCCCGGGGCATAGCGGCGCTGCGCGTCGTGATGGAGGCCCAGGCATGAGCGGGCCCGAGCAGCGCCCCGGACAGGGCCCCGAAGGCCCCGAGCACAGGCACGAGAATGACCCGACGGGAAACGGAATTGTGAACCACGGGCCGGAGAAGACTCCGCACACCGATCCGGATGACCGACCGCACGCCGAGAGCGCGGGTCCCGGGCAGAGTGAGACCCCGGAGCCCGCGCCCCCCGAGCGCGTGGACACCGAGGCCGCCGAGGACCCCGACGAGCGGGACCCGGCCGAGCGGGACGCCGGCACGGCATCGGCCGAGGCGGACAACGCCCCGGCGGACACGGCCCCAGTGGACGCGGCCCCGGCGGACACGGCCCCGGTGGACGCGGACGCGGGTACGGAGACCGACGGCGACGCGCGTACGGATCCTGACGCCGATGCGGGCACGGAGACCGACGCCGGCACACGTACGGAGACCGCCGCCCGCGCCGGTGAGAAGACCGCCGCGGGCAACGCCCCCGGCAAAGCTTCCGGCGACGCCCCCGCGGCGTCCGACGACGACATCCTCGGCACCTTGACGGACCTCTTCGCCGAAGGCCGGGGCGTCCCCGCGTCCGACCCACCGGGCCCGCCGGGCGAGCTGGACGAAGTGGCCCTGCGCCGCATGCTGCACGGTGCGGTGCGGGACATCGCCCCCTCCGACGGGACCCTCGACCATCTCCACCGCGCCGTCCCCGCCCGCCGGGCCAGGCGGCGGCAGGCCGTCGTCGGCGCGGCCGCGGCGGCTCTGCTGATCGGCACCGCCGTCCCCGCCTTCGTCCACGTCGCCACCTCGGACGGCTCGTCCACCGCCAGCCCCGCCATCGCCGGACACGGCGAGCAGGCCCAGGGCGGCAACGGGGAGGAGACCGGCATCGAGGAGCCCGACCGGCGGACCGTGGAGCCCACCGAGCGCGAGAGCGAGGGCGGCGAGGGCGAGGCCGCCCCGGATCCCAGCCCCTCCCAGGGCGAGGGAAGCGACCCCGACGGGGCGGTCGCGGGCGAGAAGCCCGACTCCCCGAGCGTGGACTTCGCGTCCCTGCCCGTCTGCGACCCCGGTCAGCTCGGCGTCGCGTCCGCGAGCACCGACGCACCGGGAGCCGACGGCACGGTCTACGGCAGCTTCCGGATCGCCAACGTGTCCGGCGCGGACTGCACGGTCAGCAGCAACGGCACGGTGGGCTTCACCGCACTCGGCGCCGCCGACTCGCAGAAGATCGTCGTGGTCCAGCACGCGGCGGGCGACCCCGCCCCCGGCCTGCCCGACCCGTCCCAGGAGCCGGGCACGGTGCTGCTGAAGCCGGCCATGGCGTACGAGGTGCGGTTCGCCTGGGTGCCGACCGACACCTGTCCGACCGAGGGCCCCTCACCGACCCCGACCCCGTCGGCGGACGGCGCGGGAGGACCGGTCGGCGGGGGCTCCGAGAACCAGTCCGGTGTCGGCACCCAGTCGCTGCACGAGGACGGCGGGACCCCGGCCGAGGGCAGTGTCGCCGTGACGCACACCCCGGAGACGGGAGCGCCCACGGCGCAGACGGAGATCCCCAACGCCTGCTCGGGCACGATCTACCGCACGGGAGTGCTCGCCGCGTCTTAGTCCGGCGACGACGGGTCCTGTGGGGCGTCCTTCCGGGCGTCCTCCGAGACCGGAGCGGCGTCCTCCGCGGCCGGGCCGGGTTCTTCCGGCACGAGCCCGAGGGCGATGTCGCGCACGGCCTCGGCCTCCCGCCGCACCAGCCGGAACCACATGAAGAGCACGAAGGCGGCGAAGACGAACCACTCGCCCGTGTACCCCAGGTTCTGGAAGGCCTTCAGATCGAGGCCGCTGCCCTCCGGGGCCGCCGCGGGCACGGGCTTCATCGCTCCGCCCGTACCGCCCGCCTCGGCCTCGGGCAGCGTCACCCAGGCGTCGTAGACGTCGTAGGGGACGAGGTTCACCAGGGTCGCCGCGCTGATCATGCCGACCTGGCCCCCGGGGAGCCCGCCCCGGACGTCGACGCCGTCGCTGTGGGTGTTCTCGGATGCCTGGAGGTCGCCGGTCACCGTGACCTCGCCCTTCGGCGCGGCGGGCACCCGGACGTCGTTCGCGGACCCGGGCAGCCAGCCCCGGACCACCGGCAGGGCCTTGCCGGTGTCCGTGCGCAGCATGTTCAGGACGTAGAAGCCCTGACGGTCCTCCAGCTCACGGCCGGGCACCAGGAACTGGTCGGCGTACGTCCCCGTGGCGACGGCCGGGCGGCCGGACGTCACCTTGTCGACCGGCAGCAGCTCGTCCAGGGGTTTCGCGGCCCGGGTGCTCGGATCGGGCTGCTTCTCCGCCTGTTCGTGCGACTGCACACGGTCCTCGAAGCGGCCGAGCTGCCAGGTGCCCATGAACACGCAGAACGGGATGGCCAGCACGACGAAGAGGTTGATCCCCCACCATCGTGGGGTCAGCAGGAACCTGTACACCCCTCAAAGGTACGGTTCCCCGCCCCGGGCTCCCGGAGCGGGGTCCGCCATTTATCCGGCCCTTACGCCCGCCGGCGGCCCGGGTTCACCCCGCCGTACCGGCCACCGGGCCCCCGCCCAGGTGCTTCAGGGCGAACTCCAGCTCCAGTCGCACCTGCTTGATCCGCTCCTCCACCACGAGCGAGCCGTGGCCCGCGTCGTAGCGGTAGACCTCGTGGACCGCGCCGCGCGCCGCCAGCCGGTCCACGTAGTTCTCCACCTGACGGATGGGGCAGCGCGGATCGTTGACGCCCGCCGAGATGTAGACGGGGGCGCGCACCGCGTCGACGTACGTCAGCGGGGACGAGGCCTCGAAGCGCTCGGGAACCTCCTCCGGCGTGCCGCCCAGCAGTGTGCGGTCCATCGCCTTCAGGGCCTCCATCTCGTCGTGGTAGGCCGTGACGTAGTCCGCGACGGGCACGGCCGCCAGGCCCAGGGCCCACGAGTCGGGCTGGGTGCCGAGCCCGAGGAGGGTGAGATAGCCGCCCCAGGAGCCGCCGGCCAGGACCAGGCGCTCCGGGTCGGCGAGCCCGGACTTCACCGACCAGTCCCGCACGGCCGCGATGTCCTCCAGCTCGATCAGGCCGACCCGGTGCTTCAGCGCGTCCGTCCAGGCGCGGCCGTATCCGGTGGAGCCCCGGTAGTTGACCCGGACGACCGCGAAGCCGTGGTCCACCCAGGCGGCGGGACCGGAGGCGAAGGCGTCGCTGTCGTGCCAGGTGGGCCCGCCGTGGATCTCGAAGATCGTGGGGAAGGGGCCGTCGCCGGTGGCGGGCTTCTGCACGAGGGCGTGGATCAGGCCGCCCGGCCCCTCCACCCACGCGTCCTCGACCCGCACCGACGGCGGGGCCTTGGCTCCCGGCGGGTCCAGGACCACCGCGCCGCTCGTCGACCGCACCTCGGGCGGTCGCGCGGCCGAGGACCACAGGTACTCCACGGTGCCGTCCGGGCGGGCCGTGGCGCCCGAGACCGTACCCGCGGGGGTCTCCACGCGTACGGGTTCCGTCGCCCCCGGCTCGTACCGCCACAGCTCGCTGCGGGCCTCGAAGCTGTGCTCGATGAGCAGCGCGGAGCCGTCCGGATACCACTCGGCCCCCACATCGCCCGGCAGGTCGACCGGCAGGGCGGTCTCCGTGCCCGCGACCGGGTCCCAGATCATCGGCTCCCAGCGGCCGCGCCGCTGATGCCCGACGAGCAGCCGGCTGTCACCGGCCACCGGCGCGAAGCCGAGCACGGCGAGCCCCAGCTCCTTCGTGCCGCCCTCGGTGTCGTCCAGCTCGGCCACCGTCGAGCCGTCGGGGCGCACCACGCGCAGCGCGGAGTGCATCGCGTCGCCGTGCTCGGTGTGCTCCAGGGCGATCAGCGTCGCGTCGTGGGAGAGGTCCCCGACGCCTGCGGACTCCCGGTGCCGGTAGATCTCCACGGGCTCGGCGCCCGGCGACCGCACCAGATGGACCGTCGTGCCGTCCTCGTCGGTCGAGCGGCCGATCACCGCCGAACCGTCCCGCCCGATGGCCAGGCCCGCCGGGTAGGAGGGTGCGAGGCCCGGGGCGGCCGGCTCGTCCTCCCCACCGCCGAACGGCTGGCGCATCCACACGCCGAACTCGTCGCCGTCGGTGTCGCTGAACCACCAGATCGCTTCCCCGTCCGGCGTCAGCACGCCGTCGGTGGTCCCGTTGGGCCGGTCGGTCACCTGGCGCTGCCGCCCGCTCGCCCGGTCCCACGCGTACAGCTCGTAGGTCCCGGTGGCGTTGGAGACGAACAGAGAGCGGTCAGGCGCGTCCTCGGCCCAGTCGGGCAGGGACACCCGGGGCGCGCGGAACCGCTGCTCCCACTCCGGCGTGGTCGAGGCGTTCTGTGATTCGCTCATGTCCCCATCCAACCTGATCGGCCGCTCCGCCGGGGAGCCTGTGGATAACCCCTCGCACACCACCCGGCCGGTGGGTAGCTTCGGCTCATGTACTCCCCGACTCCGGACGACTGGCACGACGCCAACCGCGCGCGCTGGGACGAGCGCGTGCCGATCCACGTGGCGAGCGACTACTACGACCTGGACGCGTTCCGGGCGGGCCGGGACGCCCTGCCCGCCTTCGAGGTGGCCGAGGTCGGCGACGTGACCGGGAAGACCCTGCTGCACCTCCAGTGCCATATCGGGCTCGACACCCTGTCCTGGGCCCGGCACGGCGCCACGCAGGTGGTGGGCCTCGACTTCTCCGAGCCCGCCGTCGAGGCGGCCCGGGGGCTGGCCGGGTCCCTGGGTCTCGGGCCGGACCGGGCGGCGTTCGTCACGGCCGATGTGTACGACGCGCAGGCCGCCGTTCCCGACTCCGCGTACGACATCGTCTACACGGGCGTCGGCGCGCTGAACTGGCTTCCGGACATCGACCGTTGGGCCGAGACCGCCGCCTCACTGGTCGCCCCGGGCGGGTTCCTCTACTTCGCGGAGTTCCATCCGCTGACCGACTCGATGGACGCCGAGACCGGGTCCGTGGTCACCGACGACTACTTCAGCCGCGACGCCTGGGTGGACGCGCCGCCGGGCACGTACGCCGACCTGGACGCGCCGACCGTGCACAACCGCTGCGTCGAGTGGCAGCACCCGGTGGGCCGGGTGGTGACGGCGCTCGTCGCGGCGGGGCTGCGGATCGACTTCCTCCACGAGCACGATTCCGCGCCCGTCCGGCGGTTCGGCACGCTGGAGCGCCATGCGGACGGTCGCTTCCGCTTCCCGGCGGGGCGGCCGAGGATCCCCTTGATGTACTCGGTCAAGGCGTCGCGGCCTGCCGAGCATCAGGGATAACCGCAGGTCGCAGCAGCCCCGCGGAGCTTCTCCGGCCGATTGTCAGTGGCGGGGTACAGACTCGTTCCCATGACCGACACGACAGGCGGAACGGTGGGCGGAGCCACGCCCGCGACGGCTCCGGGCGCCACGCCCGCGACGACTTCCGGGACCACGACGGCCGCGCTGCGCGGGGCGGTGGAGGCATATTGGTCGGCGGCCGAGGCGCGCGACTGGGATGCGTTCGGGGCGACCCTCGCCGAGGGCATGGTGTACGACCTGCCGCAGACGCGCGAGCGGATCCGCGGCAGGGAGCGGTATCTCCGGTTCAACCAGGAGTATCCGGGCGACTGGCACGTCAAGGTCGAGCGGATCGTCGCCGACGCGGAGGGCCGGCAGGCCGCCGCCCGGACCGGATTCACGGTGACGGCGGAGCAGGAGGGCGATCCGGCGCAGGAGTTGGACGCCATCCACTTCTTCACGTTCGACGAGGAAGGGCTGATCACCGGGGTGACGGACTTCTGGCCCGAGAGTTACGAGCCTCCGGCCGGCCGCGAGCACCTGGTCGAGCGCTACTGACCGAGGCGGCCCACCGGTCGCCCGGTGAACCGCCTCTCTCAGCACGCGATCGGTCCTACACCGCCGAGCTGAATGCGGGCAGATAGCCGCCCGACTGCCCAGCGGCCTTGGGGTGGTAGGAGTTCTGGACCGGGACCGTGACGCTGTGGATCCAGGCGTCGCCCGAGCACAGTTCGTGCCCCGTGAATTCGTCGACCACGCTGGAGAAGGTGAACCCGGCGTCGGCCGACCGCTTGGCCAGGACGTCGTTCAGGACGTCCGATGCGTTGTTGATCGCGGCCCGCTCGGTCTCGCTGAGCCCGGCGACGCAGCTGCCGGACAGCTGGTAGAAGCGGGGGTAGCCGAGGACCACGACCTGGGCCTGCGGGGCGCCGGCCCGGATGCCGTCGTAGAGCGAATCGAGGCTTCCGGGCAGGGAGCTGTTCATCTGCGCGACGGCGCCGTCCACGCTGTTGAGGCAGGTGGCCTCGCTTCCCAGCACGCAGTCCTGCATGACGTCGGCGAACCCGACGTCATTGCCTCCGGCGGTGACGCTGACCAGCGAGGTGGACGCGCTGAGCGCGCCGAGCTGGCCGCTCGCGACGGACGAGGTGGTCGCCCCCGAGCAGGCGACGAAGTCGAACGAGGCGGGGGAGTTCGCCGCCTGCCAGAGGTAGGGGTAGGCGGCGGTGCTGCGCAGGCAGTCGCCGCTGTCGGGGAGGTAGTCTCCGGCGCCGACGCCGGAGGAGTAGGAATCGCCGAGCGCGACATAGCCGCCCGCGGCGGCCGAGTCGGTCGCGGAAGCCGGCCCCGCGACACCGATGGCCGCGACGGCGGCGAGCGCGAGAGTGGTGAGGGATGCCCGAATTCTCCGTACTGACATGGCTGCCAGCCCTTCGAAGCGTGGGGGGATGTGGGGATGCAGTTTCTAGCAGCTCGAGATACCCACCGGTAATGCCCGTGCGAGAAGTCGTCTGATATGCCCGAATGATCGTTCGGTGGGCCATGCTCCGCGCGTAGATAAACCCTCAACTCCGTGCCGAACCAAGCAAGTTCAGGGAAATTCTGTGCGCCCACCGAGCCGGTCGGGACAGGGCGGATCGGGCGATTCGGCCCGCCCTGGGGCTCCGTACGGCGTCCGGAGATCCGGCGAGTTCAGCCGGACGGCTCAACGCCCGGCGCGCCGAGGGGCGTCCGGTTCAGCCGCCGTCGTACGGGGGGAGAAGCGCGGCCCCGACCCAGACCCGGGTGATGGCGCTGACGTAGCGAGCCCCGCACCGGTCCCGCGGCACCACCAGCTGGCTGCCGTCCGGCTCCAGCGGCCGGTCGTCCATGCGGGTGGCGAGCAGGACGGGTGCGTCGCCGAAGTCCGCGTCGATCTCCGCCCAGGACAGCACCGCGTGGTGCCCGTCCCCGCCGGTGACGGCCAGCAGGAAACGCGAGCGGTCCTTGCGTCGGCGGACGTCGAAGGCCGGGCCCGCGTCCGCGACGACCTCCCGCAGCAACGGTCCCTCGAACGTGTGGTGTTGCGGGCCCTCCTTCGCACAGTCGAACGTCACCTCGGCGCGGTGCTGCTCCCATCCCCCGCGCAGTTCGGTGACCGTGAGCGTCACGGGCCGGTGCAACTCCCCGACCAGGGCGAACGCCCGTACCGCCACATCCCGCGTTCCGAGCCGGTCCACCGGCATGGGCTGCCCCCTGGGTGTCTCCGTTGACGATCCGCCGCGATCCACGCCCTACGTGATGCCCGCCACAGGCGCCCGGAAATCTCACACCACCTCAGAAGCCAAGAAAAATCCCCGATCTCCATGGCAAACAACAACCCAAGACCGTATATCTCATCGCACCTGTGACTTCCTCGATGCCTCGTCAAGTGCCAGCCACACCCGGTCACGGGTCAGCGGCAGCTCGGTGAACCGGATGCCCGTGGCATCGCGCAGCGCGTTGGCGAAGGCCGGGGCGACCGGGTTGAAGGGGCTCTCGCTCATCGACTTCGCGCCCAGCGGCCCGATCGCGTCCGAGGTCTCCATGAAGTGCACCTCGGTGCGCGGCACGTCGGCGTACTGCGGCAGCCGGTAGCGGCGGAACGCGGCCGTGGTCACCTCTCCGCGCTCGTCGAGCCGGACGTTCTCGAAGAGCGTCGCGCCGAGCGCCTGCGCCACCCCGCCCTCGACCTGGCCCCGGCACTGCATCGGGTTCATCACCTTGCCCGCGTCGGCGGCGTGGACGCTGCGCAGGATGCGGATCTCACCGGTGCCCGGGTCCACGGCGAGCCGGAACCACTGGGCGTTGAACGCCACCGAGCGCGGCGAGCCGCCCCAGTGCCCGTCGGCGGACAGCTCACGCCCCGCCGAGCGGGCGGCCTGGAACAGCTCCTTCAGGCTGATCTCGCGCCCGGCGCACTCCACCGCGTCCACCGTCAGCCGGCAGTCGCCCGGAGCCGCCCCCAGCTGCCCGGCCGCGAAGTCCAGGATCTGCACGGCCAGCGCGTCGGCGGCCTTCATCACGGCCTTGCCCGCCACCACCGTCCCGGCCGAGCCGAACGCCCCCGTGTCGTGCCGGACGACGTCGGTGTCCGACTGCCGGATCACGATCCGGTCCACCGTCGTGGACAGCGCCCCGGCGGTGATCTGCTGGTGGACGGTCGTGGTGCCGTTGCCGAACTCGGCGGTCCCGACGGCGATGTCGTACGTACCGTCCTGGAGCAGCTTCACCGTGGCGTCGGCGAAATGGCCGCCGGGCGGGCCGGTGGCGATCATCGACATCCCGGCGCCCTGCCCGACCAGCCACCCCTCCGGCACGTCGTCGCCGGGGCCGTCCCCGTACCGCCGGATGGCGTCCCGTACGACCTGGAGGCACTGATCGAGCCCGTAGCTGGCGATCTCCAGGTCCTCCTCCTCGCCGCCGGGGCTGAGCATGGGCTCGCCGGGTCCGATGATGTTGCGCTCCCGGAAGACCAGCGGATCGATGCCGGTGAGCCGGGCCAGCTCGTCCATCACGGACTCGACGGCGAAGACGACCTGCCCGAGCCCGTAGCCCCGGAAGGCCCCCGCCGGAACGCCGTTGGTGTACACGGAGAAGGCGTCGACCTTCTTGTGCGGGGCACGGTAGACGGCCATCGACTCGCCGACGCTGTGGAACATCACCGCCGGACCGTGATTGCCGTACGCCCCGGTGTTCGACACCACGCGCAGCTGCAACGCGGTCAGCGTGCCGTCCGCGCGGGCCCCCGCCCGTACCCGGATGATGAACGGATGACGGGTGGTCGCCCCGTAGAACTGCTCGGGACGCGTGTACTCCAGCTTCACCGGCCGCCGCAGCCGCATCACGGCGAGCGCCACGATGTCCTCGACGATCATCTCCTGCTTTCCGCCGAAGCCGCCGCCGACCCGGCCCGCCAACACCCGTACCTGCTTCAGCTCCAGGTCGAACAGCGCGCACAGCGCTCGCCGGGTGAGGAAGGGGGTCTGGGTGCTGGAGCGCACGGTCAGCCGCTCCTGCCCGTCCTCGTCGTGCTCGTACCAGGCGAGAGCGCCGTGCGTCTCCAGGCTGGCGTGCTGGACGCGCTGGGTGCGGAAGGTCTCCTCGTACACGACGTCCGCCTCGGCGAAGCCGTCCTCGACCGAGCCGATCTCGCCGTGCACCTCGCCGACCACGTTGTTCTCCGGACGGGCGATGCGCGACTCGGGCCCCTTGTCGTGGATGACCGGAGCGCCGGACGCCATGGCCTCCTCCGGGTCGGTGACGTACGGAAGCGGCTCGTACACCACCTCGACGCGGCGGCAGCCCTCCTCGGCCGCGCCCTCGCTGTCCGCCACGACGGCGGCGACGCGCTGGCCGACGTAACGGACGGTGTCGTCCAGCAGCCGGGTGTCGTCGGGGTCCTCGGTGGGGTGCTCGTGCCGGGCGGTGGAGTAGAGACGCTCGGGGGCGTCGTGATGGGTCAGGACCAGACGCACGCCCGGCACGCGCAGAGCGGCGGAGGTGTCGATGGAGACGATGCGGGCGTGCGGGTGCGGGGAGCGCAGGAGCTTCATGTGGAGCAGGCCGGGAACGTCGACGTCGAAGGTGTAGCGCGCCGTTCCGGTGACCACCAGCGGCCCGGCGGGCGCCCCCGGATTCCGCCCGACGGCCCGCCCCGCCGCGGGATCCTCCGTGTGCCGTACGCCGCGCACCGCGTCCTCGATGGCCCGGTAGCCGGTGCAGCGGCAGATGTTCCCCTTGAAGGCCCGGGGCAGGTCGCCGAGCTGCTCCTCGTCGAGGGCGGCCGTCGTCATCAGATAGCCGGCGGTGCAGAACCCGCACTGGAACCCCTGCGCGTCGAGGAACCGCTGCTGTACGGGGTGGAGTTCACCCTCCACGTCCGCCAGCCCCTCCACGGTGGTGACGGCACGCCCCGTCGCCCGTACGGCGGGGTAGACGCAGCTGTGCACCGGTTCGCCGTCGACGTGCACGGTGCAGGCGCCGCAGTCCCCGGCGTCGCAGCCCTTCTTGACGCCGAACCAGCCGCGCTCGCGCAGATAGGTGCGCAGACACTGGCCGGCGCGGGGCTCGTCCTCGAAGGGCTGCCCGTTGACCTGGATCGCGTAACTCATCGAACCCCTCCCTGGGACGGTTCTCCGGCCGTCAGTTCCCGGCGGATCTCCTCGGCGAAGCGGAGGGCCATGTGCCGCCGCCACGCGGGCAGTCCGTGGATGTCGTCGAACCAGTCGTCGGCCCCGACCGCCGCGTCGATCGCCCCGCGCAGCGCCTCCTGGTCCGGCGGCAGCGGGAACCAGAAGCGGAACGGCCGGACCGTCGCCGCGCTCACCGTCACGGCCAGCGAGCCGTCCACCGGGTCCAGGGCCCCGATCACGAGGGCGCCCGAGCGGCCGAGCCCGTACAGGGACGCCTGACGGAAGGCGGTACGGCAGGCCAGGGCGCGGGCGGGAAGGGTGATGGAACGCAGCAGCTCCCCCTCACCCAGGTCCTTGCGTCCCGCCCCCACCACGAAATCCGCGACCCGCGCCCGCCGCAGCGAACCGTCCTGGGCCCGCAGCAGGCACTCCCCGTCCAGCGCGGCGGTGAGCGAGATCATCGGGCCGGCGGGCAGAGCGTTGCAGAGGTTCCCGCCGACGGTCGCCATGTTCCAGATCTTGAACGAGGCGAGGAAGGCGCGGCAGCACTGCTCGACGAGGGGAGCCGCCGGTGCGCCCCACGCCCTCCCGAACCGCGAGAGCTGAGCGATCGTGCAGGTCGCGGCGATCTCCAGCGACCCGTCCGGCAGCTCCCGCACCGGCTCCCAGCCCATCCGCCCCAGGTCCACGAGCCGGCGCAGATGCGGCTGGGGCTCGGAGAACAGATACGTGCCCCCGCCCAGCCAGGCGTCGCCCGGCCGCCAGGGAACAGGGCTGCGGGCGTCCCGTACGTCGAGCACCGTGTTGAGGTCCATGCCCGTCAGTGAAGCCGCGCGAGGGGGCCCGGCACGACTGGTTCACCGTACGGAAATACACCAGGCCGAAGCCGTAACGCTGGAGGAACAACCAAGGGGTGTTTGCCCCACCTGACCTTGCATTTACGATGCAATAGCTCCTCTGGACCTCGTGAATGTGAGATGTCGGGTGGGGTGCCCGGAACCCCGCAAGGAGACCGCCCATGCACGTCGAAGACCTCCTCCGGCTGGAGTCCCTGGACCTGACCCTGCTCTGGGGCGACCGCCCGCAGCTCACCCGGGAGATCAGCGGGGTGACCGCGACCGATCTGGAGGATCCGGGACGCTTCCTCCAGCGGGGCGAGCTGGTCCTCAGCGGCCTGGTGTGGTGGGCCCCGGCGGACGACGAGGCGAAGGCGGAACGGTTCGTCGCCGCCCTGCACGGGGCCGGAGCGGCGGCGCTGCTGGCCGGCGAGGAGACGCACGGGGGCGTGCCGCGGGTGCTCGTCGAGGCGTGCCGCCGGCACGGCATCGCGATCCTCTCGGTGCCGGTGCACACGTCGTTCCGGGCCGTCACCGACACGGTGTACCTCCGGCAGTGGGGCGACCTCAGCCGACGGCCCGCCGACCACTACGCGCTGCCCGAGAACGTACGGGCGGAGCTGAGCGGGCTCCTCGCGGACGGCGCGGACCCGGACACGCTGCTCACCCGCGCGGTCGCCCACCTCGGCACCCCGCCCGCCTACGTGCTCAGCGCCACGGGCCGCACGATCGCCCGTACGCCGACGGCCCCGCCGCTGTCCGTCCGCCAGGCGGCCGAGGCCGCGGCGGCGACCACGGCCCTGAGCGTCGATCCGGACGCCTCCGCGTACGGCCAGTGGCGTCTGCATCTGCCCGAGCCGGTCGAGGCCCCGCCGCGCATGCTGCACGAGATAGCCGAGGTGTTCGCCCAGCACCGGCAGGGGGCGGTCCGTCGCGAGCGGGCCGCCCGTGACCTCGCGACGGACCTCCTCGCCCTGATCGACACCCCGTCGACCACCGGCGCCGCCCCCGCCCCGCTACGGACGGCGCTGGGCGCCTGCGGCCTCCCGGGCGAGGGTCCGTACACGGTGATCACGGCCGCGGGTCCGGACGGGGACTGCGCGCTCGACGCCCTGACCGAGGCGCTGCGCCACCTCACGGGCCGGGGGTTCGCGGTGGGCCGGCTGCCGACGGGGGAGCCGGGGGCGGTGATCGGCCCCGGCACCGGCAGGGACCCGGATACGGACCCGGACACGGGTGCGGTCGCGACCCTCAAGCGCCGGTGGCCGACGCTCCAGGCCCGGAACGCGAACGTCCCCCTGCACGGCGGCATCAGCACATCGGTCGCCACCCCGCAGAACCTCAAGGGCGCGCTGACGCAGGCACGTTACGCGCTGACGGCGGCGCGCTCGGGAAGGGCGCCCGGGAACAGGGACGGGGTGGCCGCAGGCACGGGCCCGGGGCCGGCGGGCGCGACGAAGGAACTGGCGTCCCCGGCCCGGCTCACCGCGATCGATGAGCTCACGACCCTCGACGCCCTCCTCGCGGGCATCCCCGCCGACGTACGTACCGCCTTCGGCATCCACGCGCTGGGCCCGCTCGCCGACGACACGAACCCCTCGCACCGGATGCTCCTGGAGACCCTGGACGTCTTCCTCACGCACAACGGCTCCTGGGCCCGCACGGCCGAGGC
Source organism: Streptomyces sp. NPDC058576 (assembly GCF_042718715.1). NCBI lineage: Bacteria > Bacillati > Actinomycetota > Actinomycetes > Kitasatosporales > Streptomycetaceae > Streptomyces > Streptomyces sp. NPDC058576. The sequence goes on along the minus strand of NZ_JBHXPF010000005.1, from coordinate 180,477 downwards.
CCTGCACCTGCACGTCAACACGGTGCACTACCGCATCCAGCGCGTGGAGCTTCTCACCGGCCGCGACCTGGCCCGCCTGGACCACAAACTGGACCTGAAGGCGGCACTGCTCTGCCGCTGAGGCGGGGGCGGCGGGGCGCCGGGGCGCAGGGGGGGGCTCCCCGCTGTGGGCGGTGCGGATCAGGCCCGGTCGATGTGGACGTTGGTCGACTTCACCCGGGCCGTGGCGGTCACCCCCACCTCGATGCCCAGCTCGTCGACCGCCTCCCGGCTCACCAGGGAGACGAGCCGGTGCGGCCCGGACTGGATCTCCACCTGGGCCACGATGTCGTCGACGGTGACCGCGGTGACGATCCCGGCGAACGAATTCCGCACCGAGGTCCGTGTCTCCCCGGGCACGGGATGCAACCCGGCGGCCCGGTCCTTGGCGAACGCGGCGAGCCCGACCCCGTCGATCACCCGGTTCCCCGCCCCGTCCCGCTCCATGGCGAGCTGCCCCCCGTCGGCCCACCGGCGGACGGTCTCCGAACTGACGCCGAGCAGCTCCGCGGCCCGGCCGATGCTGTACGTCGGCACGGAGGCACTCTAGGGCCTCTGCGGCGCGTGAGGCAGAAGGGAATGGTCGGACAAGGCCCCGGGAGGTGCCGGGCGCGGCTGAGCCGTCCCGGGTGCGGGACCCGGCTCGCCGGGCCGGAAGCTGGATCGGACCGGGCGCTCCTGCGAGCCTGGCCGCCCGCGGATCGGCGGCCGGCGACGGCCCCTGCCGACCGGCTGCCCTACGACGACGGGACACGATCGTGACCGAGGCCGACAACACCGAGGACCCCACCGGAACGGTCGGCCACGGCCGCGCGCCGGCGCTGCCGCCGGTGGCGGACCGGGCCGCCTTCCAGGCCGAACTGGACGCACTGCGGGTCCGCGAGAAGGCGCACACCCGGGAGGGCGACGCGATCGCGGCGGCCCGGCGCCGGCTGCCCATGGTCGAGGTCGACGCCGGCCTCGAACTGACCGGGCCGGACGGGCCGGTCACCCTGCTCGACGCGTTCGCAGGGCGCCGGCAGCTCATCGCGTACTACTTCATGTGGCACGAGGGCCACGACGCGGCGGACCAGTGCGAAGGCTGCACCTGGGTCACCAACCAGGTCCGGGAGCTGGCCTTCCTGCACTCCCGCGACATCACCTACGCGGTCTTCTGCCAGGGCCCGTACGAGGAGAGCCGCCGCTACCGGGACTTCATGGGCTGGGACGTGCCGTGGTACTCGTCCCTCCCGTCGAACAACGAACTCCTGACCGGACGCCAGGTCGGCAGCATGCACGTGGTCTGCTACGTCCGCGACGCCGACCGCGTCTACGAGACGTACTGGACGACGCTGCGCGGCGTGGAGGTGATGGACTACGACTACGCGCTCATGGACATGACCGTGTACGGCCGCCAGGAACTCTGGGAGGACTCACCCGCCGGCTGGCCGCAGACCATGGACGCACCCCCCGAACACCCCATGCGCACCAACGGGCGGCCCATTCCCCAGTGGTCCCGCATCGAGGCCGGACGCTCCGACGACCTGGGGCCCGGCCGCTGACCGTCGGGTGAGAGCCTGGGGGACGCCGTCGTCTCGGTCACCGGCGCCGGCGGAGGTATCGGCCCGGAGCACCGGCCCGTGCCGGCGCCCTGGGTGCCACCATCGCAACCCCCGGGCCGGCCCCGAAGCCATCGATCCAGTGATACTTCGCACGCGGGTGGCGCAGTTGCGGAAGGATCGGTGGTGGGTCGGACATTCCCGCCGATCCGGGAGGGGGCATCGGCTATGGATGGCGCAGCAAGTTCTTCGGGTGGAGACGGTTCGCTGAAATCGCGGGGCATCTTCGATGGTTTCGCGGAGTACCGAACGCCCTCTACGGAGGACTACCAGCGTCTCTTCAGTTCTGGGCTGGTGGTCGTCGACACCAACGTGCTGCTGACCTTGTACCGGTCGAATCAGCGGACACGCGACGATCTGCTGACGGTCCTGGACAGGTTGCGTGAGCGTCTCTGGGTTCCCCATCAGGTACTTGTCGAGTTCTGGCGAAATCGAGAACAGAACTCCGTTCTCGGCCACCACAAAGCCCGAGCCCTGGAGGTCTGCGCTGCTCTTGCCAAGACCGGAAAGTCTGCGAGTGACGCGCTCGACCGGTGGTTGAAGCAAGTGCATGTCGGAGACGATTCGGAGATCAACAGCGCGATCAGCAGGCACCGCGGGCAACTTGGTGAGGTGCTCCTCACTCTTCAGTCACTGATAGAAGGCCAAGCCGACGCGGACGCCATCGCCGATGCGACCGATACGAACGCCGACCCCGTACTGGCTCTGCTGGATCCGATCCTCCAAGGTCGGATTGGTCCGCCTCTCGACCAGCAGAAGTATGCGAATGCGCTGCAGGAGGCCAAGCGACGCGGGCAGGCTGAAGAGCCACCCGGATACGAGGACTTCAAGAGCAAGCCCGATGAACAGGCGGCGGGGGACTACCTGGTCTGGGAGCAGACACTCATGGAAGCCGAGCGTCTGGGGACCGAAGTGCTGTTCGTGACAGGGGACAGCAAAGAGGATTGGTGGAAGCAGAGAAGCGGAAGCATTCCCGCGCGCCCTCGCTCCGAACTGGTTCAGGAGATGCATCGCCGCACCGGCCACCGTCTCTTCATGCTGCAACCCAGCGGCCTACTCGAACAGGCTCGACAAGTGCTCGCACTAGAGGTGGAGAGTTCCTCCGTCCTTGATTTGGAGCAACTGCAGACGTCCAAGGCCAGTGCAGAGCAGGAGTGGACGGCAGAGGCGCTCGAAGCTCTGGTGGATCTGCTTCTCGGTCAGGCGAATGTGCAAGCGTATGCTTTGCTCGATGCTGCTCAGAATGACGGATTCGTCAGTCGCGCCACTGTGTACGAGATCGGCGGATACGAGGAGACTCGGATGCTTCGCGGATTCACGCGACCGGTGAAGACAGCTGCGAAGAGGCTCCAGGAGCAGGGAATTCCGGTCGGAGACGCCGAACGGCTGCTCGTCGCCGTCTACGACCCCGAGTTCGACGCGGTCTCGGCGAGTGGCTTCCGCGTTGCCCAGGAGGCAGTGCCTCTATTGCGTTCGATCGCCCAGAGGATCTACTTCGACGATGAGGGGACCAAGTGAGAAATGACAGTGCTGTTCACAAGCGTTGTCTATTTTCCCTGCTCCGCAGACAACGGATCGGCGCGTAGATCTTCGGCATGCGGCCAGATGCCCAAGGAGAGTGAGGCCAGGTACGTGCCCCGCCTACGGATTCGATGCTCGTCCCAGGTGGTTGCCCAGTCGCTGATGTCAGTGTTCGGCGGAGCACTGAGCAAAGTGCCGTGCGTGAGGCGTAGCAAGCTGTGCCTGCCGAGCCACTGTCGCTTGTTCTCCCAGGCCATGTTGCCCAGAGTGGGATTCAGGCGGGCTGTGACCAAGGTCAGGTTGCCGAGTGTGTGAACCAGTTCATCGCGGTCGGCCCCCTCGGACATATCGTTCTCATAGGGGGGCCAGTTGTCTCGCCAGCTCTGCGGCATGACGTGCTCGATGGTCAGCTTCGCTCCGACCTGTTCGCCGATGGGGACGGTGAGCTGTTCGGTGTGGTCGGTGCGCAATTCGTCCTCCAGTGCTTCCAGGAGGATACGTACGCTGCGCCTGACCAGGCGGGAGTAGAGGGGATCCTGTTCCAATGACATACGGAAATCGGAGTCGCTCGGCCAATGACGGTGGTGGCCTTGCATCGCCGAAAGGGCCTCGATGACGGCTTCATCAGCGTGGTCGGGGTGACGGGCCACAGCCGCGACGAGTTCACGAAAGATGTTGTTGTAGTCGCGGGTACTGAGATTGAGCACCGCCCGTCGAACGAGGAAGCTGTCGATGGCCTTGACGGCCCGCTGGCGACGGGGCGGTGACAGGACTGACTTGTCCAAGCCGTAGAGGAAGAGGAGCAGGGGCATCGGCGTGGAGGTCTGAAGAACCTTCATCCGATACAGGAACCTTCCCTCGACGCCCTGCAGGGGATGGTCGTCGATGAGATCGTAAATCTTGGCGTATCGCCTCAGCTCGGCAAAGACGTCTTCCGTAGGAAGGGATGCCGAGTGCAGCCAGCGCTCGAACTCCTTGAACAAGGCGGAGGCTGTGAACTCGCGCCGCGTGCGCATCGTCAGCCAGTACGTCAGGAACACATCGAGTCGGCTCCGCGTGATGCGGCCTGTCGTCTGTTCCACGCGCCATTCGTCCTGGTCGAAGGGTGCCCAGTACGTTTTGTAGAGCCGGTCGACATCCGCTCCGGCACGCTCGGCGTCGCGGAACAGCAGGTTTTTGATCAGATCTGCGTGCTCCAGCGGTGTACCCCGGCTGTTCAGAGTCTCGAAGACGACCTGAGCGTCGTCGTGCTCCTCCAGGTCGATGATGACCAGACGCAGTTGTTCCCGCAGCGCATGCACGAGCATCGCCAGCCGCTCCTGCGGCTCGGCTGCTTCCGCCAGCCAGGCGTCGATCTCCCGCTCGAAGTACGCGACGGCTTCAGCGAGCCGTCCTCCCCCTTTTTGGCCGAGCATGACGGCCCGGAACTCGTTACGGTCCGCATTGGTCGGCCAGACCTTGTACAGATGGTCGGGATGCTGGGCGCGGTCGAACAGGTCTTCGTCGTTCTCCAGGAACTTGCTCAGCAGGCGCACGGAGCGCTCGTGGTTGAGAGTCGCCGCCACCAGGCGGGCCGCGAACAGGAAAAACTGCAGCGTTGTCAGCCTCTGCTGCCCGTCGATGACCTGCCGCGTCTCCAGGCTCGATGAGAGGTATGGGGTCTCGTCGAAAACAACCGCCCCGAGGAAGTGCGGCGCCACAGTCTCTCCGGTCGGTGCCGCCTGCTCGGCCCGCTCGGCGGTGCGGCGGATGTCCTCCCACAGGGCCGACCAGTTGTCATCCTGGTTCCACACGTACGGTCTCTGGAAGAGCGGCACCGTATAGCGCACATCCCTGCCGAAGATCCGCCGCAGGTCGACCGTGTCCGCTCTCATGGATTGGGGTCCCTCCCGTAGCGTCCAGGCCATTACCGTAGCGATCTTCGCCAGGGCTGATCAGCCTGATCCGAGAACTTCTGCGGAATTAAGACCGAAAGTGCGGCGGCCGGCGGCACGGTGTCGTGGTTCCGCCCGCGGCGGACGGAACGGTGCGGCCCTGGTCGCTCAGAGAGCAGCGGCAGAACGCCAAGGTCAGGGTGGACACCCTACTGCTCTGCGCGGCCGTCGCACCCGGTACGGGCGAAGTGCCGTTGGGAAGCGCGGCGGGCTTCATAGCTCTGAGCATCACGGACACATGAGCGAGAATCGAAGGGCTTGGAAACCATGACGGAGAAGACCTCCCGCGCCTCGGGTGAAGACGCAGCTCGCGCCTCAACGCCGGATGCTCCGGTCATCCTGAGCAACGAGCCCGGTTCGTTCGCCTGGGGTGTGCTGGCCAAGCGCCACCCTGCTCTCATCCAGCAGGTGCGGGACGCGTTCCCGTACGGCGGGCGCCAGCAAGAGTCCCTCGACGCCCTGCTGGACGAGATCACCAAGGGTGTTGTCGAACCGCTTTCCCCTGCGGAACGTGACCACGAGCGCTGGGTGGTCTCGGGGCAGGAGTACTTCGGCCGTTCCTGGTACGACGCCCCCTTCCTGTGGGCCGAGAGCTACTTCTACCGCAGGCTCCTCGGTGCGGTCGGGTACTTCGGCTCCGGCCCATGGCAGGGCGTCGACCCTTTCGAGCCGTTCAAGAAGGCCGAACTGGGAGGCGACGCGGTGGAAGAGGAGCTGCGCGCCCTGGACGCGCTCGCGAACGTGCCGGCCGAGGAGCGGGCCACGGCCCTGCTCCACGCCTCGCTCTGGGGCAACCGCGCGGACCTCGGCTTCCGCGTCGCGGCGGGGGAGCCTGAGGCCGGAGCGGCCGCCGCCCCTGCGTTGGTCGCCGACGACAGCGTCCTGCTGTGGCAGCTCCTGCCGGTCGGAGCCGGCTCTACGGTCGCCGTCGTGGCGGACAACGCGGGTCGAGAGCTGATCCCCGACCTGATCCTCATCGACCACCTCCTCGAACAGCGGCATGCCGACCGGGTCGTGCTGCACGTGAAGCCCTACCCCTACTACGTCTCCGACGCTATGACGGCTGACGTCGTCGACTGCCTCCGTCGCCTCATCGAGGTGCCGGACGAAGCCGGCCGGATCGGCGGCCGACTGTGGAAGGCCATGACGGCAGGAAACCTGGTGGTCCGCACCCACCCCTTCTTCTGCGCTCCGCAGCCGTACGGGGAGATGCCCGAGGACCTTCGCGGCGAGTTCGAGAGTGCTGCGCTCACCGTCCTGAAGGGCGACCTCAACTACCGTCGCCTGGTGGGTGACCAGTTGTGGGACGCCACTGCGTCCTTCGCAGATCTCACCTCGTACTTCCCAGGGTCCGTCGTGGCGCTCCGGACCCTGAAGTCCGACGTGATCGTCGGGCTGGAGGAGGGAACGGTGGACGCTCTCGAACGATCCGGGGATGTCTGGCGTACCAGTGGCACCCACGCGCTGATTCAGGTGCGGAGGTAGGGCGGGCGAGTGGCGCAATGCGGCGACTGTCGAAGCGCTCGGTTCGTGGTGGCCGGCCCCGCCGGGATCCGGCAGGATCGGTGGTCCGAAGCCGCGCGGAGGGCATGCGTCGCACCGCGGACGCCGCGCCCAGTGACAAGACTCTTCCACGACTCGACACCGCCCCCAACCTCACGAGCCTCAACTGTCGCGCGCGTACAACCCTTTCGCTTCATCGGCGATCAAGACTGTGCGGTCGCTGTGGCCGTGCGCGATCTCAGGTCCGCCCGTTCGCGACCTGCATCCGCCCGTCGATAGTCGATAACGGAGACTCCTCTTGTCCCAGCACTCCCGCAGTAAGTTGACGTCCGGCAAGAAGCTGGTTCTGGGCGTCAGCGCACTGGCCGCCTCCGGGCTCGCCGTCGGCCTGCTCGTCACACCGTCCGCGATGGCGGAGGGGACCGGTGCGGCCGAGGCGCTGGAGCAGAGCAAGGCCGCGGCGGCCCAGGCGTCGGCGGCGAAGACCGACGCGCCCAAGCCCCTGGCCGCGCGCACTGCCGACTCCACCGTCGTCTCCGCCATCACCGTCAACGGCGGCAACAGCGCCAGCGTCGGGACGACGAACACGCAGACGATCACCGTGAAGTGGACGCTCAGCGGCGGGTCGACGCTCTACGGCAGCCACGCGGCGCTCTGGCGCGGCACCGACCGCGACGGCGGACTGAAGCAGTTCATCAACTCCGAGCAGTTCGATGCGGACATCGACCCCTGCGTCCGGTCCGGTGACGCCACGTTCAGCTGCACGGCCACCTTCAAGATCGACCCCCGGGACGACCTGAAGAACGAGGACGCCGGAGCCTGGAAGACCTCCCTCTATGCAATCACCGACGCGGCCACCGACGTGCGCACCGACAACGCCAAGACCTGGTACCTCAAGCGCTGGTCCCGGCTGAGCAACAACGCGGCCCCCGAGCCCGTCGCCAAGGGCAAGACGATCACGATCACCGGCAAGCTGGAGCGCGCCAACTGGGACACCTACAAGTACGCGGGCTACACCCAGCAGACCGTCCGCCTCCAGGAGCGTTCGCTGACCGGCTCGTACGCCACCACCAGCAGCCACTCCACCGGCACCGGCAGCCAGGCGGGCGTCGAGAAGAAGACGCGCACCGCCACCACCGACCGCTGCTACCGCTACAAGTTCGAGGGCACCTCCACGACGCCGCCGGTCACCGGCACCGGTGACTGCGTGGACGTGCGCTGACCCGCTGACCTGGCTGACCACACCGGGTCACGGGGTGACGGACCCGTACGCCTCTCGGTGCTGGTCGGCCTGCGGATCCAGCAAGCAGCTCCGTCCCGCGATCACACGGGGAGCTGGGCCGGCCCTCGTGGCCCCGGCAACGTCAGAGGGCCCAGTGCAACTTACACACTGGGCCCTCTGACCTGCTATTTCAGCTGTCGGGGTGGCGGGATTTGAACCCACGACCTCTTCGTCCCGAATGAGGGTCGGATACTGATCTTGCCAGCGCCGATGACGTTTGCCCTGGTCAGGGCGTCGGTCTGTCGTGGTCTCGGGTGGTCCCGAAGGGGCTTGGGGAGCGGGTTGGCTCCCAGATGGCTCCCAGGAATTGGCGGCGTGAGCGGGACCGAGCTAGGTCGGGCACCTTGTCTCCCAACGGGGGACCCCACAGATCGTTCACCAGCAGGTCAAGCGTTGCCTCCTCATGGAGCGCCACCCCAAGCGCTGCCATAGCAGGGGCGAGACCCGCATCCCACACCGCGCTGACGGGCTCACCGACCAGCGGCAGCTGGGGAATCCCTTCGGCCTGGCTGCGAGTGGCCAGGTGCTCATAGTCGTCAGCGCCCATGCGCCAAGGTCGGGCTCCGTAACGGCGCATGATCCGGTTTGCCAGAGCGATGCCCGGCCAGTCGAAGTCACCGTGGTAAGCGAAGCGGCAGTCGGTGGAGGCGAGAATGTCCAGAAGGGTGAGGACCACCGTCGCGGCACTGCCGGAGGTGCAGACCAGGGGTTGCGAGCAGCCTGCCTCCGCTGCGGCCTCCACCACACGTGGGTTCTCGCAGATGTGGACGACAGATCCGGCGGGCAGGTGAAGCCGCACGTCGAGCAGGTCCCGGGAGGTCAGGTGGGTCTCCGCATGGTGTACGGCCCGCTCCCGCAGTGACCTCGCGCGCCAGTCCTCGCCGAGGGGCCGGAGGCCGTACGTCAGCACGGTACTGGAGACCTCGTCCGGTGTGACTGAGACCAGCCGCCACAGTGCCCGTCGGCCGGCCGCGTCGCCCGGAAGGTCCGTGCCGTGGGCCAGGGCGATGCCGCGCTGGACGAGGCGGGCGAGCCAGGTGCCGTCGTCAAGACCGTGTGCCGAACCGGTCGTCGACGCGGCCAGCTCGCCGCGGCCCCGTGCGTCGGCACGGTGCGGGTCGAGCAGCACGCCGAGTACTTGGACGGCCTGCTGAAGCGTCCGTACGGCTGCTTCCGGTGTCACGCCTTTCGGGACGCCGGTGCGGCGCAGCACATCCGACCACTGCTGCACCCACTCCAGCCCTGCCAGCGGCGACGAGTCGAGGGACGAGGCGAGCGCGGCCCAGACACGCTGCCGTTCCGCCGCGTTCTCCTCGCGGGCCGCACGGCGATCGACGAGCGGAGGGCCGAGTTCCTCCAGGACCTGCCTGAGCCCGAGACCCGCGGCCGAGGTCCGCAGGCGTTCGTCGAGCACGTCGAGCCTCACCGTTGCCGCTGTACTTGTGAGAGGCTTGCCCAGCAGGAGCGACAGGTCGTTCCGCTCCTGGGAACTCACCGTTGTGAGTCGGAGGGAGCCGATGGACTGCGCCCCGTTGCTCTCCAGCCGTTTGCGTGCCGCGTTCCAGAGCCGGACGAGACCGGGACCTGCCAACCAATCGCGCGTGGCGGGCGGTAGGGCGCTCATACCGACGCCAGCCGCCGGTGGCGACCGTTCCACGTGTAGTGCAACGTGGCCACTCCGCGTACATGAGGGTCGCGTAGGCACTCGTAGATGTGCAGGGAGGGCACCTCGGCCCAATTGCCCATCAGGCGCTCGCTCGTGAGAACGAAGTCGAGATCCAGATCGACCAGGATGCGGCCCAGGCGCCCATGCGTGGGTTCGTCGACCTTGGCGAAGGCGTCATCCAGGAGGATCAGCCGGGGCGCCTGCGGGGCTGAGTCGGCGAGGCTGGTGAAGTGGGCGGAAGCGGCGGCGAAAAGCACGAGGTACGAGAGCACCCGCTGCTCTCCCTGGCTCAGGCCGGTGCGGCCGGTCAGCTTCCTTCTGCGCCCGGGGGCGGCGTCCTCGACTACGAAGGTGTGGAAGGTGAACCAGGAGCGGTAGTCGAGCGCGCTGCGGAGGTGGGCGGTGTAGCCGGCAGACGGGTCGGCGCGGCGGGCGTCCTCGATGCGGCGTTGCAGTACGTCGCGGAGCTGCTCGGTCTGCTCGCGCGTCCGGAGGCTCGACGGGCTGCGCAGCAGTTCGACGGCCACCCGCACGTCGGCGTCGGCGTCCTCGTTGAGTTTCCAGAGGAGTTCCACGCCGAGGCCGTGCGAGGTCCGTACGGTCTTCAGCGTGTCGTTGAGTGCCGAGACCAGGTTGGCCGCCGTGATGACCTGCGTGGAGAGGTGGTCGCCGAGCTCGCCGGTCAGGAAGCGCTGGAACACGTCGCTCTCGCGTTCGGTGAGCCGTCCTCTCGCCTCGGCGGCCTCCACGGCGATCCGCTCGCCCACGACCGCGACGTCGTGCGAACCGTGGTCGTCGAGCAGGCGGCACACCTTGATCCCGTCGTGTTCGTCGAGCTGTGCGTCGTAGCCGCCCGCCAGTTGATCGCGCAGCGTTGTGTGCCGTTTGAGGAGAAGGCTGTCGGACACCTCTTCCCGGTTACGGCCGAGACTCCGATCCACCGCTTCCGCCAGTGCCCGCAGTGCGCGCAGGCGGTCGCGTGCGTTGGAGCCCGGGTCGTCCGGTATCTGATCGGGGAGAGACGCACGATCCAACCCCGCTCCGATGACGACTTCCGGACGGCTGAGAGCGCCGCGCAGAGCGCGGCCGGTCTCGATCACGGCTGCTTGCTGGTCCGCCAGTTCCTCGCGTAGGCGTTCCTCCCTCTCCTCCGCCCGCACACGTTGGTCGCGCAGTCCGTTGTGGTCGCGCTCTCTCGCCGGGATGGCCCTCACGGCGTTCGCGATACGGTCCTTGGCTGCCTGTTCGTCGGCGAGGATCTTCTCCTCGGACGATCCGACAGTGGCCTCCCGGGTCCGCAGATCCTGCTGCGCGGTGTGTAGTTGCCGGCGGCGAAGCCGGTAGCCCTCTTCCGCCTCCGTCCGCTTCTCGCGGGCTTGCGCGTACCGCCGGTCGTCCGCCTGACTTCCGCCGAGCCGGGCGACCGTACCGTTGACCGCCCTGCGCAGGTGGCCGACGCCGGTGAGCAGCGAGGCCAGCGCGGTGTGTACGCGGTCCAGTGCGACGGTGTCGGTGGGCAGGTCATGGGCGGTCGCGGTGGCGTCCGCCTCGGAGCGCGTCGAAACAGCCAGAGCGCGTGCCTCCTCCGCCTGGCGCGCTGCCTCGGTCGCCTTGGCGGAGAGCGCTTGCGCCGTCCTCTCCTCCGAAGCATGCGTGTTCCAGGAGTCGGAGAGCCGCTGCGCCCGTGGGAAGTCGCGTTCCGCTTGCGTGAGGGCCCGTCGCCGGGAATCGGCTGCGGCGAGCTCGGTACGGGCTTCGGCCAACTGTCGTTCCGTCTGCCCGAGCCGGTCTTCCAGCTCGGCCAGTGCCCGTCGCCGGGTCTCGGCCCGCACTGCTGCGCCCACGTACTCGGCGATGCTCTTGTGGTGCTGCCCTCGGAGGGCTCCCAGCCGCCAGCTACCGTCGAAGTGGACCGCACTCGCGGCCGTCGTCCCCGCGGCCGGTGCGAGCACGATGGCTGACAGCAGGTGCTCCACCTGCTCGGATGTGATGCCACTTTCCGGCTGTGCGACCGGGCGCAGGGCCGAGGCGAGGGTCTGCGCCACCGGCAACGGGTCGTGGGCCGGATCCGCATCGAGAAGGGCGTCCCCGGAGAGCGGTTCGAGAAGGGCGCCGCCCGTGCTGACCCACGCGTCGAGAATGCCACTCGCCTCCAGTGCAGCCTCCAGACCGGCCCGGTTGGCGGAGGTCAGGTGCTCGGCGAAGTTCACCAACCTGTAGAAGGGTGTGCCGTTGGCCGGGTCTCGCAGCGCGCTTCGGTAGTACGGAGCCGGAGGCTCCGGGTCCGTACGGCGTTCCCAAGCCTGCCTCTCCTCCGTCAGGCGGTCGATCTCCTCGCCGAGTCGGCCGACGCCGACCGCCAGGGTGTCGCGGTGCCGGGTGAGGGTGTCTGCGTACGGCTCAAGAGCCAGGTGTGCCGTCTGTCGCGCGTGGGTGTCGATGCCGACCGGGAGCGTGCGGGATGAGAACGGCGCGTAGGAGTCGGCCGCGCAGGCCACTTCCGAGAGGACGGCATCCAGCGGCGGGCACTCGGGCCCTGCTGCGGTCCGCGTCTCGCGCACCCACACGGCGACCTCGTCGGCGTACTCCCGGCTCTCCTCAGCGACTTTCTGACGGCTGACTTCGAGACGGTCAGCGGCCTCCTCCGCCTCGCCCTCCAGCCGTTCCCGCGCCTCGTCGGCCCGCACCGCACTGCCTCGCGCCTCGTCGGCCCGCGAGGAGAGGCGGGCCACCTCCTGGACCATCCGCTGTCGGTTCCGTACGACGGTCTTGGCGGATCCCAGCTGCCCCTGCCAGGACCGCAGGCCGGCCTCCGTCGTCGCCATGTCCACGCGCACCACCGGTCGGTGCCGTACGGTCTGCGGTTCCCCGTCCGGGCTGGTCAGCTCCGTCTGTGTCGACGAGGAACGGACGATGCGCGGCGGAGCGACCGCCTCGCCGAGATGCGCGGCGGGAAGTACCGCCCGCTCCGCCTGGACCAGTAGTTCCCGGTGCTCCGTGGCCAGTTCGGTGAGTCGGGTGCCCAACTCCTCGCCGCCCTCGTCCAGCCGTTCGGCCGCGCTCTCCTCCGCCTCGTGCGCGCCGCGCAACGCGGCGAAGGCGGTCATTGCCGTGGTGTGCAGAGCCTCCACCGTGCTGCGGCGCTCCGACAGCTCGCGCAGGCTGCGGTAGGCGTGGCTGTCGTGCAGAGCGGCGAGTTCCGTCCGGGCGGACTCCTCCTCCTCACGGAGTTTTCTCAGCCCCTCCTCCGATTCCTTCTCGCGCTCCTTCAGGACGCTCGTGTGCTGCGCGGCGTCCCCGGCCTTCCGGCGGCGTTCGGAGAGAGTGTCCAGTTCCCGGCTCACGTCCCGCGCCGAGGAACGCAGGACCCCGGCGAGGTAGCGGCGGTAGTCGGAAAGGAAGGTGCGCAAGGCCGCGTCGGTACGCTCCAGGCGCCCCAGTTCGGCCCGCACGGTGTCCAGATCGTGGAGGTTGCGCGCTACCTTCTCGACCACGTCCTCGTCGAGTCCGGGCAGGGTCTCACTCAGCATGACGGCCAGACCGCCGTGCTCGATGCGGTCCCCGACCGTGGGCCGCCGTAGCCGGTGCAGGAGCTGGGTGAGGTTGCGGTAGCGCGTCGCGTCCGTGATCCCGAAGAGGTCCCGGGCCACGCGGGCACGGTGTTCGACCGCTCGGTCCGTCGTGTTGCCGGAGCCGACGATCTCCTTGAGCTGGTCGACGGCAAGGGGTTTGCCCGCCTCGACCAGGTGCAGGTCCTCGCCGACGCGCAGCGGGGTGACGAAGAAGGTCGGCACCGCCTTCTGCGCCGACTTCGAGGCGCGGATCGCGGCGCCGAGTGTCAGACAGTGGTGGTCGCCGGCCTCGTCCGTCCCTCGGAACTCCACCCACAGATAGCCGAGGCGGTTGGTCTGCTCGAAGCCGTCCAGCATCAGCCAGGCGAGCGTCGTCCGCCCGGTGCCGGTGGCATCGAGGGCCCGGGAGTCGCCGTCCAGGAGGTACGGGAGCAACATCTCCAGAGCCTTGGACTTGCCCGCCCCGTTCTTGCCGCGCAGCAGCAGCCGCCCGTCACCGAAGGCGAACTCCTGCTCGTCGTACTGCCAGACGTTCTGGATGCCCGCCCGGTGCAGCCGGAAGCGGGTGCTCGCCGTCGGTGCGTGACCTGAACGCGGAAGCGGAACGAGACCACGGGCATCGGCGGTCATAGCGGCAACTCCTGCTGTTTGTCGGTGGAACCGGGCCGTCCGCCGGCCGTCCGCACGGTGACGCGGGTGGCGTATCGGGCTGCTGAGGCCAGTAGGATCCAGCCCTCGCTGCCACCGGGCCTGGCCGCGCGGACGTCGGTGACCTGGCGGCCTTCCGGCAGTTCGCCCGCGTACGCCTCCGGCAGCCCCGCTCCCTCGGATCGCAGCGGGCCGGCAGGGGCGATCAAGCGCATACGGGAGAGCAGGTCCAGCACGGCTTCGCGCAGGGCATCGGGGTCTTCGAGGTAACCACGCAGCCAGTTGCTGCGCTGCCCGTACTCGACGACCAGCTCGGCTAGAAGCTCATCCACCGCACCGTCCGGAACGGCGACCCCGACGACGAGGACACCGCCGGTCGCGGGGTGTCCGGGCTCCGCCGGGCGGAGCCGCTCCACTAGCCGTTCCACCAGCAGCAACGCGGCCTGGGCGACGGTCCCCGTCCCGGGCAGGTGGAGATCGGTCAGCTCCTCCTCGGGGTCGACCAGGGCCACTCCCTCGGCGCGGATCTCCGTCTCCAGACCCAGAAGTTCGAGGAACGCCTGAGCCTCCCGGCGCTGGCGAGTGCGGAGCCAGTCGCGTTCGGTGGCGGTCAGTTCGTCGAGGTGGACGACAGGGGTCTCGACGAGCATCCGGCGCACGTAGGTGCGCGGCCCTCCGAACCCCGGGTCCGCCGCCCGCCGGACCAGGTTGGCGCCGTCCCGCGACTGGGCGAGCGGTCCGGCCACGATGACGCGGGCGAGCTCCCGGTCGACCGTGATCAGCGCCTCCCCGTCGGCCTCCTGGGCGATGACGCCCACATGGCCGTGGGTCTCGATTAGGACACCCCACTCGACGAGCTGCCGCAGAGCCGCGACCAGCGTCCGCTTACCGGCCGCCCGTCCAGTCTCCTCCAGCGCGACGTCCGCGTCGGCCGCCGCGGCCCGGATGTCGGCGACGAGCTGAGACAACAACAACTGCTCCGGCGCGGTGACCAGCACCGACAGGGCCAGAGCCAGACAGGCGTAGGTGTGCGGGGTGAAGGGCGTGCCGGTGGACCGTACGAGCCGGTGCCCCGACCGTGCTCCGAGCCCGGCCTTGAACAGCCGGGCATAGGAGCTATCGACCAGGAGGCGGTAGCCAAGCACTTGCTGGAACCGGCCGCCCAGCCAGTCGGCGTGCCTGCGGACCAGCGGAAAGAGGTCGGCGTGCGGGCCGTCCGATGTGACCAGCGGGTGGGCGAGCAACAGCCTTGCCGCGGTGCGGCGTTCGGTGGCCAGAGCCACGTCGTGGGCGGAGGGAAGCGTCATGACACGCTCACCTCCTCCATACCGCCGGCGGGCGTACTGTGCGGCTGCGTGGAAAGGACCTCGCCCCCGGTCGGCTCCGCTCCGTCCGCCGCGGCGGACGTCCTGTGGACCAGCAGCTCCAGGTCGTCCAGCAGCAGATCCCCGTCGGCCGAGCGGAGAAGCGTGCGCGCTCCCGTCGTACGGTGCACCGTGAGCCGGACGCCCAGATCGGCGTCCTCGCTCCACGCGGCGTCCAGCCCGAAGCCCCGCTCCTCTCGCTCGTCCGCCTCGGCGCGCCGCCTGAGCTGCGCGTTCCCGAGCGCCGTGGCCAGCAGCTCCAGGAGCAGGCTGAGCGCCGCCGAAGTGAGCCGTACGCCGTCGAAACGGCCGGACGCGCTGCACAGCTCGTCCCCCGCGGCGCTTCTGTCCGCTCCCCGCTGACGCGCCGCCTCCCGCAGCCGTTCCTTCTGCGCGGAATGGTCCTCCACCGACGCCGTCCGGCCTCGCTGGGCGCGGCTGCCCCTCTCGCGCAGCGCGACCGGTACCTCGACCACAGGTCCCGTCCACCAGCTGGTGTAGGCGGGCACCACCTCGTCCGCGGCGGGCGGTATGCCCAGGTGGCGCGCGCCGTACAGCCCGAAGGCGGCGACGGCGATGTCGTGCGCGTCCTGCGGCGCGGCCTCGTCGAACCACCGGGCCAGCCGCAACAGGTCCCGGCGCCGCGACATCTCACCGGTGGCCGAGCGCAGCATCCGCTTGGCGTTGGCCAGCAGCGACTGAAGAGCCCGCAGCGTGGCGTCGCGCAGCTGGTCGACCTGGCTGCCCTGCCCGTCGGTGTCCCTGAACCAACCCCGCAGCCCCTCCCAGTCCGCTAGCTCACGACCCCGGCTGCGCTGTACGCGGGTCTCCGTACGGCTCTCGCTCTGCGCCGGAAGCCCGGCGAGCCCCTGCGCGTGAGCGTCCAGCTGCTCCAACAGGCCGGGTAGGTGGGGCCAGAGCGCGTCCAGGGCCGCCGAGATGCGGGGGGCGCGGAAGGACACGTCCTCCGTGATGGCCTCGACGTAGTCCAGGAGGAGTTCCTTGAAGCCCTGGTACTCGCCGCTGTCCAGGTCGTACCGGGTGAGCACCTGGCCGAGGTAGGCGTAGAAGTCCCGGACGGAGTCCGCGAACCCGGTGAACTGTACGAACAACGTGCTGACCCGCTCCAGCCCGTCCTGCGGGGCGATGCCGCCCGGTTCGGCGACGAGCTCGGCCAGCTCCCGCAGCCCCCGCTCGACGAGCGCCAGCAGTTCGTTGCTCACCTCACGGGCGGCGTCGGCCTCGGCCAGCACCCCGTCGGCGTTCCGCTGGACGCGCTCGCCCAGTCGCGACAACTGGTAGCGGGCGCGGGAACGCTGGTACTCGGTGATGCTGGACGCCTTCACGGTGTGGCTGCCGCGCAGCAGGTTCCCCCACTTCACCAGCTGCTCCAGCCGTGCCGTGAGGGGATCGGCGTCGAGCCCGGCGGCGGGCCCGCCGCCCTCGCGCAGCTTCGTCATCACGTCCGGGACGGCCAGGTCAGCCAGGAGCGTGCCGCAGAAGACCCGCATGATCGCGAGGTATTCCAGCCGCTCCGGTGCACTGAGGTACGCGTACGCGTCGAGGCGGCGGCGGGTCTCCTCGGCGTCAAGAGCCGAAGGCGCGTCGCCGGATTCCGGCGGTGTGCCAGGTGCGGGTTCCTCCATGTCCGCGAGGCTACGTGGAGGGTCCGACAGGCGGTGCGGGGTGGCCGGAACTGACCTCCGGGCAACCGGCGCATCGGCCTCGGGCACGCTGGAGCCGGGGCGTACGGAGCGAGTCGACTTCGCAGGGGGCAGAAGGTTATCCCCGCTGCTCGTCGGTGTCGTACAGCCGCCAGGCCGGCCAACGCGCCGCTTCGGCTTCGCCGTCACCACCGCCCAGCAGGTTCCGGCGATGCAGCATGAGCCGGAGGTGGCGTGCCGCG
Organism: Streptomyces sp. NPDC058576; assembly: GCF_042718715.1. Lineage (NCBI taxonomy): Bacteria > Bacillati > Actinomycetota > Actinomycetes > Kitasatosporales > Streptomycetaceae > Streptomyces > Streptomyces sp. NPDC058576. The sequence continues at coordinate 163,444 of NZ_JBHXPF010000005.1, read as the reverse complement.
TCACCGTCGTCTTCCACTCCGCGATCGAAAAGCACGGCTTGGGGGACGGCCCCGTCGACGCCTCGCACCAAGGCGTCCGCAGCATGTCCGTGAACGGTCTCGCCCAGCGTGACGGTGGCTCCCTCCGTGCAGGAGAGGGCCAGGTACAGGCGTTTGAGCAGCACGTCCTCGGCCCCGCCACCCGGGTCTACGCCGTCCCGCTCCGAAGCCTCCAGCAGCGCGGCGCCCACGCCCCCTCGCTGCCGCCAGAGCCCCTTGTCTCCCACCACGATGAGGTGACTGCGGGCCCGGGTGATGGCGACGTTCCACAGGTTCAGCTGCCCAGCGACCCACTCGACGGCGCCCGGGTGCATGCCTTGGCCGGCTACGAGCGAGAACACCATGACGTCGCGTTCGCCGCCCTGGAAGGTGTGTACCGTGCCGACGCGCAGGCGTTCCTCGTCATACGGTCGCAGCCGCTTCCGCAGCGCTTCGGCCTGAGGCGCGAAGGGCGTGACGACGCCGACGGTGGCCTCGGGCGGGAGCTGCTCCAGCAGATAGCGGACACTTTCGTGCACTTTGCGGATCTCGTCCTCGTTGACCCAGGAGCCACCGAAGGGAGGGTGGGCGGCCCGCCCGGTCACATCCGTCCAGATGACGGCCGGGCGGCGGGCCAGAGCGGGACGGCCACGGGTGTCGGTGAGAACGGTCAGCCCACCGTCGTAGAAGAGTTCGTTGGAGATCGCGGCGATGTGCGGATGACAGCGGAAGTGCTCGTCGAGAAGCAAGGTGCCGCCCGCGGACTGCTCGGCCGCGTGGAAGGCGGAGTGGCGCCGGTAGGCGAGGTGATGCTTGTCCAGCCAGACGGACCGCAGCCCGTTCCCGCGCCGGATGACAGCCTCGCGGTGCGGGCTGGTCTTCGTGATGTGCGTGAGCTGCAGGGGGTCGCCGATGACCAGAGCGCGTCGCGCGCGGAACAGCAGCGGCAGGACATGAGGGATGGCGCACTGGCTGGCCTCGTCGACAACGACGAGATCGAACAGGGCCGGGCCCAGCGGAAACCGCCGGGCGGAAAGACTGGTGACAGCCCATCCGGCCACCGCGGGCGCATCCGTGGAGCCGTCCGAGCGACCCAGAACCCTCCGCATCTGCGGCCAGTCGCTGTGCTTGCCGTCCCGAGCCGTCAACAGGTCCAGAATGCGGCGGCGTCCGGCCCCGGCGGCGGCTTGGACCTTGACGGCGAGGAGTGTGCGTGAAGCGTCCTGGACGGTGCTCTCCGCATCGCGGAGGGCACGCGCGAGCGCTATGTCGTCAACCGTGGCCGCGTGCCCGCGCCCGTCACGCCATTCCGCCTGGGCCGAGGCGAAGCCGGCGAGCGCGAGGCAGCCCGCGGCGGGATCACCCGTGTACCCCTCCAGACCGGTCCTGCGCAGGAGACGGGACCGGCGCCACGTTCCGAGGAACCGCGCGCGGGAGAGACGGCGTGCCTTGTTCTCCAGCTCCCTCGGCCGGGGCGGGCCACCGAGCAGGTCCCGGAGTTCGGTGACGGTGATCCCGAGCTGTTCCGCGTGGTGGGCGCGGGCCTCACCTGCCTGGCGAAGCCGCAGCTCGGTCTCGGCGATGTGGGCCAGCTGCCGCCGTACCTCTGCCAGGCGGTCGGTGGCCAGCACGGTCGCCATAGAAGCCGTAGCCACGGTGGTGGACGGCTCCGGACCGGTACGCAGCGCGTGGAGCGCGGCTGCCTCGTGCTCCGCATTGCTCTTGCCGTTCTTCTTCCGCGACGAACCGGTGCGGACGACGCTGCCGGGCATCAGCTCGTCGCAGCGGCGCCAGACCTCGTCCACGGCATCGTTGTTGGTGGACGCGACCAGCACGGTCTGGCCCGCCGCGATCGCCGTGGCCACGAGATTGGCGACCAGTTGGCTCTTGCCGGTGCCGGGCGGGCCGGTGGCCACGGTGAGGCGGCGGGTCATGGCGGACCGGAGAACCGCGGTCTGGGCCTCGTTGCAGGGCAGCGGCGTCACGAGGCGCACCGGTTCGGGGTCCGTGTGGGCGAGGGACCAGGCACGGTGCGAGGTATCGGGCGCGAGGGCACCGAGGGCGGTCTTCCCGATCTGGTCCGTCCGCTCGGTGATGCCGGCGATGTCTTTGAGGAGGTTCTTCGTGAAGCCTGTCTGGGGGCGCGCCGCGAACAGGACCGCGGTGTTGCGGGCTCCGTGGCCGGGTGTGCGGACGTCGATGCGGTCGGCGAGCTGGTCGGGACGGAGCTCCTGCACACACGGCAGCTCGAACTCCTGGGTGAGGAGGTTCCGTACCTCGACCGCCATGCGATCGTGCTGTCCTCGATGCCAGGACGGCTGAAACGTGTTGATGAGCTGGTTCGCCTCATCCTCGCCCAGCCAGTCGTGCGCCAGCTGAGGATGAGGCAGGACCGGACCGTACGGCTTCAGCCGCACCTCGCCCTCGTCCTGGACGATCTCGACCCGGCGTACCAGCAGGGGCGCGAACTTCGGCTGCCGCCAGGGGCGTCCGGTGCGGGGCCCGGTGAGGACCACGGCCGGGTATCCCGCCCAGAGCTCGGCGTCCTCCTCGGCCGCTGAATCCACCAGCGAGGCCGCTTCCTTGGGGAGTGCGACGCAGCCGTCGTCGTCGACCTCGCCGGAGATGAACCTCTCCGCGCCGTCCAGGCACACGTACGACGTGCCCTGACGGCTCACGTCCATCAGAGGTGTCTCGGCGCTCTCGGCCAGGACGCACTCGCGGTAGTAGTCCAGCAGGTTGGTCCAAGTGGGTTCTGCGTGAGCGGACTTCACGGCGTGTGGCGGTGCCGCTTCTCCGGCGACTGCCCGGGGTCGGGAACTCAGAGGATCGAGGATGGGGGCCCGGCCGAAGGGGCTGTCCGCGACGACGATGCGGTCATCGACGCCGTGCGTGGACTGCACCGGCACCTGACGTCCGCCGCTTTGAGCGCGCATACGCTGGTTGACGTGGTGGAACAGGTCGCTGACCGTCACCGCGCTGCTGCCGTCCTTGCTGACCTTCCCCGTGCGCAGCGCCTCGATGACCTCGCCGGTGAACGCCGACGGCTTCACATCATCGCCGCCGCTCGCGTCCGCGTACGAGTCCTCCCCGGCCCGCGAGGACGACAGGACGTACACGCCCCTGCTCGTCAGCGGGGGCTGCTCGCCCGACTTGGCCACGGAGCCGTCAGCTTGCCGGTCCGACGTGCGCAGACCCACGGCGAACCCGCCGCTGCGGCAGCAGTCGATCATCACGATCTTCTGCGGCGCGACGCACTCCTCCAGCGCGTCGTTGAGGAACCCGGCGCTGACTCCGGTCGCGGCCACCCGGTCGTAGTCGGTGTCCTTGGCGACGAAATGGAACTCGCCGCCGTCACGCACGGTGCGCACACCGTGCCCGGAGACGTACACGAGCGCCAGTTCGTCCTCGTCGCGCTCCTGGAGGAACTCACCGATGACCGCCCGCATGTCATCGGCGGCGAGATCGGATTCTGTCTGTATGGAGACGAAGTTGCCGATCTTGTGGTGCCTCAGGACCTGGGCGAGCCCCCATACGTCCGCTTGTACGGAAGCCAGCGGCGAGAAGCGGCCGTCGTCGTAGTGCTCGTTGCCGATCAGGAGAGCCCGGCGCTTGTGGAGGCGGGTCACGCCGCGCCGTCATCCGGTTCGGGACCGTCGTCGCCCGTTACCCGGTGCTGGAACTCCCGGACCAAGCGCTCCTGCGCGGCGTCCGGGCGCCCGGTGATCTCGATGGAGTCGTCCCCGACGGTGACCACGACCGTGCGGTGCCGCTCCTTGGCGCACCACTCCTTGATCAGCGTGATCAGGATCTGGGACGCCGGGCGGGCGACGGCGGCGGTGGTGGCGGCCCAGAGAGCCACCTCACCCACGCCGGTGCCCTTACGACCCGTTTCGGTGGCCCCAGCGGTGTCATGGAAGCCGACGACGAGATCGTCCGTCCTCCGCAGGCTGTCGTGCAGGTCCCGGGTGAGGCGTTCCTGCCGGAGTGTGTCGCCGCCTGCGGGCACGGTGAGTGTCCACGGCGATCCCCCGTCGCGCATGCGCTGCTCCTTGCTTTCGCTTATTTTGCTGGTCAGGTCTGTTCAGCGACTTTGGCACGAGGGCGTCCGTCGGTGACAGCCCTGGTCGAGGAGAGGGGCGGCATCCGGCCACGGCCGCGTACGGGGGCGTGTCGTCTCCGCTGTCCTGGTCCCCTGCGGTCACCGAGACCGCCCAGGGTCCCGGTCACCGAGACCGGGAGGCAGATGAGCGCCGACTCCGCCAGATCGGATGTCTACGACAGCAGCCACGCCTGAACACCGCTCAGATACTCCCCCATGGCGCCCATCGACTCCGGCGATGACTCGAACTGGATCGACAGGTTGACCTCGTACAGCTTGTAGGCAGACTCCGTCGCGCGCGCCGCGGATGCTGCCGCCGCCAGCGCCAGGACTGCACGCTCACGGTCCCCGGATTCCACCGCCTCCACGAGCGCGGGCCACAGCGTTTCGCCGATGTGGTCGACGAGCTCCATGAGGTGGGCTCCGGCGCGCCCGGCGCGTTCCTTGATCGCTTCGCTCTCGGCTTCGGCCCGGTGCTCCGCCTGCTCGGAGCGCCGGTCGTCCTCGTGGTCCCAGGCGTGATCGCCCCAGATCTCCAGCCAGCGCTGATCAGCCCGGACCAGCGTGGACTTGAACTCGCGGTCCAGGTCCTCCTGCGTGAGCCGAGCGTGGTCCCAGGAGTCGTCGTCCGTGAAGGACGCGAGAGGCAGGGTGAGGTCTGGCAGGGATGTGCCGTCACGCAGAGCTGTGAGGACGAGAACGGTGTCGACCGCGGGCAGGACCGTCTCCACATCCACGAGGCTTCGCAAGGACGCGGCGGACTGCTCGACGGCCATGTAGTCGTGCTCGGCGATCTGGCCGTCGAGATCCCCATGGAGATTGAGGATCTCCGTGCCGGCCTCCTCGATCTCCTCCATGCGGTCGAAGATCTCCGCGTCGAGCCGTTCCTCCATCTTGCGCAGCTCGCGGAGGCCAGCAGCCTCCTCTTCGAGCTTTGCCACTGCATTGGCCAGATCGCCCATGTCGTCTCTCCGTTTCGGCTGCCATGATCGGCCTGCGTGTGAGTATTCCGGTGGCATTGCTGGGACGGCGCAGCGTCTCTCTGGCTTGGCTTGGCTTGCTCCGCCGCACCGCCCCCGCCTTCGGGCGGGCCGGAGCGAGCGGAATCGATCGTGCGGTGGAGTTCGCAACCTTCCACGTCCGGTGCGCTGCTGAGGCACGCTACCACAGCAATTATGTGTTGACGTCGTCAACGCATGGCCTGTTGTACACATTCACACCTTGGTGTACGTTTCCGTCGTGGGTGCTCTCGTCTGTCACGATGAGCGCGCTGGCGTGTACGGGGAAGCAGTAGGCCCTCCCGGCAGGGCCGGACGGGGAGGCAGTGGACATGAGCGAGGATTCCGAGACGGTCGCGGGCCGGTTCCGTCTCCTGAGCCATCTCGACTCGGGAAACATGGGTGAGGTGCATCGCGCCGAAGACCTGGATGAGCCGGAGGACTCGCCCGCACGCGTCGTCGCGATCAAGCTCATCCTCCGCCGTCGCTCGGGCACGCTCGCCCAGCCCCGGGCCGCCGACCACGCGACGGCGAGGTTCGCGCGCGAGGTGCGCATCATGCGCAAGCTGAGCCACCCCAACCTGCCCCGCACTATCGACGGCGGAGTGGACGAGGCCGGCGGTGACCTGCCGTACCTGGCGATGGAGTTCCTGGACGGACACCCGCTCTCCGACCTGATCGCCGAAGAGGGGCAGCTCCCGGTCTCCTGGGTTGCGGCCATCGGGGCCCAGATGGCCGACGCCCTGGCCGCCGCCCACACGGCCGACGTGGTCCACCGCGACCTCAAGCCCCGTAACGTCATGCTGACCCGCGGCGGCGCCGTCAAGGTGCTGGACTTCGGCCTCGGTCGCATCGTCGACGACCCAGACGGCACCAAGCTGACCAGTACGGGGGTGACGGTCGGCACGGCCCGCTACATGGCGCCGGAGCAGGGTGCGGGCGGCCTTGTCACCCAGGCCGCCGATCTGTACGCCCTCGGGTGCGTGCTGCACGAGATGCTTCTGGGAAACCCGCCCTTCATCGGCAACTCCCCGCTCGAGTTCTACGAGAAGCATGCCTACCAGGAGCCGGCGCCGGTACGGCTGCTCCGCTCGGACGTGCCCGAGGCTCTGGCCCGCCTGGTGAGCCGCCTTCTCGCGAAGGACCCGGCGGATCGTCCGACCGATGCCGTCGCCGTACGGGAGGCCCTGCAGCCCTTCGTGACGGAGGACGCGTCGGTCCCTGTCTGGCACGACTTCGACCCCGTCAAGTGGCTGCTGCGGTCGACCGGCCAGGTCGCCATGGCGGTGGAGCGGCAGTCCTCCGCCTCCGCGACCCCCGAGCCTGCGAAGCGCCCCCTGTCCGGTTCCGCCATGGACGTCTTCGGCGTGCACGCGAAGCTCATCGACGACTACCGCTCGTTCACCGAGGCCGGCACGATCATTCGCGACGAGCGCGTCAAGGACTTCGTCAGGAAGGACCTCGACGCCAAGTCCCAGTGGCCCAACCCCTGGCTGTCGCTCAACCCCTTCTTCGCCTCCGCCGGTACGGTCGCCGAACTGGCTGCCCAACAGGTCCTCCACGCCGAGTGCGCGAAGATCTTCCAGGCGGGCAAGTCCGAGGACTCCACCGTGTGCGACGGGCGCCCGCTCACCCTGCACCGGCACCAGCGCGCGGCGATCGACGCGGCGGCTGAGGGCGTCTCCTACGTACTGACCACCGGCACCGGTTCGGGCAAGTCCCTCGCCTACATGGTCCCGATCGTCAACCAGGTGCTCAAGGAGCGGCAGGAGGCGGGGCCCGACGCTCCCAAGCGGGTGCGGGCGATCATCGTCTACCCGATGAACGCGCTCGCCAACAGCCAGCTCAAGGAGCTGGAGAAGTACCTGCGGCATGGGTACGGCGAGGGCTCCGAGCCCGTCACCTTCGCCCGCTACACCGGCCAGGAGGACGACGAGACCCGGCGGAAGATCCGTAAGAACCCGCCGGACATCCTGCTCACCAACTACGTGATGCTGGAGCTGATGCTCACCCGGCCCGACGACCGCGACAGCCTCGTGGCCATGGCGGAGGGCCTGCGGTTCCTCGTCTTCGACGAACTGCACACCTACCGCGGCCGGCAGGGCGCGGACGTTGCCCTCCTCATCCGCCGCGTGCGCGACGCCTGCCGCGCCGACGACGTGCAGTGCATCGGCACCTCCGCGACCATGTCCACCGAGGGCAGCCTGGAGCAACAGAAGGACGTGGTGGCCGACATGGCCTCCAAGCTCTTCGGTACGAAGGTCAGCCCCCGGCACGTCATCGGTGAGACACTCGTCCGGGCCACCGGCGAGCCCCCGAGCGCCGTGCCCGCCGAACGCCTCGCGGGAGCCGCCGCCCCCAGCGCCTACGCGGATCTGGTCACCGATCCCCTCGCGCGCTGGATCGAGACGTACTTCGGTCTGGCGACCGACGAGGCCACGGGCCGGCTCGTACGACAGAAGCCCGGGAGGGTCGAGGACGCCGCCGCCGAGCTGTCACGGCGGAGCGGGGTCGACGAGAAGAGTTGTGCGGAAGCGCTGCGGGACACCCTGGAAGCCGGTTCGCAGGCGTACCACCCCGTCACCGAACGCCCCCTGTTCGCCTTTCGGCTGCACCAGTTCCTGTCCAAGGGCGACACCGTCTACGTCACCTTGGAGGTGAAGGACGCCCGCCATGTCACCCGGGACTACCAGCGTGTGCGGCCCGGCACCGACGGGCACGTCCTGATGCCGCTCGCCTTCTGCCGTGAGTGCGGTCAGGACTATCTCACCGTGTGGCGTACGGAGAAGGACGGGGCGATCCGCTACGAGCCGCGCCGCGACGCGGTCGCCACGGGCGGACGGGCGGGCGACGGCTACCTCTACATCGACACCGACCGCTTCCCGGGCACCGCCCCCTGGCCCCCCGCCGCGGACGAGGCCATAGCGGACCGTCGGCTGCCCGAATCCTGGCTGGAGACCGACGACCGGGGCCAGGAGGTGGTGAAGAAGTCCTACCGGGACCGGTTGCCGCGTGCCGTCACCGTGGATGCGTACGGCAACGAGGGCAAGGGCGAACTGCACGCGGCGTTCATCCCCGCCCCGTTCCTGTTCTGCCCCCAGTGTTCGATCTCCTACGAGCAGACCCGCGGCAAGGACTTCGCCAAGCTGGCGACCCTGGACCAGGAGGGCCGCTCCTCGGCGACCTCGCTGATCTCCGCCTCCGTGGTGCGCTCCCTGGACAGCGTGCCGGAGGCGGCACTGCCCAAGGAGGCGCGCAAGCTCCTCACGTTCGTCGACAACCGTCAGGACGCTTCCCTCCAGGCCGGTCACTTCAACGACTTCGTGCAGGTCACCGAGTTGCGCGGGGCGCTGTACCGGGCGGCGCTCGACGCGGGACCCGACGGCATCCAGCACGAGGAGCTGGCCACCCGCGTGGCCAACGCGCTGGCCCTGGACCCCGCCGTCTACGCGAAGAAGAAGGACCTGCCGCCCCGGCTGGCGGCAGCCGCCGCCACCACGCTGCGGGAGGTGATCGCCTTCCGTCTCTACCTCGACCTGGAACGCGGCTGGCGCGTCACCATGCCGAACCTGGAGCAGACGGGGCTCCTGGAGATCGACTACGCCGACCTCCCGTGGGTCGCCGAGCGGGAGGAACGCTGGGAGCGGGTGCACCCCGCCCTGCGCCAGGCCGACGCCCCGCTCCGCATGGAGATCATGAAGGTGCTGCTCGACGAGATGCGCCGGTCGCTCGCCATCGACGTGCAGTACTTCCGCGACGACTTCGACTCCCTCCAGAGCGCCGCCGAGGAGCGGCTCGCCGATCCGTGGCAGCTCGCCAAGAGCGACAGCCCCAAGGTCGCCACTGCCTACCCCCAGCCGTCCAAGCCCGGAATGGACCGGGCGGGACTGTTCCTGTCCGCGCGCGGCAAGTACGGGAAGTACCTGCGCCGCGCCCACCGGGGGTTCCGCGACGACCTGGACAACGCCGAACTCCAGACGGTCATCGAGGACCTGCTGAAGGTCCTCCGCGACGCGGGACTCGTGACCGAGCTGTCCGTGGCGCCGCAGAAGGCAGGCCACTTCCGCAGGTCCTCGGCGACCACCACCGGGTACCGGGTGGACGCCGCCTCCATCATCTGGCGGGCCGGCAGCGGTGAGACCGGGGCCCACGACCCCCTCACCCGTACGTACGCCAGTGGCGACGGGCCGCGCGTCAACACCTTCTTCCGGGAGCTCTACCGTGAGGCGGCCGACGGCCTCTCCGGGCTCTTCGCCCGGGAGCACACCGCGCAGGTCGACCCCCGGGACCGGCAGCAGCGCGAGAAGGACTTCAGCAGCGCCGACCTCAAGCTGCTCTACTGCTCCCCGACGATGGAGCTGGGCGTCGACATCTCCTCGCTCAATGCCGTCATGATGCGCAACGTCCCGCCCACCCCCGCCAACTACGCCCAACGCAGCGGCCGGGCCGGGCGGAGCGGACAGCCCGCCCTCGTCACCACGTACTGCGCCACGGGCAACAGCCACGACCAGTACTACTTCCGCCGCTCGCACCGGATGGTCGCCGGCGCCGTCGCCCCGCCCCGACTGGACCTGGCCAACGAGGACCTGGTCCGGTCGCACCTCCAGGCCATCTGGCTCGCCGAGGCCGGGCTCACCCTGGGCCGCGCGATCCCGCAGGTCCTCGACATCGGCCACGCCGAGACCTCCGGCAGCCCCGCTCCCGTACTCGCCCTGCTCGACGACATCCGGGCCGCCTCCCACGACCCGGGGGCGCAGTCCCGCACGGTGGACGCGGCCCGGCGCGTCCTCGGCCCCCTGCTGCCCCGGTTCTGCGAGACGACCTGGTGGGACGAGAGGTGGATCGAGGACGCGGTGGGCAAGGCCCCGCGCAACTTCGACCGGGCCTTCGACCGCTGGCGCGCGCTGTACCGCACCGCCCTCCTCGACCAGTACGTGCAGAACAGGAGGGTCCTCGACCACACGCTGACCGAAGGCGACCGCAGGAACGCCTTCCGCCGCCGTACGCAGGCGGAGACCCAGCTCAACCTGCTCAAGAACGAGAGCGTGGACAACCGGTCCGTCCTCTCCGACTTCAACCCCTACCGCTACCTGGCGTCCGAGGGCTTCCTGCCCGGCTACTCCTTCCCCCGGCTGCCGCTCGCCGCCTACATCCCCAGCCGTGGCGGCCGCCACGGCGACGGGGACTACCTCCAGCGCCCCCGCTTCCTCGCGATCCGCGAGTTCGGACCCGGCGCGCTGATCTACCACGAGGGCGCCCGCTACCAGGTGACCCGCATCCAGCTCCCGCCGGACTCCACCGGTGACATCTCCACCGGCGAGGCCCGCCGCTGCGCCCACTGCGGCTACCTGGACGAGCCCGAGCAGCGCCGGGACACCTGCGAGATGTGCGAGAAGCCGCTCGGCGCGCCCACCTACGGCCTCCTGCACCTGCACACCGTCTTCACCCAGCGCCGCGAGCGCATCTCCTCCGACGAGGAGGAGCGCCGCCGGGCCGGCTACCGGCTGGAGACGTCGTACCGCTTCCGGCGGCACGGCGCCCGCAAGGGCCGCCAGGACGCCCGGGTGGCGGACACCGGTGGCGCGCTCGCGACGCTCACCTACGGGGACTCCGCCACGGTCCGCATCACCAACGTCGGCAGGCTCCGCGCCAAGGACAACGAGCCGCCCGGCTACTGGCTCGACCCGGCCGACGGCCGCTGGCTCAACGAGCGCGACGCCTCCGACGCCTCCGGCGACTCCAGCGAGATGCCCGTCGTCGACGCCGACGGCAAGGACAAGCGCCGCAAGAAGCGGGTCATCCCCTTCGTCGAGGACCGCCGCAACATCATGGTCCTCACCCTCGACGAGCCGCTGCCGGAACCGGTTGCCCTGACCCTCATGTACGCGTTGGAGCGCGGCATCGAGACCGCCTTCGAGCTGGAGGACTCCGAGCTGACCAGCGAGCTGCTGCCGCCGGCCGACGGCCCGCGCGACCGGCTGCTGTTCACCGAGGCGGCCGAGGGCGGCGCCGGTGTCCTGCGCCGGCTCCAGGCCGAACCGGGAGCCCTCGCCGAGGCGGCCCGGCAGGCTCTGGCCGTCTGCCACTTCGACGGGGACGGCGAGGACGAGGCCCACGCGAAGTCGGAGCGCCCCTGCGCCCGAGGCTGCTACGACTGCCTGCTCACCTACGGCAACCAGCTCCACCACGGAGTGATCAACCGCCATGACGTCACCGACCTGCTGCTGCGGCTCGCGTCCGCCGAGGCGACGAGCGAGAAGCGCGGGGAGAGCAGTACGGAACAGCACCTCAGACTCACGACCGCCACCGCGTCGATCACCGGCTTCCCCTCCCCGGCGCCGACGTCCGGAAGCGGCCCGGCCGAGCCCGCCACGCCGGTCGAGAAGCGGTTCCTGGACTGGCTCCGGGACAGCGGACTGAGGCTGCCCGACGAGGCGGCGACCACCGTCTCCGAGGCCGACGCCCGCCCCGACTTCGTCTACCGGATGCCCGGTGTCAAACTCGCCGTCTTCGTCGGCGGCGAGGACGACCCGGCCCGGGACGAGGACGCGGAGGACAGACTCTTCCTCGCCCGCTGGGACGTCATCCGCTTCCCGGCGGACGGCGACTGGTCGGCCATCGCCGCCGAGCACACCCGCTACTTCGGCCTCGGCCCCTCGTGACGAAGCCGTACCCGCCCCGCCGGATCGCCGCCCCGGCCGAGACCGCCATGAGGAAGACCCGATGACGCGTACCTACACCCCCGGCTCCCTGGTCACCGCCCGTGGCCGGGAGTGGGTCGTCCTCCCGGACAGCGAGCCCGACCTGCTCGTGCTGCGACCTCTGGGCGGGTCCGACGACGACATCTCCGCCGTCTTCCCCGCGTTCGAGGAGGTGCGGGACGCGCAGTTCGCGCCCCCCTCGCCGGACGACCTCGGCGACCAGCGGGCAGCCGGGCTGCTGCGCTCCGCCCTGCGCATCGGCTTCCGCTCCGGCGCCGGCCCCTTCCGCTCCCTCGCGGGCATCGCCGTCGAACCCCGGGCCTACCAACTGGTCCCCCTGCTGATGGCGTTGCGGCAGCAGACCGTACGGATGCTGATCTCCGACGACGTCGGTATCGGCAAGACCGTCGAGGCGGGCCTGATCGCCAAGGAACTCCTGTCCCAGGGCGAGGCCGCCGGTCTGGCCGTGCTCTGCTCGCCCGCGCTCGCCGAACAGTGGCAGGAGGAGCTGCGTACCAAGTTCGGCATCGACGCCGAACTGGTCCTCGCCTCCACGGTCTCCCGACTGGAACGCGGCCTGGACCTCGGCCAGTCCCTCTTCGACCGCTACCCGCACGTCATCGTCTCCACCGACTACATCAAGTCCACCCGACACCGCGACGACTTCGTACGCCACTGCCCCGACCTCGTCATCGTCGACGAGGCCCACACCTGCGTGGCCGCCGACGACACGGTCTCCACCCAGAACCAGCTCCGCTACGAACTCCTGCGCCGCGTCGCCGAGGATCCCCGGCGCCACCTCCTGCTGGTCACCGCGACCCCGCACAGCGGCAAGGAGTCCGGCTTCCGCAACCTGCTGGGCCTGGTCCGGCCGGAGCTGGCCGACGTGGACCTGGAGACGGACCGCGGCCGGCGGCTGCTCGCCCAGCACTTCGTGCAGCGCAAGCGCGCCGACGTACGCCAGTACCTGACCAAGGAGAGCGGGCTGGCCGACGACAGTCTCGCCGAGAAGACCGCGTTCCCCTCCGACCGCGAGTCCAAGGACGAGAAGTACAAGCTGTCTCCCGCCTACCGGGCACTGCTCGACGACGCCATCGCCTACGCCAGCGAGCGCGTGCAGGCGGCCGGCGAACAGGGCCGGCGCGAGGCCCGTATCGCCTGGTGGTCGGCGATCGCCCTGCTGCGCTCCCTGGTCTCCTCACCCCGGGCCGCCGCCCAGACCCTCTCGACCCGGTCGGCCGCCGCCGTCGCCGCCAGCGCGGAGGAGGCCGACCGGCTCGCCGCCCCGCTGACCCGCGACTCCGCCGACAGCGACGCCCTCGAAGGGCTCGACGCGGCCCCCGGAGCGGAGACCGAGGACGCCGGAGCCCGGCTGGCCGACCTCGCCGAGCGGGCCGCCGCCCTGGAAGGCCCGGAGGAGGACCTCAAGCTCGCCGCCCTCGTCCGGCACCTCAAAGCCCTCCTCAAGGACGGCTACCACCCCATCGTCTTCTGCCGGTACATCCCCACCGCCGAATACGTGGCCGAGCACCTGGCGAAGAAGCTCGGCTCCAAGACGGTCGTCAAGGCCGTCACCGGCACCCTCTCCCCGCAGCAGCGCCTCGGCCGCATCGAGGAACTGGCCGCGCTCGCCGGGGACGACCCCGCCGCCCGCCGGGTCCTCGTCGCCACCGACTGCCTCTCCGAGGGCGTCAACCTCCAGCACCACTTCGACGCCGTCGTCCACTACGACCTGGCCTGGAACCCCACCCGCCACGACCAGCGCGAGGGCCGGGTGGACCGGTACGGGCAGAAGCGCGACAAGGTCCGCGTCATCACCCTCTACGGCATCGACAACGGCATCGACGGCAAGGTCCTGGAAGTCCTGATCGCCAAGCACCGCCAGATCCGCAAGGACCTCGGCATCTCCGTCTCCGTCCCCGACGAGGCGTCCTCCGGTGTCACCGACGCCATCGTCGAATGGCTGCTGATGCGCGGACGGCAGCCCGAGCAGGAAGGACTGTTCGGCGTCGAGGAGCTGAAGGCCGTGGACGAGCGGGCCGCCGAGCTGGAGAGCCGGTGGAACTCGGCCGCCGAACGCGAGACGCGCTCCCGCTCCCGCTTCGCCCAGCGCGCCATCCACCCCGAGGAGGTCGCCCGCGAGGTCGCCGCCATCCGCGACGCCCTGGGCCGCGCCGACGAGGTGACCGGCTTCGTCCGCCACGCACTGGGGGCGCTCGACGCGCACGTCGTCGAAGCCGACGACGGCAGTGGCGACTTCACCGCCGAGGTCAGCGGCGCCCCCGCCGGACTGCGCGACGCCCTCGCCCCCGTGGCGGGCGCCGAGGCCGTCGAGTCCGGGCGGCCCATCCCGTTCCGCACCTCGGCGGCCGTGGCCCGGGGCGAGGCCGCCCTGGTCCGCACGGACCCCGTGGTCGGAGCCATCGCGGCCCACGTCCTCAACACGGCCCTCGACGCGAAGGTGCCGGGCCGCCGCCCGGCCCGGCGCTGCGGAGTGGTCTCCACCGCCGCCGTGGCCGCCCCCACCACGCTCCTCCTGGTCCGCTACCGCTTCCACCTCACCCTCCCCTCCCGGCAGGGCACCCGCAGGGTCGTCGCCGAGGACGCCCGCCTCCTCGCCTACGAGGGCTCGGCGCGGAACCCGCTCTGGCTCCCGGAGGACCGGGCCCTCGCCCTGCTCACCGCGAAGGCCGCCGAGAGCACCGACGACTACTTCCAGGAACGCACCATGCGCCGGACCCTGACGCAACTGGACGCGGTCCAGGACCACATGGCCGCCCAGGGTGACCGCCTCGCCGAGGAGCTCCACGAGTCCCACCGCCGGGTCCGGCGCGCCTCCGACGAGATCGTGCAAGGTCTCAAGGTGACGGCCCAGCAGCCCGCCGACATCCTCGGCGTCTACGTCTACCTGCCCCCGATCACCGCAGACGGAGAGGCCGCCTGATGTCCGCCACCACCCGCAACCAGGTCTTCTCCGCCGTCCACACCGTCGGCGGCCTGCTCCCCGCCGACATGCTCGTCCGCATCTCGGCGAGCAAGGAGGGCAAGGACGTCCCCGGGTCCGGCCCCGCCGACTACCACGTCATCGGCCCCCGCCGGTCCGTCCGCGACGAGGCCGAACGCCACTGGGACTACCTCAAGGCGATCTGGCGCGAACTCCGCGACAAACTCCCCGTCAGCGCCGAGTCCGAACTGCCCGCGGACCCGACCGGCCTCGCCGTCGACCAGTGGCTCGAACCCCTCTTCAACGAGCTGGGCTTCGGCCGCCTGACGACGGTCGCCGCGGGGGAGTACCGCGCCGACAGCGACCCGGAGCGCGTCTTCCCCGTCAGCCACCGCTGGCACCACGTGCCCGTCCACATGGCCGCCTGGAACTCCCTGCTGGACAAGCGCCCCGGCGGCGTCGGCACCGTCCCCCCGCACTCCCTCCTCCAGGAGTGCCTGAACCGCCGGGACGCCCACCTCTGGGGCGTGCTCA
Source organism: Streptomyces sp. NPDC058576 (assembly GCF_042718715.1). Taxonomy (NCBI): domain Bacteria; kingdom Bacillati; phylum Actinomycetota; class Actinomycetes; order Kitasatosporales; family Streptomycetaceae; genus Streptomyces; species Streptomyces sp. NPDC058576. The sequence continues at coordinate 148,147 of NZ_JBHXPF010000005.1, read as the reverse complement.
CCAACGGCCGCCAGCTCCGCCTGCTGCGGGACTCCAACGCCCTGGCCACGGCCTCGTACGTCGAGTTCGACCTCGAAGCGATCTTCGACGGCGAGCTCTTCAGCGAGTTCGTCCTGCTCTACCGGCTGCTGCACGTCTCCCGCTTCGAGACCGGAGAGGCGGGCGTCCCGTCCGGGTGCTGGCTGGAGAAGTGGCGTACGGAGGCGATCGCCTCGGGCACCCGGGCACTGGACCACCACCGCGACGGCGTCCAGCGGGCCATCACCACACTCGGCACGGGGATCCTGCGGCACCCGGACAACACCGTCCTGCGCGAGAACCTGGACGCCGACCGCTTCCACGCGTCCCTGCTGCGCCTCGCGTACCGGATGATCTTCCTCTTCGTCGCCGAGGACCGCGACGCCCTGCACAGCCCGGACGCGAGCCCGGAGACCCGTAAGCGGTACGCGAAGTACTTCGGCTCCGCCCGCCTGCGCCGCCTCGCCCTGCGCCGCCAGGGAACGGCCCACGCCGACCAGTACGCGGCACTGCGCATCGTCCTGGACGCGCTGGGCCGCGAGGACGGCCGCCCCGAACTGGGCCTGCCCGGCCTCGGCGGCCTCTACGACGACACCGAGGCCGACGCCCCGCTCCGCGACTGCGCCCTGTCCAACGCCGCCCTGCTCGAAGCGGTGCGCCACCTCTCCCGCGTACGCGACGAGAAGACGGCGCGCTGGCGGCCGGTGGACTACCGCAACATGGGCTCGGAGGAGCTGGGCTCCATCTACGAGTCCCTGCTCGAACTGGTCCCCAAGCACAGCGCCACCGAGCGCTCCTTCGAACTGGTCAACCGCCTCGGCAACGACCGCAAGAAGACCGGCTCCTACTACACGCCGGCCTCCCTCATCGAGACCCTGCTCGACTCCACCCTCGACCCGGTGATAGACGACGCCCAGAAGCGCGGCGAGCAAGCGGCGTCGGAAGCGGGCGAGCCGGACCCGTCGGAGGCGATGGTCCGCGAGCTGCTGTCGCTGACGGTCTGCGACCCGGCCTGCGGATCGGGCCACTTCCTGGTCGCGGCGGCCCGCCGCATCGCCAAGCGGGTGGCGGCGGTGCGAGAGAGCAACCCCGAGCCCACCCCCGTGGCCGTACGCAGCGCCCTGCACGAGGTCGTCGCCCGCTGCCTCTACGGGGTCGACCTCAACCCGATGGCGGTCGAACTGGCCAAGGTGTCGCTGTGGTTGGAGGCCCTGGAGCCGGGCAAGGCACTGGGCTTCCTGGACGCGCACATCAAGCACGGCAACGGCCTCGTGGGGACGACGCCGACGCTGATGCTGGACGGCATCCCGAACAAGGCGTTCAAGGCGGTGGAGGGCGACGACGACAAGGTGGCCCGGCGCCTGGAGAAGCAGAACCAGGCCGAACGCGGTGGCCAGAGCGGCCTGTTCGATGTTGTGGTCGAGCCGAAGGTCTCCAACACCGCGTTCGCCTCGGGCCTGCGCCGCATCATCGCGGCCCCGTCCGACGAGCTGCGCGAGGTGCACGCCCAGCAGGCGGCGTACGAGGCATGGCGCGATCAGAAGGAGTACGTCCACGCCCGCCACGTGGCCGACGCCTGGTGCGCCGCGTTCATGTGGCGCAAGACGGAGGACGCCCCGGCACCGGTGACCCACGAGGTCTTCCAGTCCCTGCGAGACCCGGAGGCCGACTCGGCCTCGGCGGCCACCCACAGGGAGATCGACCGGCTGCGGGACCTGTACCACTTCTTCCACTGGCACCTGGAGTTCCCGGAGGTTTTCACGGTGCCGGAGAAGGAGAAGGCCGAGAAGTCGGGTGCCTCGGGGGAGGGGGAGCCTGCGGAGGGGGTGGACCCGGCTACGGGGTGGTCGGGGGGGTTCTCTTGTGTGGTGGGGAATCCGCCGTGGGACCGGTCTGAGTTTGAGGACAAGAAGTACTTCAGCGTTATTGAGCCGTCGATTGCGCAAACGTCCGGTGTAGAGCGAGGTCGACGTATCGCTGCTTGGATGGATGAGAATCCTGAGGCAGGGCAGCGGTACATGGACGAGCGACGAAAGCTGAAGTCAACCTTCATGTTCGCTAGCGGCTCGGGAGTTTTCCCTCTGTGCTCGGAGGGGCTTACGGCCGGCGGTGTAACGAAACTTCAGGTCGATCAACTTTTTGTGGAGCTCTTTGCGTCGGTAGTGCATGTTATGGGCCGATTCGGCTGCATTGTGCCTACGGCAATTGCTACTAATGCCGGTGGGCAGTTTCTCTTCAGTGACTTCGCCCGGCGCGGCGCGGTGGCAGTGCTGTACGACTTTGAGAACAGCAAGCCGCTCTTTGTTGGGGTGGATTCTCGCTATAAGTTCTGCCTTCTCTCGTTGGTTGGTCGAGGTCTCCGGGAGCATGCGGCGCGATTCGCCTTCTTTCTGGAGGACTCGATCGATCTCGATGACACGGACCGGGTGTTCGCGCTCAGTCCCGAGGAGATTTCCCTCATCAACCCCAACACTGGCACACTTCCGATCTTTCGTAGTCGGCGGGATGCGGATCTCGCTGCTTCTATTTATAGACGATTTCCAGTTCTCAAAGATGAGGGGTCAAGCGAGGGAGATCCGTGGCGAATTGACTTTAAGTACATTTTCCGGAGCGCCAACGACGGTGATATTTTCCGGACCCGCGAGGAGCTCGAAAGAGACGGGTGGTGGTTGCAGGGTAATGTTTTTGAGCGGGGTGAAGAACGAATGCTCCCCTTGTATGAGGGCAAGATGGCCCATCACTTCGACCACCGTTGGAACAGCTACTATGGAACGGGCAACAACGACCGTCGGCGTCTCGAAATTCAGGAGAAGCGGGGCCCGTCGGAGAGCGCCCTTCCGCGGTATTGGATCTCTGACGTAGGTTTTATTTCGACGTCACGGAAAGGGAGGGAAGTTGAGGTTCCCGGTGTCGCCGAACGGCTAGACGAGATCGGCTGGGGTTACCAGTGGCTCTGCGGATGGCGAGATATCTGCCGTACAACGGATGAGCGGACGGCTATTCCCGCATTCTTGCCGCGCTCGGCAACACTTCACACCTATCCTCTGATGTTTCCTCGCGTCTCACCCGAGCTTGTCGCGGCGCTGATCGCTGCTCAGAGCTCGTTCCCTCTCGATTTCGTCAGCCGTCAGAAGATCAGCGACGCGCATATGAAACTCTTCGTGTGGAAACAGTTGCCTGTTCCGGCCCCAAGCGCCCTTGAGCCCCACACTGCTTTCATCACGCCGCGTATCATCGAGCTGGTCTGCACGACGTACGAGATGGGCCCTCTTGCCCGTGACCTGGGAGACGAGGGCGCACCGTTCCGCTGGGACGAAACCCGCCGCGCCCAGATCCGAGCCGAACTCGATGCCTACTTCTTCCACCTCTACGGAATCAGCCGCGACGACACGGCCTACATCCTGGAGACCTTCCAGTCGGAGACCGGCGGCCTCAAGAACAACGAGATCGCCAAGTACGGCCACTACCGCACCAAGGACCTCGTCCTCGCCGAGTACGACCGCATGGCTGCCGCCGGCCTCAGCCTCAGTACGCCCCTCGTGGACGGCGAGAACTACACCTCCACGCTCACCCCGCCCCCGGGTCACGGCCCGCGCCACCCGGCGGAGCCGGAGGCCGACTGACGTCAACAGCGGTCCGGGGTGGTGGTGGCCGTGTGGCGCGCGAGTCTTCCCTGGACCGTTACAGCAGGTGGTCGGCTCTACCTGCCTTGATGTCACGGATCAGCGTACGCAGCGCCTCACGTGTGTCCGTGAGATAGGTACCCTCTTGGCCGGCTACGGCGATGTACGCGTTGCCGTCTGGATCGGTGCCGATACGAAAGCAGTTGTTGCCCTCTCCGCAGAAGGGGGCTTCCCACTCGATGTCCGCCACGGTCGTTCTCCTCACAGGTCTTTGATGATGTTGCGGATGAAGTCGCGCGATGCTGTGACTGACAGACTCTTACTGTCCATCCAGCCCAAGTGAGCTCGATACTTGGCCAGTTGCAGCTCAGCGTGCATGAACGCGGGGCCGTGAGCCGTATCGAGTTGCACCGTGTCGAGCCGGGGCACCGGACCTTTCGCGTACAGCGCGGCATGTCCCGCTCCGGGGAAGCTCCCGAGGGCAAAGGGAATGACCCGCACCAAGACGTTGTCCCGCTCGCTCCACTCGATCAAGGCTCCGAGCTGGGCTCTGGCGGCGTCTCGTCCCCCGAAGAGCATGCGCAGGGCGGCTTCGTGAATGTAGCCCGTATAGGTCGGCGGATCTCGGCGCTCCAGCACGCGCTGCCGGTCAACACGATGGGCCACACGCAACTCGACCTCTTCGCGAGGGAGGGGTGGCAGCACTGCGGCGAAGATACTGCGAGCGTAGTCCGCTGTCTGAAGAAGGCCGGGCACGTGGGCGGTCTGTACCGTCTGGATGCTGGCGGCGTTCCACTCCAGCTCGACGATGTCGAGCAACCCCGGCGAGATGCTGCCTCGATACTTGCTCCACCACTGGGGCTTGGCTGGTTGAGCCATCTCCTCAAGAGCGGCCAGGTACCGCTCGTCCGCGCAGGCACAGTGCGTCGCCAGCGTCCGCAGCCGGTCCGGACTGATGGTGCGGACGCCTGACTCGATGTTGGAGATCTTGCCCCGATCGATTCCCAGCAAGCCCGCCACGTACTCGGCGGTGAGGCCCGCCTCTGTGCGCAACTTCTTGATCTCCGCGCCCAGTCTGCGCTGTTGCTGCGTGGGTGTGGTGCGTGGCGGCATCGATCGTCCCTCTCCTCGGGCCGTAGGCCAGTCTGCCGGGTGAGCCTCGCGCAATCCATTCGGGGCCAATCCCTATGACGGGGTGGTACATGCGCCACCTGTTGCCCTACCTTAAGTCACGCGACGCTCACGCAAGGCGAACAAGAAGAGCATCGCGTGAGCCTGCCCGCGTCCTCCTGCCCTGGGAGGGGTGTGCTCGCGCCAGGGAGACAGGCCACTGCCTCGCCGCGTCGTCCGTCCGTTCCGTTCAATCCGCGTCGGGGCCATGCCCCGCAGTCGCCAGGCCTCATCAACGACGCGATCGCGTCCCGGTGTTTACCATCGATTGGAGCCGTCATGCCCGAGAGTCTGCCCAGGGTGTCCGCAACGTCTGCCGCAGCCGTCGACCTCGCTTCCCCCGCGACCCCGCTCGCACTCCGCACCCCCGCTGCCCACCGCGCAGCTCAACTCGGCCCGGCGGCCGGGCGATCCGCCCTTCCCGTCTACGCCCTCGGCTACCCGTACGCCCTCCAGGTGGCGTCCCGGATCACCCAGTGCCCGCCGCCCCCGCCGGACCTCCGGGAGCCCGCGGCGTCCCACTTCGTCTACGGGTTGACGCTCCCCTCGGCCACCGCGGCCCCGCTGATCGCGCACGAGACGGCGGACGTCGTGCTCGACGTACACGAGGTCGAGGACGAGCTGGTCGAACCGGCCCTCGAACTGGTCCATGAACTCGCCGTCCATGCCTGCCGGTTCACCGGGGCGGGGGAGATGATCCACCTGGTTCTCCGCCGCTTCCACGGCGTCCTCCAGGTGGTGGTGCACGACACGCACACCCCGCACCTCAACTCCCGTCTCGCCGGCCAGTGCGCTGAGCGCCGCAGGGTGTCGCTCACGGCGGTGCGGGAGTTGGTCGAGCGGCGCGGTGGCGAGTGCGGGTTCGCCGCAGCGCACCCGCCCGCGACGGGTGTGTGCACCTGGGCGTCGATCGGGCACGACCTGGCGGGGGCGGCCGGCCCGGGTGCCGCCGAAGGGGAGGTCGCCTGACGCCGCGTGACTGCCGGGCGCCCACGCCGTGGACGCCCGGCGCGGGGGTGTGCGACTCGAACGAAGGTTCCGTGAACGCACGTGTGAGCGACTTGGGCGGCAAGAAGTGTCTGTTGACATCGCCAACGTGTGTACGTGATGATTCAGGAGTGAACGGTTCGGCGGGTTCGTCGCGGCCGCCCGCCCACCCCTGTGAGGAGCACTTCATGTACGACGAGACCCCCCTGCGCCAGCTGATCGCCAAGCGCATCGACGAGGCCGAGCCGTCCGCTCTGTCCCCCGAGGCCGCCGCCCTGCTCCACGAGACGCTCCCGGAGCCCGCTCCGGAGGAGGAGGGGCGGGCCGGTCCCGTCTACCTCCGGTCCATCACGGCGGCCGGCTGGCGGGGCGTCGGCCCCGAGGCGACGCTCGACCTCCCGCACGGCCCCGGGCTCACCGTGATCACGGGCAGCAACGGCACCGGGAAGTCGAGCTTCGCGGAAGCCGCCGAGATCGCGCTCACCGGGCTCAACGCCCGCTGGGACGGCAGCAACGGCGGCAAGCCCCGCGCGCAGACCTGGCGGAGGGGGTGGCGCAACCTGCACGGCGCCACGGCGCCCCTGGTCGCCGTGAGCCTCACTCTGGACGACGCCTCCGAGCCGGTCACGGTGCGCCGCACCTGGTACGGGGAGATGGTGGAGGACGCGCGTACGACGGTGGTCCGGGAGGACGGCACCGAGCTGAAGCTGGACGAGTGCGTGAACGCCTCGTTGCTCGACGTCTACCGGCCGTTCCTGCCCTACAGCGAACTGGGCTCGATGGTGGATGGGACGATGGCCGACCTGCACCGGAAGATCTCCACGTTCATCGGGCTCGGTCAGCTCGCGGAGATGGACACGAGGCTCGCTGCTCGGGCCAAGGAGTGCAAGGAGATCGAGGTCAGGCCCGGCCCGTTGAAGGCCGTGGCCGTCGAGGCGCTGGACGGGCTGGACGACCGGCGTGCCGTCGACGCGATGCGGGCCCTCGGCGGGCGTACCCCCGACGTCGACGCCGTACGGGATCTGCTCGACCGTGACGCGGTCGCCGACCAGGGTGACGCGGCCCGCCTCCGGGTGCTGGCGTCCCTGGCGGGTCCGGACGAGGCGGAGGTGACCGGGGCACTGGCCCGACTGAGGGAAGCCACCGCCGCCTTCGAGGACGTACGGCACTCCAACGCCGAGGACGCACACCGTCTGGCCGGGCTGCTGGAGACCGCGCTCGAACATCGCCGCCGGTCGGGAAGCGCCCACTGCCCGGTCTGCGGTACCGAGGACCGTCTCGACCTGGCGTGGGCCGAGGCGACACGGGCCGAGATCGAGCGGCTCCAGGCGGAGGCCGCCGAGGCCGAGGCCGTACGCCGGGCGCTCAGCAGTGCCAGGCGCGCGGTCCACGACCTGGTGCAGCCCGTGCCCGATCTGCTGCGGGGAGAGGAATCGGACCTGGCGGGACTGTGGCGAGAGTGGTCGCTCTGCCGGAGTCTCACCGACCCCGCCGAACTGGCCCAGCGGGTCGGGCTCCTCGCGCCGACGCTGGGCGCGGCCTGCCGTCAGGTCGGGGAGGAGGCCGCGCGCCGGCTGACCGACCGTGACACCGTCTGGAGGCCCGTGGCCGTGCGGCTCGCGGAGTGGGTCGAGGCGGCGGAGAAGGCGAAGGACGCGACCGGCCGGCGCAAGTCGGCTGAGGCGGCCCGCAAGTGGTTCAGGAAGCTGACGGACGAGCTGAGGGTCGAGCGGATGGAGGACTTCGACAAGCAGGCCCAGGACGTGTGGACGAAGCTCTGCGAGAGCAGCAGCGTCTCCCTCGGCCGCGTCGACCTGACCGGCACCGCCAAGCTGGGCAGCGTCCGGCTCGACGTCTCGGTGGACGAGCAGGAGGCGCCCGCGTACAGCGTCATGAGCCAGGGCGAACTGCACTCGCTCGCCCTGTCGCTGTTCATCCCCCGGGCCACGCACGAGGCCAGCCCGTTCGGCTTCCTCGTCATCGACGACCCGGTGCAGTCGATGGACACCCAGAAGGTGGAGGGGCTGGCCACCGTCCTCAGCGAGTGCGCCCGGCACCGCCAGGTCGTCGTCTTCACCCACGACAACCGGCTGGAACAGGCCATCACCCACCTCGGGATCGAGGCGACGGTCCACCGCATCTCCCGCGAGGAGCAGTCGCACGTGACCGTCGAGCGGATGAGGGACCCCGTCAAGCAGGCGATCGAGGAGGCCAGGGAGGTCTCCCTCGACCCCTCCCTGCCCCAGGCCGTGGCCGACCGGGTCGTCCCGGCGATGTGTCGTGCCGCCCTGGAGGTCGCCTGCGTGGAGACCGCCCGCCGGACCTTGCGGGACGAGGAGGGCCGCCGCCTGAGCCTCGCGGAGTTCGAGAAGCGGGTGCCGGCCCGGGGAAGCGCCAAGCAGTACGTGGGGTTCGCGCTCCTGGGGGACCCCTCCGGAAAGTGCAGGGCAGCCGTTGAAGGGCTGCACCGTGGAGGCTGGGACCTGATCGAGAAGCTGAACGAGGGCTCCCACTGGGGTCTGGCCACCGTCACGGACCGCAAGGAGCTGGTGCGGCGTACGGAACGGCTGGCCGAGGCCATCCTGCGCTTCGGCCGGGGCACCGGCGGCCCGCAGGGTGGTGCCCGATGACGGACGACACCGCGCGCGCGGACGTGAACGCCGCCCAGTCCCTCCTGCGCCCCTCGGCCGGCACGATGACCGCGCTCGGCCCCGGTGTGCGGGCCCGGGCGGCGGCCCTGCTGCTGCGCCGGGCCCTCGAACGCGGCCTGGACGACTTCTGGCGGGGTGTGACCCCCGGTATGACGAGGACCAACAAGCACCGCATCTTGTGTCTGGGGGCGTACACCGACCGGGAGACGGCCAGGCTCTGCTACCTCACCTGGTCCGCGCTCAGCACGGCCTGCCACTACCGGACGCAGGAGATGCCTCCGACGCCCTCGGAGATCCAGGGGCGCCTGCCGGCGGTGGAGGCCCTGCTGGAGACACTCGACGGGGGGCCCACGGTCCCGTACGCCGTGACGGCCCCGCCCTCGCCGCCGCAGAACGCGGCGCGACCGGCCGCCACCCCCGCCCCGCCACCGCCCCCGGGCCGGCAGCCGGGCGGGACCGTTCCGAAGCCCGGCCCGCCGCCGGGACGGCGAGCCGCGCCTCCGGTCGTCGGCGGCCCGTGAGCGTAAGGGGGGAGCCGTCCTCACGGCCGACGGCCGACGGCACCCCTCACCCTCACGAACGGACGGGCATCCGCCGGACGGGCTTCGGCAGCCACCCGATGTGCCGGAGCGTCGGCACGACCCGGCTGAGCAGGAAGAAGACGACGGGCGTCCGTTCGTCCTCCTCGGGGAAGAAGAGCGCGTGCTGTACGGCGACGGTGTCCTGCGGGTCGTCCAGATCGACGTGGACGGGATCCGCGAGGACGAACGCCGTGTCCAGCTCCACGTCGGGCCTGCTGGTCAGCTCGCGTAACTCGTCCAGGCCGCACACCTCGACGAAGTCCGCGGTGGTGAACGTCTTCTTGACGGTCGGCCGGTCGCCGGGCACCGCGACCCAGCCCATGACGCGGAGTTCCTCGCTCCCCGGGGCGGTCTCCTGGACACCCGCGCGACGACGGTTGTGCAGGTTGGACAGCGGCGCGGGCATCTCCGGGACCACGGCGGGCTGGTACAGGACGAGATCCCGCTCGCCGTTCTCCCACCGGGTGTCATGGATCGTGAGCTCGGGCCGGCCCTCCAGCCGTACGCGCCACACCAACGCCGTACCCCCGCACCGCGCGCCGGAACACGTGGCCGCGACGCCCTTCGGCACCAAGCCGTCCCGTCGCAGAACCAACTGATCCATGATGGTCATGGCGACCACGCCCCTCCCCTGCGGGGTGGCACACCCCGTGCTCCCCTGGGCGGAGATTATGCGCGCAACTAGGCCGAAAAGGATGGGTGTTGGGAAAAGTGGCGATGCGGCCTTCCTCCGGAACGGAGAAATGGGCATGAGCGGGAACGAGCCGGGGCCCGGCAGCCCGGACGAGACGCCCGAGTTCCTGCTCCGGCTGCCCGGCGCGGGCGAGGTCGACCGGGCCCGGGGCGTCCTGCTGGACGCGGTCGGGACCAACGGAAGCCGCAAGTTCCGCATCCTTGCCGGCTCCCCGGCCCGGGACCGGGAGATGCCGTCCTTCTCGACCCACTTCTCCGGCACGGCGAGGACACGCGCGGGGCTGAAGCAGCAGGGGGTCCTGCGGCCGTCCACGCGCTGGCCGGGATGGCTGGAGGCGGCCGAGGACATCGACTGCGGTTCGCCCTCGTTCGCCGCCGGGGTGCTGGTGGGGGCGCCGCGTAACGGGTGGATCGACTGGAAGACGGAAGCCGACATACCGCTGTCGGACTTCATGGAGGGCGTCTGGTCCGGGCCCGCCCGCTCCTGGCTGGTACGCGGCAACAACGTCTCCGGCGCCGACCTCGTCCAGAAGCTGTGGCTTCCCGAGGGGCGCGTCTCCCTCGCCGCCCCGCGCCTGCGCCAGGGCGTCGGCCAGGGGGTGAGCAAGGAGCGTCTGCGCGCCATCGTGGAGGAGGACTGGGGCACCACCGCCACGTACAACCAGAAGCTCGAACTGGTCGAGGAACTACACGCGTTCCTGTCCCGGATGAAGCCGGGCGACGCGGTGTGCACGCTCTCGGGCGGTCGGCTCTACGTCGGACAGATCTCCGGCCCGGCCGAACAGACCGCGTCCGACAGCGGTCTGTCGAATCTCCGGCGGCCCGTCGAATGGCAGAGCAAGGGCCACCCCTACGACACCCTGCCCGAGGAGATCAAGCAGCGCCTCGCGGCCCAGCACGACGTCGTGGATCTCACAGTGGTGCAGCCACACATCGACGGGCTCGGCCGCACCGACGAGGAACTGGCGGACGAGGCCGTGGAGACGGAGCGCGACCCCAGCGGCACGACACCCGCGCTCGCCGCCCGCCGCGAGCTGGAGCTGCCCGTCCCCGACCAGGCCCTCGCCGACGAGCTGCTGACGCACGACGCCGGCTGGCTCCGGGAAGTCCGCGACCTGCTCTGGGACGAGAAGCAGTTGATCTTCTACGGCCCGCCGGGCACCGGCAAGACGTACGCCGCCCTCGCACTGGCCGAGTACCTCGGCGGCGGGGCCGAGCGCGTGAAGCTCGTGCAGTTCCACCCCTCCTACTCCTACGAGGACTTCTTCGAGGGCTTCCGGCCCCGCGAGGACCCCAAGACGGGTGAGGTCGCCTTCCGCCTGACGGCCGGGCCCCTGCGCGAGCTGGCAGATCTGGCGTCCCGCGAGGGCCACCACCACATCCCGCACTTCCTGATCATCGACGAGATCAACCGGGCCAACCTGGCCAAGGTCTTCGGCGAGCTGTACTTCCTCCTGGAGTACCGCAGGAGGTCCGTGCGGCTCACCTACTCCGGCGATGACTTCCTGCTCCCGCCCAACCTCTTCGTCATCGGCACCATGAACACCGCCGACCGGTCGATCGCCCTGGTCGACGCCGCGATGCGCAGGCGTTTCGCCTTCGTGGAGCTGTCGCCCCGCACTGAGCCCACTCGTGGCCTGTTGCGGCGCTGGCTCGGCCGGCAGGGGTTCGACAGCCGCCCGGCGGACCTCCTGGACGCTCTCAACTCACGGATCGACGACCCGGACTTCCTCATCGGCCCCTCGTACCTGATGAACAAGAGCGTGCACCGGGAAGGCGGTCTGGACCGGATCTGGCGGACCAAGATCCTCCCGCTGCTGGAGGAGCACCACTACGGTGAGTCCTTCGACATCGCGAAGCGGTACGGACTCGACGCCCTGTCCCGGTCCCTCGGCGACGGCGGACCGGGCACCGCGACCCCGTGACGACCGTCGAACTGGGCGAGCACGGAGCCGCCGTCAGCGTGCCGCTCCCGGACGAGCTCGGCCGGGCGCTCGCCGCCTCCCGCATCGTCGAGGCGGCCCCCGACCCGTATCTGCCGGGCGCCTGGCGGCTGAGGGCCGGCGGCAAGGTCGGAGCGGTGTCCGTGAGGGTGCCGGGGCAGGACCCCGTGACCCTCAGGATCGCGCCCAAGGTGCCGGTGCGGCGGCTGTTCTTCCTGATCGGCTACGCCGCCGACCCCCGGGTGCACCGGGACGGCGAGGTGGACGTGACCGAGCACGACGAGGTCCTTCCGGCACTGGCCCACGGGTTCGAGAGGGCTGTCGAACGCGCGCTGCGTCAAGGTGTTCTCCAGGGCTACCGGCACACCGAGGAGACCTCACCGGTGGTACGCGGGCGCATTCGGGAGGCCGACCAGGTCAAACGTCACCACGGGCGGGCCTTCCCGGTCGAGATCGCCTACGACGACTACGGCACCGACATCCCGGAGAACCGCCTCCTGAAGGGCGCGGTGGAGCGGCTGCTCCCCTTGGACCGTGTACCCGACGACGTACGCCGCCGACTCCGCCACCACAGAGGCCGCCTGCTGGACGTACAACCGTTGAAGCGGGGGGTGCGCGACCTGCCCCGGTGGCGGGCCGGCCGGCTGAACCACCGTTACCAGCCCGCGCTACGACTGGCCGAGACGATCCTGCGCGGTTCGTCGGTGGAGCACGGCGCGGGCCGGGTCTCCGTCGACGGGTACCTCATCGACACGCACAAGATCTTCGAGGACTTCGTCTGCGTGGCCCTGCGTGAGGCGCTGGCGCTGCACGGCGGCCGCACGGCCCTCCAGGCCCGCGGCGTGCACCTGGACGAGGACCGGAACGTAACGATGCGTCCGGACCTGGTCTGGTACGGGGACGGTGGTGAACCACGGGCTGTCGCGGACGCCAAGTACAAGGCGGAGAAGCCCGAGGGATTTCCTGACGCCGATCTCTACCAGATGCTCGCCTACTGCACGGCGCTCGGCCTTCCGGACGGCCACCTCGTGTACGCGAGGGGGTACGAGCCGAGCGTGACGCACCAGGTGCGGAACGCCGGAATCCGCGTTCACCAGCACGCCCTGGCGCTGGACCGCCCGCCGGGAGAGCTGCTGGCCGAGATCGCCGCCCTTGCCCACACGGTGGCGGGCGGGACTGGGGACGCGTCCGTCAGGTGAGGTCCTCAGGCGGCACGAGAGCCCCGTTGGTGAGACCGTCGCGAGCGAGAGCGCTCGCTTGCTCGGCCAACCGGGCGACTTCGCCCACGTACGTCTCGAACTCCCGCAAGGCGCGGAAGGCGGCACCGTAACGCCGTTGCTCCTCCACGGCCATCTGCGGGACGCGGGCGCCTTTCACGTCGAGGCGGTAGGTCCCGCTGCTGCTGGTCGAGCGCCGCTTGTTGGACGTACTGCGCAGAAAGCCCTGTAGGTAGTCAGTGTCCAACTGGTCGCTCGTCGAATGTGGTTCGGCATCCGTGAGCTCGACAAGTCCGGCGCGGGACAGATCGGCCAAGCTGACCGTCGCGCCGTCCAGCGTCCCGGGCCCCTCGCCTGCCGAGAGGGCGGGCAGCAGGGCGTTGAGCTGCCCCAGCCTCTCCTCGATGCGTTGCCGGAGGGCACGATATTCAGCGGGCAGATCCTCGCGTGCGGCGTCCACATGGACACTCGGGGTGAGATCGACGGAGTCGTTGAGCAGGTCGATGAGCGGCACATCGACAGCTTGCTCGGCCGCGGGTTCCATCAGGCCGTCGGCCGAGTTGGAGGTCAGGTCCACCATGCGCACCGACTTGGCGCCGCTGGACGCGTCGGCCGGGCGACGCAGGACCCACAGATGAACGGGTTGCGCGTGTGAGGCAACCATCCCGGCCGGCAGAGCCACGACATCCGTGAGGATGCCCCGACGGACCATCTCCGCCCGAATACGTCTGCCGGCCTTCCGGTAGGCCACGGATGCGGGCATGACGGCGACGACCCTGCCGCCGGGCACGGTGTGGGCGTAGCAGTGCTGGAGCCAGGCCAGATCCCCCTCCGCCTTCGAGGGTGTGCCCAGCTCCCAGCGGGAGTCGAGGAGCAGCTCCTCACGGCCCCAGTCCGGACCGGCGGTCGGCGGGTCGCACAGGACGAGGTCGGCACGGAGATCGGACCAGTGGTCCTGGCGCAGGGAGTTTCCGGTCTCGATGACCGTGTTCCGGTACCCGGCGAGGTCGGCTCGCGCCTGCGCCAGCTCCGCCACCCCCGGATCGATTTCCTGACCACGCCGTAGAGGGCCCTCGGCGGGTCCGACGGACAGGAGCAGGGTCCCGATACCGCAGGCAGGATCGAGGATGACGGAGTCGCCGGACACGGCCCCCGCGAAGTGCCTTACTGCTTTGACCAGGCGCAGCGAAGTGACCTGGTCGGAGCCCACGCGTCGTGAGGAGTCGCGGAAACGCTCCACCAGCTGCTCGACGACCCGAACCGGCGTTTCCTTCGCGGCCAGACCCGTGGCCAGCTCGGCCAGATCCTCGTCCAGTCCGCTTGCGTCGCCGCGAGCCAGGAGGCGGGCGACGCCCGTGACGCCCGTGATGATGTCGTCGCCGAAGTGACCTCGTAGCGCTTGCCACAGGCGGACGTCGTCCGAGACGTCCGTGCCCTTCTGCTGTTTGGCGAGCCAGGAACGCACTTCGGCGCGAGAGAAGAGCGGCGTGCTCGCTCCGGCATCGGCAGGGGCGGGAAAGTCGCTGTACCGCCGTCGCCAGTTGGAGACGGCGGCCCGGGTCACCCCCGCCAGCCTGGCGATCTCTGCTCCGGTGATCAGTGAATCGGCGGCTGGTGGAGTTGATTCCTTCATGATTCCACCGTACACGTCGTTCGCCTGAGATCCGATGGGTAGTGCGTTGGCAATGTCAACGAGCGCATCGAGGGCTGCTCGAATCCAGTGGTGCCCAGGTGCTGAATCCTGCTGGCGGATCGCCCTCGGGATCCCCTTGACCGAGTGCGCCGCATTGATCGAGGGCGATCAGCCGGAGCTTGATTCCCCCTGGTTCCGCCGAGAGTCTTCGGCACAGGCCAAGACAGCTTCAGGGAGGCCGACGAAACCGGTCTCCAACGGCTTGAGGCACTCAAGGCCGGCCAAGGTGATGGTCTTCTGAAGTCGGCAACGCTCGTCCAGTATCCGAGTGGGCAGGACATAGAAGGTCCATTGGTCAAGGTCGAGAGGATCTAGCGTCTGCTTCTCCCGGTGATGCAGGAGGCAGAACACGTACACGTCGGCGCGGCGCAGCACATCTGCTGAAGTGATGTCGGTCTGGGCGTCCCAGCCGGAGGCAGGCGCGATGCGGAAGGAGACTCTCGATGGCTGCGACTGTGCCCAAGACTGCAGGTAGGCCGTCGACTTCACCTCGATACGCCAGTTCTGGGGCGTGCGGATGTCAACTGTGTCCCATTCGGTGCGGGTACCGGTGGCAGCGCCCAGCGCGGTGGCCACCAGATACTCCGCCAGGACGCCTCGCATGGTGTTGTTGGTCAGGTCGGAGCACGCCCAACTCCAGAAATCGGCGAGCTTGCCCACCGTCCTGCCGTCGGCTCGTATCAGCTCATCGCCACTGCGGCGCACGATGACCAACGGACCGAGCTCGGCTCCCATACAGTCCTCCGAACGATGAAATAGAGGGCTAAGCCTGCCAGTAGCGCCCGTCCTGCGCGGAGCTCTCAGCACTATCCTCTGGGCAGAGGCCAAACGGACCATCGCCGTGAGCATGCGTCCTTTTCGACCTCATCCGATCAAGAGTGGACTTACTCAGAGTTGCGCCCGTGATCGAGGTCTGGATCCAGTCCGCTGTCGCGGAGATCCCCTCCCCCAGTGCCATGGGCGGCACTCTCGGGAAGAGCGCTTGCAGGCGGCCGCTGTCGGCCTGGGAGTGGGCGACATCACCAGTGCGCGCAGGCACGAGCTGCCCTTTGACGACGTGCCCAGTTGCCGTCTCGATCTCCTGGATCAGACCCAGCAGCGAAGTCCGGCTCCCGAAAGCCAGGTTTACCGGGCGGGGGGCCACCACCCGACGCAGGAGCGCGTCGGTGAGGACGCGGCAGACCGTGCCCACGTAGGTGAAGTCCCGCGTCTGGGTGCCGTCGCCGTGGATCGTGACGGGCTCTCCGGCGAGCGTGGCGCTGATCCACTTCGGGATGACGGCGGCGTAGGCGTGGTCGGCGCGCTGGCCGGGGCCGTAGACGTTGAAGAAGCGGAAGGGGAGGACTGGCAGGCCGAAGCTGTGGTGGTAGGCGCTCAGGTACGCCTCCGTCGTGAGCTTGGTGACCGCGTACGGGCTCATCGGGGCGGTGGCGAGGTCCTCGTGCTTCGGCAGGTGAGGGTTGGAGCCGTAGACGGAGGACGAGGAAGCGGCGATCACGTGCGGGCCGCCGGCGCGGCGGGCTGCTTCGAGGACCTGGAGGGTGCCGGTCGCGTTGGCGTGGTGGCTGGCCAGGGGGTCCTGTAAGGAGCGCGGCACGGAGGGAAGCGCGGCCAGGTGGACGACTGCGTCGGCGCCGTGGAACGCCTGGTCGAGCAGAGCGGCGTCCTGGACGTCTCCCTCGAAGAAGTCGACGTCGAGGCCGGCGAGGTTCGCCTTGTCCCCGGTGGAGAGGTTGTCGACGACTCGGAGTCGGGTGACCTGAGGCTGCTCGGCCAGGGCCTGGACGAGGTTGCCGCCGATGAACCCGGCACCGCCGGTGATGACGATCTGCATAGGGCTGCCCTTCAGAGAGAGTCGACGTGGGCGCCGGCGCCGGCGAGCCGACGGCGGCAGTCGAGGATGTACGGGGCGTGCGCGCTGATCAGGGGGTAGTCGAAGGCATCGTGGTCGGCGAGGAGGACAACGGCGTCGGCCGCCGCGAGGCGGGCTGGGGTCACGTCGACCTGCTGGAGGCTCGCCAAGCCGACGGCGCGGGGGTGGGCGTCGTCCAGGACGTGGGGGTCGGCGGCCTGGACCTCGGCGCCCATGCCGGTGAGGAGTTCGGCGATGCGAGTGGCCGGTGTCTCCCGGGCGTCCCCGGTGTTGGCCTTGTATGCCAGGCCGAGCAGCAGGATCCGGGAGCCCTTGAGCGGCTTGCCTCGTTCGTTGAGGCCCGCGACGAGGCGCCGCACCACGTAGTCGGGCATGTGGTTGTTGACGTCGTTCGCCAGCTCGACGAAGCGGAAGTTCTGCCCCAGGGCCCGCTCGACCCGCCACGACAGGTACGAGGGATCGACGGGCAGGCAGTGTCCTCCGACGCCGGGGCCGGGGGTGAAGCGCATGAACCCGAACGGCTTGGTGGACGCCGCGTCGATGGCCGCCCAGACGTCGATGCCCAGGTCGTGGGCGAAGATCGCCAGCTCGTTGGCGAGCGCGATGTTCACGTGCCGGAAGGTGTTCTCAAGGAGCTTGGTCAACTCCGCTTCCTTGCAGCTGGCCACGGGCACGACCGTGTCGACGAGCGACGCGTAGAAGGCGCGGACCGCCTCCATGGAGGACGGGCCGATGCCCGAGACGACCTTGGGTGTGTTCTCCAGCCTCCAGGTGGGATTCCCGGGGTCGATGCGCTCCGGGCTGTAGCCGAGGTGGAAGTCGCGGCCGGCGGTCAGCCCGGAGCCGCGTTCGAGGAGCGGTCGGAACACCTCCTCGGTCGTCCCGGGGTACGTGGTCGACTCCAGGACCACGGTCGCTCCGCGGGTGAGGTGGTGGCCGAGCGTCCGCGCTGCCTCCTCGACGTGCGACAGGTCCGGAGCGCCGTCGCGCAGCGGCGTCGGGACGGTGACGACCGCCACGTCGAACCCGGCGCAGTCGGACGGGTCGACGGTCGGCTGGTAGGAGCTGGCGGCGAGAAGAGGCGCCAGTCGCTTGTCCGGGATGTCCTCGACGTACGACTCACCGATCACGAGCCGCTTGATCCGGCCGGCGTCCACGTCGAGGCCGACGACGTGGTGCCCGACCTCGGCGGCTCGCACCGCCAACGGGAGCCCGACGTATCCCTGCCCCACGACGACGACGCGGAGCCCGCGGGGCTTGTGCTTCCTGGTCATGCGATCCACCTCACTGAAATTGGGGGCTGGGGAGCGGGGACGTATACGTGGCGCGGGACCCGCGGTGGGTGGTGGCCGTAAGATGGGGCGCGCCTCGGCCGTACGAGACTCGCTTGGCCGCCTGTCTCGGACGGCCGAGTGCTTTTCGGGTGCGGTATGGGGAGCCGGGAAAACCCGCAGGCTGGCCCAACCCCCGGTTCGATACGATGGCGATGGCCTGCAGCCTCGTTCCGTCACCATGTGTGACGCGTGCGTGCGATCGGAGTGATCGCATCGACTGCGGCCTCCCGACCTGGGCCCGCCGTGGCAGTGGCACCGGCGCCGTAATGCGTACGAAATGGAGCATCCAAGGATGGCTCGACACCTGGTAACCAGCGCGCTTCCCTACATCAACGGGATCAAGCACCTGGGCAACATGGTCGGGTCGATGCTTCCGGCGGATGTGTACTCCCGGTACCTCCGCCAGCGTGGTCACGACGTCCTCTACATCTGCGCCACCGACGAGCACGGCACGCCGGCCGAGCTGGCCGCCAAGGAGGCCGGACTCTCGGTCGCCGAGTTCTGCGCGCAGGCCCACGACGCGCAGAAGGCCGTGTACGACGGCTTCGAGCTGGCCTTCGACTACTTCGGCCGCAGCTCTTCGCAGCAGAACGTCGAGATCACTCAGCACTTCGCGCGCAAGCTGCACGAGAACGGCTTCATCGAGGAGCGTGCGATCCGGCAGGTGTACTCGCCGGTCGACGGCCGTTTCCTTCCGGACCGGTACGTCGAGGGCACCTGCCCGCACTGTGGCTACGACAAGGCTCGCGGCGACCAGTGCGAGAACTGCACCCGCGTCCTCGACCCAACCGACCTGATCGACCCGCGCTCGGCGATCAGCGGTTCCACGGACCTGGAAGTCCGCGAGACCAAGCACCTTTTCCTGCTGCAGTCCAAGCTCCAGCACGAGGTCGAGGAGTGGATCGCGACCGTCAGCGCCGAGTGGCCGCACCTGTCCACGTCCATCGCGCGCAAGTGGCTGACCGAGGGCCTGAACGACCGGGCCATCACGCGGGACCTGGACTGGGGCGTGCCCGTCCCGGCGGACACCTGGCCGGAGCTGGCGGCCGAGGGCAAGGTCTTCTACGTTTGGTTCGACGCTCCGATCGAGTACATCGGCGCGACGAAGGAGTGGGCGGACGCGTCCGCCGACGGAGAGAGCCGCGACTGGAAGTCGTGGTGGTACGAGGCCGACGACATCGTCCGCTACACGCAGTTCATGGCCAAGGACAACGTCCCCTTCCACACGGTGATGTTCCCCGCCACCGAGCTCGGCGTGCGCGAGCCGTGGAAGAAGGTCGACGTCGTCAAGGGCTTCAACTGGCTGACCTTCTACGGCGGTAAGTTCTCCACCTCCCAGAAGCGGGGCGTCTTCACCGATGCGGCCCTGGAGATCCTGCCCGGCGACTACTGGCGCTACTTCCTGATCGCCAACGCCCCCGAGTCGGACGACTCCTCCTTCACCTGGGAGCACTTCACCGCCACGGTCAACAAGGACCTGGCCGACACCCTCGGCAACTTCGTCAACCGCGTGCTGTCCTTCTCCCGCAAGCGGTTCGGCGACGAGGCCCCGGCCGGTCGTGCCGCCGGCGAGGCGGAGGCGAAGCTGGGCGAGGAGATCGCACGGCTGCTCGGCGAGTACGAGGAGCAGATGGAGGCGCTCCAGTTCCGCAAGGCCGCCGCCGCCCTGCGCGCCCTGTGGTCCGCGGGCAACTCCTACCTGGAGGAGAAGGCCCCCTGGCTGGAGATCAAGACCGACGCCGCCGGCGCCGCACTGACGCTGCGCACGGCGATGAACCTGATCCACCTGTACGCGGTCGTCTCCGAGCCGTTCATCCCGGCTTCGGCCGCCGCCATGCGCGGGGCCTTCGCCCTGGAGAGCGACACCGCGACCTGGGTGACCGCCGAGCAGGCCAAGTCCCTGGACGCTGTCCCGGCCGGTACAGCCTTCACTGTGCCGCCGGTGCTTTTCGCGAAGATCTCGGAGGAGGACCTGGAGTCCTACCGGGAGCGCTTTGGCGGAGCCGACGCCTGACGGTGCCTCTCGTGCCCGTACCGATCCCGGCTTCATCGGGCGGTACGGGCGGTGAGGTGCCCGGCCAGCTCAGCGGGTGGCACGTTCATCAGCCGCATTCGAGGGGCGTCCTCGTCGATCTCGACCCACGTCACGCCTCCGGATCCGGGCACATACTCGAGGTAGTGCTCGAAGCCGTGTTGCGTGAGCTTCAGCAGGAGGCAGGCGATCCCGCCGCCGTGTCCGACCAGGACGGTCGTGCGGTGCGGTCCGGCGCAGACCTCGTCCCACAGGCGCATGTAGCGGGCCTGGACGTCTTCGGAGGATTCGCCGCCCGGCGTTCGGAGCTGGTGGATGGGGACGCTCTGACGGACCGCCTCCGCCGCCGCGCAGTCTCTGGGCCGGCCGCCGAGATGGCCGCTGTTCTTCGCCGCCAGCCGGGTGTCCACACGGGTGTCGGCCGGTGTGAGCGCGGCCGTCAGGAGTGCGGCCGACTCACGGCATCGGGACATCGGGCTGACGAGCATCTGGTCGACCGCGAGTCCGGCTGCGGCGAGGGTGCGACCAGCAGCGCGGATGTCGTCGCGTCCACGTTTGCTCAGTGTGCCGCCGACGGCCCTGCCTTGGTGGATACCGCGGGCGTTTTCCTGGGTCTCACCGTGCTTGACCAGGTAGATGTGTTTGGTGCTCATGGTGGTCCGTCCCTCTTCTCGGGTCAGTCCCAGTCGCGGACGTCGACGAAAGCGGACACGACGGCGACGAGTTGGTCGTGGTCGGCTCGGCGCATGGTGGGGAAGCGGTCGTAGTGCCACTCGATGTAGAGGACCGAGATGAGACCGATCGTCCCGTCGGCGATCAGTTTCTTGAGCACGGGGTATTCGGCGCCCTCGATGTCCATCTTCACGACGACGTGATCGTTCGGGGTGACGGTCTGGCGCAGCCACGCGCTGAAGTCGACGGCAGGTACCGGGACCGGCGATCCGTAGTCGATCTGCTGGTCATACACCGGCGGGACCCGCTTGCCGGGCATCACCGTGGAGCTCTCGTGGTGGCCGAGGAAGAGGTTGATCACCCCGTCGTGCGTCCACACGGCGCTGTGAGAGACCTCGACGCGAGGTGAGTGAGCGGCCCGTTCGACTTCGTAGCGGATGGCCGGCAGCAGCTCCGTGTTGGGCTCGAAGGCATAGAAGTCGTGGTCAGGGAGCTCGTCGATGAAGCGGCTCAGCACGATTCCGAGGTTGGTCCCGCAGTCGATGAAAACTTTGCGCATGAAGGACTCCCGTGGTTGGTCGTTGTCGCGGGTAGGTGGATTTCCTGCACGACGCCGTCGGCGAGCAGGACAAAGTCGCCGGCTTCCGGCCGGTAGCAGCGTTCCTGGTAGCGGATGGTGATGCGGCGCACCGGTTCCTCACCGCGGTAGGGAGGAAGGTCACCCCACTGGTAGAGCTGGCCGCCGGGGGCCTTGAGCCGGCGCAGCCGCCGGGGCAGCGGGCCCTTCGGCGTACCGGAGTTGAGGCGGATGAACATCGTGGTCAGGAAGGCGATGTGCTCGCGTGCCTGGTCCGCGTTCGTTTGTGCTCGGCCATAGGTCTGCTTGAGGTGGTGGAGCTCGGCCGGGTCGCCTGCTGCGCGAACGAGGCGGTCGCGCAGCTCTGGGTCCCAGACGATGCCGAGGTGGCCGTGGAGGATGGGTTCGCTGGTGAGGAAGTAGCCCAGGACTCGGCCGAATTCGCGCTCGTACGGGCACATGAAGTCGTTGTAGAGCCCGAGTGTTGCGCCGGAGGCTGTCTCCACCTGCCAGTTGACGCGTGCCGTGAACGGTGAGTCCCACCAGCCGAGGTGCCATGGCTGCCACAGCAGGTCAGCCGTGCTGAGGATGAAGATCAGGAGTGCGATGACGAGGGCCGGCCAACCGAACGCTGCGTCGTACTCCTGGTCAGGGAGCAGTGCGACGGTCAGCGCGAGTGCGGCGTTGGTGCAGATGTTCTCCCAGAAGAAGATGCCGGAGGCGAGGACGACGGCGAGGTTGAAGACGGCCGTCGCGACCAGGACAGCGACGAGGAGGCTCCGGTCGTGGAACGCGACAAGGCCGGCGGTTTCGACCAGCACCGTCAGGATGTTGAGGGGGCGGTCCACGGCGCGTGCGCGGCGCAGGATGCCGGTCACGGTTTCAGCGGGCAGGAAGCGTGCCCATCCCCAGGAGTAGGCGGAGGCTGTGAGGTAGTGGGTGCGGTTGTGCCAGGCCCACGACCAAGGGCGCGGCCCGAGCCGGGCTTTGCTCCACGCCGGTTTGACGTAGTGGGAGAGCGAGACGCATCCGAGTACCAGTACGAGCCCGGTTGAGGGTTCTGGCGTGCTGAGAGCCGTCCCCACGAAGAACCAAGCGAGGTACGCCTTGAGCAGCCTCAGCGGCATCATCGCGTGGTGCTTCCACCCGCGCAGCCGACCGCAGTAGACAGCGAGCCACGGCAGCAGGGCCGGTGCCCAGAAGCAGGAGGCCACTGCGAGGAGAAGCAGCGCCACTTTGGCCGAGCGCTGCGGGCCGATGGGTTGGGTCACGTCGTAGTCGCTCGTGGTGCCCTGCCAAGTCAACAGGGCGGTCACGAAGACGATGAACCAGCGGAAGGGGCCGGGGTCGGGCGGGGAGAGGAAGGCGAGCAGGGCGGAGGCAACGGCAGTCGCAAGCGTCGCTCGCCAGACCGTCGGCCGAGAGGACAGCGCTCGCACCGTCGGAGAGACGGCGAAGCGATAGCAGAACACAACGATGGCCACGATCACGACGGTGGTCACGTACGCGGGTAGTGAAGGCAGCTCCATGGCCGCCTACCGGACGGACGGGGAGGGGACCCGCCCACAGGTTGCGGGCAGAGTCTCCAGGTAAGAGGCGATTCGTTCCCGCGGGTCTTGGACGAGGTGCAGGTCCCGATGGCGTTCGACGTTGGCGCGAAGCTCCCGCGCCCGGTTGAGGAAGTCGAGTACCGCCCCGCGCTCGATCCGTGGGGTGCTGGTGCCGAGTTCCGCCTCGTGAACCACCTTGGCGCACCAGTGCTGGTCATACGTCGGCAGCGGCACCAGGTGGACCGGTTTGCCGAGAACGAACGCCTCGCTGATGAGGTTGAAGCCGGCATTGGAGAAGACGGTCTCGGAGCGCGCCAGGTCGGAGATGAACGCCTGGCGGTCGAACGGGCAGATTTCGATCTTGCCGTCGGCGTACGGGCGCAGGTTGTCGATCTCGTCCGAGTGCGCGTAGATCCGCAGCGTTCGATCGGGAACGTACTGGCGGAACACGTTGGCGAGGGCGCGGACGGAGTCCTCAGGGCCGTGATCGAAGTACCGGGAGAAGTAGGCCGTGGACACTGGTTCACTGGTAGCCCGGGCGGAGCGGACGAAGTCCGGAACGACAGGGGCGATGAACTCCAGCTTTCGGTCGTCGGCCTCCAAAGGGATGTAGGAGCAGATGAAGGACCGGTCGGCCCGAGGGGCGAAGTAGCGCAGGCGCTGCTCGTCGGCGGTGCGTGCAAACCGACCGACCGGCGGCAGGTCGAGGTGCCGGTACTTGCTCTGCTGGTCCACCGATATGAGGGGCCTGCCGAAGTGGTACGCCAGGCGCGGTGTGTTGGGCTCGTAGTCCGTGATGAACATGTCCGGGGCGCCGGTTTTCCTGATGGCCCGGCGTAGCCGCAGGTGCTGGCTGATGCCGGCGGGAGTCCGCCGGATGTTGGTGCGTAAGACATCGGCCGCGTGGATGCGGTCGTCACGGGCAAGGAGCGTCGGCATCCACCCGTCCCACGCGGGGAATCCGAGGTCGCGGAAGTACTCGACTCGGGTGCTCCCGTTGGTGATGATCCGTACGTGGTGGCCGCGGTCGCGCAGGTACTGGGCGATCACGCTCTGCCTGACGGAATGCCCCATGCCGATGCCGTTGACGCCGATGATCACGCTGAGCGGCTGTGTGAGTGTGGACACGACGATCCCTTCGTCAGGCGAGCCGGGTGATGACGTTGTGGGTGATGGCCGCGACCTGGGGGTCGGTGGGGAGTAGCCGGGCCCAGTCAGTGGTGGCAGCGGTGAAGACGGTGCCGGTCGCCGTGTAGAGGCCGAGGGTGGCCGCGCGGGGACTGGGCGTCGGCTCCCGGGCTGCGAAGTTCCAGGCGGAGGGAAGTGGGGCGATGCCGAGGATCTCGAAGTCCTTGGGCGTTCCGTCCTGGCCGGTGGGCCGCGGGCGCCGCTGCTCGTCGATCTCGTATGCGGCTCCGTCGCATTCGTAGCCGACGAGCGCTCGGTCGTGTCCGAAGGCGTCACCGGTCCTGAGCCCCGTTCCGGAGAACACCCAGTGGTCCGCGTCGGTGACGGTGAACCCGAGAGACGTGCGCGGGCCGTCCCAGTGCCCGCCGCCGTTCCGGTAGCTCACACCCAGCAGGGCGTTTTCGGGGTCCGACCCCCACCAGTGGTCGGGACAGCCGTACGAGCTGTCCGGGTCCGTTCCAGCGGGGGCGCCGGGAGGGAACTTCGCGCACTCCAGTGCCGAGCGATTCTCGTCGAGACGCACGCGCCACCAGCAGCTGTTGGCTCCGAAATTGGCGATATTGCCGCCTGCGTCGCGGAAGGCGGTCGTGTTCCGACGGGTCCGAGCCGTCCAGTACTCGTCGTGCCCGGAGGAGACCAGGAGGCGATACCCGTCGCCGAGGAGCCGGCCTTCGTCGAGGTCGAGGTCCGTGCAGTAGTCGCTCTGGATCCCGTTCTCCTCCATCCAGGAGATGAAGGGAGCATCCCAGTGCGCGAACGTCTGCCGAGGCGACGTGGCGTCGTACGGGTCGGGCAGGCCCTTGACCGGACCGCCGACGCCTCCTCCCGGTCGGCGCAGCGTCACCCGGGAGGCGCTGTAGAGGCTTCCACCTCCTGCCGTGTTGTACGCGTGGTAGGTGGAAACAGGGACCTTGTAGAGGACCTTGCGGCCCGAGGGAACTGCGGGCGTGACGACCAGCAGGAATCTGGCCTCGCGAGCGTCCATGGCCGGCCGGATCGGACAGTCGCCCGTGCTCAGGACTCCGATGTAGACACCGGACCGCCAGTCTCGCGGTACGAGGAAGTCGTAGCCCGGCCACTGCCAGTCCTGGTCATACCGCCCGAGTGCGGCGTCCCGTCCGGGCCACTCGACGTGCCCCGTGTGCTTGGGTTTCGAGCCCCAGCGGTAGAAGTCGAGCCGGAAGCGATCCGCGGAGGTGGCGATGTGCAGTCGGATGCTGCGCCCGGCACGGACCGTGGGGGACGCCGGGTATCCGTTGATGCCGGTCATGAGTGCGCCTGGGGCCGCGCGACTCCCATGTAGTGATAGCGATCGACCTGCTCGACGTGAGACTCCCAGCCCAGGGCGCCCAGCCGCTTCGCGAGTCCGTCGGCGTCGTACAGCACCTTGACGGTCAGGTGCTGGCTCCCGTCGGAGAGCCTCCGGCGAACCGTAGGTACCGCCCGTCCCTCGATCGTCTCCTCGATCTCCGCCTTCGCGCGGGAGTCGTCGAGGAAGACCACACAGCCACCGGGCTTCAGAGCCCCCCGGAGGGCCTTCCAGAAGGGTTCCAGGTATGCGGGCGGCACATGGCTGAGCCAGAAGGCGAAGAACACGGTGTCGTACTGGCGATCAGGAACCTGGCTGAAGATATCCGCCTCGATAAAACGAGTCGTCGAACCCTCCAGGCGACGTCGCGCGACAGTAAGCATCTCGGGCGCGGCGTCCACCGCAGTCAGGGTCCGGGCGCGCCCGGAGAGCAGATGGGTCCACTGGCCCGTGCCACACGCCAGCTCCAGGACGTCTCCGCTGATGGGCAGCCGATCGAGCACATGCGAAAGCTGAGGCATCCCCATGCGCTCCGCGTATGCGGTGTCGTACTCGTCGGCCCTTGCGCGGTAGTAGGCGATCTGCTGCTCGGACCATTCAGCCGATGCGCTGTGCTGCTCTCCGAAGTCGAGCATCCTCAGCTCCTTCATGAACTTGTTGTGTTCGACCGCGAGTTGTGAACTCGGCAGGCTGACAAGGTCCATGACAGCGGGGCGCAGGTCATCCGTGTATCACGGCGAGCTAGTGAGGCCGTTCAACGTCGAGCACCCCGACTTTTCAACATCCGCTTACACACGACTTCGCACAGGGCAGACTTACAGTCCCGATCATGTTGACCGATGGGCAGGCGGTAACTGACGTGGCGAGGAGCCGTGCGGGATGGCGCCCGGACAAGCTCCGTGAGGTGCGCGAGGCACACGGATTGACCCTCGAGCGTGCCGGCGAGCGATTGCGGGAAGTGGCGACGCGGGCTGCCATCGCGGTGCCCGCTGCCAACTTCCAGACACTCTGGCAGCACGAGCAGGGCGAGGTGTACCCGGGGCCGCACTATCGACGTGCGTACTGCCTTTTGTACCGCGGTACGGAACCCGAGCTCGGGTTCCGCCACCCCTTGCCCGACGAGGCCACGCACCTGGAGCTCACACCGTCGGCGGAGTCTCGCAACGGGGCCCACGTCCTCGCTGTCGAGCGGGCACTTTCTCAGATTACGCCAGGAACGGATGTCTCCGGAGAGCTCGACGTTCAGCAGCGGATCATCGACGCGTGGAAGCGTCGGCACACGGGCGGAGATCCTCATCGCCCGTCTCTGTTCATCGTCGGCGGCTTCGCAGGCTGCGGGAAATCGGAGTTCTCGCGCTTCATCTCCCAGCTCACGGGATGGCCCGTCCTCGACAAGGACCCCATCACGCGTCCCTTGGTCGAGCGACTTCTGGTGGAGATGGGCAGCGACCCCAACGACCGGCATTCCGAGATCTACCGCGAGCAGGTGCGGCCTCTCGAGTACCAGTGCCTGCTGGAGACCGCCTACGCCAACATCGACTGCTCCATCAGCACGGTGCTGACAGCACCGTTCATCTCAGAGGTGAGGGATGCCCAGTGGATCCAGCGGCTGACCAATCGGTGCGAGGCCCGAGGAGTCAGCGTCTCCATAGTCTGGATCAAGTGCGATGTGGAGACGATGCGCGAGTACATCGGCTTCCGGTCTGCCGCCCGCGACAGCTGGAAGCTTCAGCACTGGGACGAGTACGTGAAGACCGTGGACGTCGAACTACGTCCTGTCGTCGATCACCTGGTGGTGGACAACCGCCTCGGCGCGGCGATATCCCTCACTGACCAGGTGCGACAGGTGCTGGGGACGGTGTTCTAATGAACCAGGGAATCCTGCTGTACGGACCGCCTGCCGCCGGCAAGGACACCGTGACGGCAGCTCTCGTCCAACTCGACTCACGCTATGCCCTCTTCAGCCGGCTCAAAATCGGCAGCGGTAAGTCGGAGGGCTACCGAATGGGCACGCCCGCCCAGTTGGCGGAGCTGGACGGACACGGTGACGTTATCTATCGCAACGACCGTTATGGGAACACCTACGTTGTCGACCGTCCGGGACTCGGGCTGGCCATGGCAGGCGGGCGCATCCCGGTCCTCCATCTCGGCCAGGTCGCGGGCATCGAAGCGGTGACCGCCAACTATCCTGCCGCTTGGTCGACGGTGCTGGTGTGGTGCTCTCGGGAGGCCACGGCTGTCCGCTCGAAGGGGCGAGGTGATCGCGATACGGAGGCTCGACTGGCTGCCTGGGACGCGACGGAGCAGGACCTCGCCATCAATGGTCATCTTCCCTGGGATCTCCGCGTGGACACCGAAGTCTCCTCGCCTGCGGACGGGGCTGCCCTGATTGATCAGCTTGTACGCGCGTCTGTGTGACGATCGTCCGCTGAACACAGCAGTTCGAGAGCACGGGAGACGGTGACGGACCCGTCGTGGACCTCATCCCAACGGTGAAGGACAGCGGCAATCTCCCGCATGAAGTGGCCCGGCAGCCCCGACTCGGCGAGCAGGTCTGCGGCGTCTTCCAGTTCCGGCGCCCACCGCCAGGCGCGGGCGGCAGTCTTGGGGATGTAGTCCGTCTCCGTCAGATAGCTGCCGGTCCGCTTGGCGGCGATCTGCAGGAGTTCGTCCGCGACGCCGTTCGCATCGGCCACCCCGTACGCCACGGCGGCCAGGACGCGGGACGCCTTCTGGTAGCTGGAGTACGCGAGCTTCAGAGCGGAAGCCTGCCCGATCTCATTCCCCAGGGAGCGTGTTTGCACATCGGTCCCTTCGAAGAGGTCGGCAACCAGCGCGACGTGCCGCGGGGGGCCGGAAAGGTAGAGCGTCGGCTGCTTTCCCCCGACCGGAGGAGACCCGACGACAGAACCGTCGAGAACAGCTGCGTCAGGCAGGCAGGCGGCCACAGCCCGGACCCTCTGCGGAGTGATCGCGTTGGCCTCGACGTACGTCCTGTCGCGGAAACCGTGCTTGGCCACCTCAGCTGCGACCTCCTCGGCCGCTGCCGGCGGGCACAAGGAGATGACCAGGCCGACGCGCCGTAGAAGCTGTCCGAGATCGTCGGCTGCTTCCATACCCGCGAGTTCCGCACGCTGCCGGGACGCGTCGCTGCGGCCGACAGGACACCAGAGGACGGTCGTGCCTTGGGCGCGGAGCTGAGCTGCGAAGGCCGCACCCATGCTCCCCGGATGCAGCAGTCCTACCTCGGTGATGTCGCACTTCACGTAGTCACACTCCTCGATCAGTCACTGGCCAGCAACAGCGCGATGGCCGTCTCCGCGTCGGGTACGCAATGGTCAGGTGCGGCGAGCCGGCTGGGCCAGGCCCGCCCGTTGGGGATCCAGATCGTGCGTAGGCCCGCTCGACGACCTCCATCGATGTCGGTCTCCGGGTTGTCGCCCACCATCCAGCCACCTTGGGAAAGGAGGGAGCCGCACGCTACGGCTGCCGCCTCGAAGACGGCGGGTGCGGGCTTTCGTGCCCCGACGGACTCCGAGACGCAGACGCCATCGATGCGATCGATCAGACCGGTTGCCTGGAGTTTGGCGTTCTGAATGTCGGTCGCTCCGTTGGTGGCGACCCCCACTCGCCAGCCGGTGGCTCGTAGGACATCCAGGCCCGCGAGTACCCTCTCAGGACACCTGACCGCCGCCGCGATGTTGGAGCAGTACTGCCTCCACAACGTCTTCGCGGAGGGCTGGAGACGGTACTGCGCCCGTACGGTTTCGAAGGTGACTGGGAACGCTCGTTCCTGGACCAACTCGACCAACTGCGTGGTGGCGTCGTCAGCGAGGGAGTGCCGAGCGGCGAACTGAACAGCCCAATCGTGGATGGCACCGTTCCTGTCGATCAGGGTGTTGTCGAGATCGAAGAGCACCAGCCGCTGCATGGGTGACGACCTTAGCCGGAACGGATGCGCCGTTACTGAAGAGGGGACTTCACTGTGGTGACCCTGAGGTTGCGCATCCGGAGGGTCCGTCGGTGCGCTTCAGCGCGCGCACTCGCGAAGACCGAACCGCCCCCTATGGGGGACACGACTGGGCGTCTTTGTGCGAGACGGTGAGGCCGAGCCGCACGTGCGCGATGCGTGAGCACTCCAACGCGGGCCCGCCGTCCTACGTGAAACCGACACCGACCAGCCCGGGGCGCGGTGGAGGCGGCCCACCTAGCGGGGCAAATCTGTTCACTTTTCACCAGTTCGCCAGGGGCAGACATGAATTCCACCGAAATGACTGGTGCGCTACGGCAAGGCATGTCAACGTACGACACCCAGCCGAGCATTCTTCCCCGAGTCCACGGAGGCGCCCCTGTACCCGCACCACTTCAACGATCCCTTCCGCCCCGGCGCGTCGGACCCGGTGTACTGGGTCACTCCGCGCCACCTGGCCGGTGATGACGGCGCTCTGGCCGAGCAGATCGGCGACACCTTGGTGGGCCTCGGTTGGCGTATGTGGCCGACCTCTCGCAACACCCTGCTGTTTGTGAGCCCGGACGGGCTGTGCGGCGCCGAGTGGATCCTTTCGGCCTACCCGTTCTCCTTGGGCGGACTGCCCGTCGCCTGGCAGTTGTCTGCCCGCCCTCATGCCGCCTCCGCGATGACGGAGTGGAATGCGTACTTCACCGCGGGCGTCCCGTACGAGGCGCTCGCCGATCTCCTTGTCGTGATCGACGCCCGCGAGGCGCCTGATGGCGTGGGCGAGGGGCCCGAGACGGTCCTGAACGCACTCGCCGCACGGGGCTGGTACAGGGATGCGGACCGGTCCGGTACTACCGCCATGGCCCCCGGGTTTTCCTGCAGCATGTCCCTGGAGGTGTTGCCGCCGCTCATCGAGGATGCCGACCCGTGCCCTGACCTGGTCGGCTGGCAGGCGTGGGCGGAACCCGCTCCGGGAGAACCGTATCTGTGGTGCGCCAGTTTCAGCGCCAGCGTCCCCCATGACTTGGTCGCCTCGTTTGCTGCCTCGCTCGCCTCCCAGGTACCGGTGGCTCGCCGCACTCTGCCCGAGAGCGCCGTGGACCGGCTCAGCGTCATCCTCCACAGCTGACGACCCACGCTCCTCGAGCGGCTGTGGTGCCGCTCGACGCCCATTCCCCAAGTTACCCGTTCCCCCTTGCCTGCTAGTTGGCAGAGATGGAGAGTTCATGTTCCGACGCCGTGCTCGCGCCGACCGTGCCTTCCGCGAAGCCCAGCGCGCCGGCCAGGCGATGCTGGCCATGTACGCCCAGCAGCCGTGGCCCGCCGATCCCGGCCTGGTCGCCGCTGCGGTCCCAGCCACACCGGGCGTGGCGGTGGAGCTCGACTTCCTGCCGCCGGACTTTCGGGCGCCATCCCGCAAGGAAGTCGAGGGGTTCATGATGCGCTGGGACTCCCCGCTCGTCATCGACGGCGAGGTCCGTCAGTGCCCCTCGTGTGGCGCGTACCGCAACTGGATCATCTTCAACCTGCGCGACGACTCGGTATGGCTGCGCTGCCGGGCCGGCCACGAGACGAAGGAGACCGGCCTGGACACCGCCTGGTACAACCGCAACTCCGGTCCGGCCGACCGCTGGCACCCCACCCTGGAGGACGGCCTGCGCTACCTCGGCCACTGACCTCCGCGAAACCCCTCGCCCCACTTCTCCGTATCACCGGTGCCCGGAGGTCCGGCCTGGTCAGACCGTCCATTCCGCAGCAACTTTGGGGTATCGCGTGCGCTTTCACAACACCACCCTGGGCCTGAGCGCCCTCACCGTCCTGGCCCTGGCCGGCTGTTCCAACGGCAGCACCTCCGCTGAATCCCCGACCGCTTCCGCCCCCTGTGCGCCCAGAGGGCAAGGATTCCTCTGTGCCCAGGCCGCTGTCCTCGGCTGCGCTGAGCAAGCGCCTCCTCGACGAAGGCGACCTGGGCGAGGGCTACATCCGTAAGCCGGAACAGCCCAAGCGGCACGACGCCGTCACGGTGACCGGCTGCCCGGCGCTGGAGAAGCTCGGCGACCAGGCCGCGGTCGGTGGCAGCCTCGACTTCCCACGCAGGGCGAAGGCGTCCTTCACCTACACGGGCGGCAGCGACTCCGAGGTGGCCGAGGAGCTGTACAGCGACACCGAGCAGAGGCTCTCCGATGGCGTGGGCCGGATCTTCGAGGCGATGACTTCGTGCCGCACGTATCAGGTGCCCCTCGGCAGTACCCCCGTCACGATTACGACCCGGAAGGTGCTTGCCGAGGCCGGGCTGGGCGAGGAGCGGTGGAGTCAGCTGCTCACCTTCACCGCCGGCGGACGGAGCAGTGTCGTCAAGCAGACAGCCGTTCGTGTGGGGAGGGTGGTTGCGGTGGTCTCGGGCTCGTCCGCGCTCGTCGATGCCCACGTGGAGAGGGCGGTGACGAAAGCCCGCGAGGCTCACTGAATGGGTAGGAATGCCGCAGGCCCGACCGGACAAGCCGGTCGGGCCTGCGGCGTGTGCGGAGCCGGGGACCACGTGGACGGGCACGTGGCCCTGAGGGTGCTGTTCAAACAGACGGAGTCTTGAAGAGCCGCCTCTTGGCGTGTGGCCGGTCAGTCCTGTTCGTGTCCGGCGAGCTCTTCGACGGCATCGCCGGGACTGAGGATTTCGGCCAGGCGCTCGAACGTCGCGTAGTCCTCGTCGGTCATGAGGTCGTAGACGCTGTCCGGGGAGGCGTCGGTGAATTGGTATGCGTACTTCATGTACAGGCCGATAAGGGCCTTTTGCATCGTGTGGCGTTCACTCATCCAGTCGCCCACTGGCTGCATGTGCGCGACCGCGATGTCTATCTCCGCCCGGGTGCAGGTGCAGAGCAGGTCGTACTCGGCGGTGGTGAACGGGCGTCCGTCGTGGTGATACAGGCGACCGGGTTCGTCGCGGCGGGAGGTGTCTACGTCGGTGAGGAGGACGACGGCACGGGGCCGGATGTCGGTCTGGGCCATACAGGGGTTCCTTCCGGAGCGGGAGTTGAGGCATAAAGTCTCCGGACGATCGCCGGTTGGGCTAACCGGCGATCGTCGTCTATGTTGCGCCCGCTTTACTCAACGCCGATGCGCTGGCGACTGCTGCTGGAGCGGCACGGCGGCCGCGGGATGCACCGTTACACCGGGTCGCTGTGCGGTGCTGCGGGCCTTGGCCGCCTGGGCTCGGGGTCCGGGGGCGTGGCGCTCTCCGAGGCGACGGACGCGCCAGGTCAGGGCGCGGGCGGGGTTGTTGGCGTCGTCCAGGGTGCGCTGGCCAAGCGCCTGGTCGAGGACGACGGTCGCGTTGTGCCCGGCTGCCTCCGCTTCGGCGAGCACGGCGGCCAGCGCGTCCCAGGCGGGGTCGCCCAGGATGCGCTCGGCGTACCCGGGGACCGCCTGCTGGAGGTGGTAGGCGAAGCGGTGCTTCATCTGGAGGCTGGGAGCGCGTTGCGCGAGTCCCGTCAGGACAGGCTCGGCGACCCGCCTGCACGCGATCTGCAGGTGGACGAGGGCCTGTTCGGCTGCTGCTTCTTGCTGGGCGTGCTGGTGGGTGCGGTGCCAGTGCATGGCGAACGCCACCGCCGTGAGCACGGTGTCCAGAAGCATCGCGAACCCGGCTCCGTCGCCGTCCGAGGGCTGCTCACGCCAGATCGCTTGGACGCTGCGGCGCAGGACGCGGGTGCTGTCGAGGTCGGCTGCGATATGGGAGCGGGTGGCGCGCTCGAAGGCGACGGCGGCCTGTTCGAGTTCGGACCTCAGCGCGGCCGGCGCGGCGATCGGGAGTAGGTCCAGCGTGGCGCCGAGCGCGACCAGTTGGCCTTGGGCGGTCGGGCCGTCGCCATGGGTGAGGTGGCGGGGGATGCGTTCGGTGGCGGCGGTGGCCTGGTGCCACGGGTTACCTGGCCAGGCAGGGGCCGGTTCGGGGCTGGTGGTGGCGAGGCTTTTGCGGATCTTGGGCAGGGACAGGTCGGGGGCGAGGGTGGAGCCCGCGTAGAACACCGGCTGGCCCTGGTCGATGGTGTCGTGGGGCATGGCGAAGTTGCAGCCGAGCGCGTCGCCGGAGGGGCCGAGCTTGAGGCGCACGGTCACGCCGGTGGCTTCCAGCAGGGAGAAGAACTCGGCTTCGTCGGACGCGGCGGCGACCGCGCGGCGCACCCGCAGGCGCAGGACATCGCGGGTGGTGGCGTCCTGGCCCAGGCGCTTGGCCTTGAAGCACTCCTTGCTGGTGGGACGTTTGGCGCCGGTGCCGTCGCCCTGATTCAGCCGCCTGAGCCCGTAGTCGACTTCGATCTTGCGGGCCTCGCGCTGGACGGCGCGCTGGTCGTAGCCGCGCTCGGGACGGCGGCCGTCCTGGCGTACGAGGGTGGCGGCGATGTGGATATGGTCCTCGGCGTGGCGGACGGCCACCCAGCGGCAGGCTTCATCGTCCCCTTCGGGGGCTATGCCGGCGGCGGCCACCATCCGGCGGGCGATGTCCGCCCACTGCGCGTCGGTGAGGACCGGATCTTCGGGTGCGGCCCGGACGGGGCAGTGCCAAACGGTGTCCTTGGGTGCTTTGTCGCCCAGCATTTTCACGGGCTGGTCGAGCTGGGCGACGAGCTGCCGCTCGACCGCTTTGGGGTCGCGGTGAGGGCTGCGGCCGGGGTCGGGGGCGAAGCCGTTCCAGGACGCCACCAGGTGCGGGTCGGTGTGCTCGTTCGCCCGGCCCTTGCCGAAGAGGTAGCCGATCGTGCGGCCTGCGGCTTTCGGGCCCGAGCCAAGGATGATCTTGGGTATCACCCGCTCACCGCCCTTCAGTGACCTGGGCGATGGCGGCGTCCAGCTGGGTGATGGACGCCTCAACATGGTTCAGGAGCTGTTGGACGTCGGCGGGGTGGGGCCAGGCGCCGTCCTTGTTGAGGTGGTGGGTGAGCTGGTTGAGGTTGCTGCCGACCTTTCCGAGTTGCCCGTTGGCGGTCATGAGCACCTTGACCATGGCGCGGTAGTCGGCCACCGCCGCAGTGGGGTCATCGGCGCGGGCGGCAGCGAGCGAGCACTCAGCCACATAGCCACCAGGCGCCATGCCACTCAGGGCAGGGGCGCCCTGGACGAGGGCGAACTCGTCGTCGTTGTAGCGGGGATGGACGCGGCGCTCGCGCAGCTGCTGGTCACGCAGACGGCGACGCGGCGTACGCTGCTGCGGCGCGCTCGACGACGGTTCGGCACCCCCAGCCTCGGGCGGCCCCCCCGGGCCCCGCGCCACCCATGTACCCCCCCCGCCCCAAGGCCAACCACCCCGCCGCGCCCAGCTCGAGGAAGAACACAGAAACCAACAACAA
>NZ_JBHXPF010000005.1:99760-113723 GCF_042718715.1 Streptomyces sp. NPDC058576 | reverse complement strand
GCCCCCCTGGGCCGACCGACTCCGGTGCCGCCCCGGCGCCGGATGCCTCCGCCCCGGAGGGGGCGGAGGCCGGGTAAGGACTCCTTACCCGACAACTTGCTGCGCGTGTGACGGGAGTGGTGACCATCTGCTTTTGGACGATGGGAAATTCGGGGTAGTGATCGCGCACGACGCGACGTCCTTGTGTCGGGGTTGCGGGGGTGGGTCAGGCGGCGCGCGGTTGTGTGCTGAGCTCGGCGAACTGCTCGGCTGCGAGGTCGAGCAGATCCACCAGGCGCCGCTCCGGGAGGCGAGCCGCGGAGGCCAGGGCGCCGTTGATGCGCGGGTCGAGGGTGCTGACGGCATCCAGTCCGGCGGCGCGGGCGACAACCAGACGCAGCTCGGCTTCGAGCCAGGCCCAATGCTCAATGGCGGGCACCGGGGTGTCTTCATTGATCTGGCCGAGGGGGCCGGTCCTGAGTCGGCTCAGGTACCGGCCGCCGGCAGAGAGGATGTCGGGAAGGGAGATCTCGTCCTGGGCCATCCATCGTCCCTGCCCCAGCAGAGTGAGGATGGCGCAGCGCAGCAGAGTCATCTCGTCGCGCCCAGGCGCTGTGCAGATGAGGCAGGACCAGTTGTTGCAGTCCCAGGCGGGCGTGGTCGAGCGGGGCATGGCGGAAGGGCCTTTCATCGGTGGTGGTTAGAGGTGGAAGGGAAAGTTCAGTGGGGGTGGCCGGTACGGGCTGAGTCCTGTTGATCGGCCTTGACCGTGTTGACGATGCTCTGGGCCAGGTCCGTGCCGACCTGGTGGCCGTCGGCGCGGACGGCTGCCTTGAGGGAGTCACGAGAGAGTCGCCCCGTCTCGCGGTAGATGCGCTCCGCGTACGCGATGAGGGAATCCCGCGGCAGGTCGGGCTTGCGACCCGGGCGTACCGGCTCCGGTTTCCCGCCAGGCTCAGCGCCCGCGTCTCTGCCCGCGCTCACGTCCGCGCGCCCATCAGTAGTGGATTGAGGGCAGACCATGAATTCCGGGCGGTCCGACCGATGTACGTCTTGGTCGCCCGGATTCGGTACGCCATCCGGGCGCTCGGGCCTTGCCCGCTTCGCCGCGGTAGGGAGGGGCTGCCTGACTCGGTCTCCGGGCGTCTCCCACCGTTCGGGCAGCGGGAGCGAGGCCAACCGTGTGGCCTGCTGTCGGGTCCCGAGCTTTCGCAGCAGCAGTTCGTCCTGGCGGAGATCACCGTCGACGTCGGCCTTCTCCAGCGCTTCGTGCAGGCGCCGAGTCGCACGCCGGCCACGTCCCTTGTTGCGCTTCGCTTCGGGCATCGCTTCGATGCGGAGGATCAATGTGACGGCCCGGCTCAGGGCGCGTTCGCGGATGAGTCGTGCGGCATCGGCGTCTTGGTCGTGGATGCCCAGGCGTGCCAGCAGTCGCTCGCGTGCCTGTCGGCCGAGGATTGCGGGCAGGCTGCGTGAGGCGGCCTCGGGGCTGTGGTGGCGTAGCTCGATTCCCATGGCCAGGTGCCAGAGGACTGCGGCCATGACCGGGCCGATCAGGGCGCGGACCGTGCCGCCTACGGGACCGGACTCGGCGTAGGCGGGGATGATCTGGCCTCCGGTGATCACCCATACCAGGACGCCCGGCGGTCCGGGCGCCTGCCTGGGGCCCTTCAGGTTCTGGCGTGCCATCAATGCCATTGCGAACAAGGCCAGTTCAGCGACTGCAAAGATGGAGGCGCGCTCGACGGTGCTGCCCATGCCGAGATAGTCGGCGGCGAAGCGCCAGCTGGTGTCCGCGCTGTAGGCGGTGCAGCCGATCGCGGCGACGGCGGCGACCCGGACGGCGGCGCTGCTAGGCCGCCTTCCGCCGCCTAGCTTGCGGGCGCGCGGCCACAGCCATCGAGTGACCAGCGCGAGGGCGATGAGCAGGACCGCGATGGCCGCAGGCGCGGGGATCCAGTGCGGCAGGACGGGGATGCCGGTGCTTTCGGCGCTGATGAGGGTGGTGGTGCCAGGGGTCATGCAGAGGCTCTCCAAAGGGGCCTGCGCGTTTGAGGGCAGGCGGAAGCGAGGGCGGGCAGGGCGGTGGGGGGCGAGTACCTGTCAGGTGGCGGGCGCGGTGCGGCGTCGGTCGGGGCCGGTGAGGATGACCCGCTCGGTCATCTCGGCGAGACGGGAGGTGACGCGGTCGCCGAGCGCGATGCGCAACTCGGCGGTCGGGAGGTTGGTGGTGATGAGGGTGGGGAGCATGTGCTCGTACCGGTGGTTGATCAGCCGATAGGTCAGCTCCTCGGTCCACTCGCTGGTCTTGGCCGCACCGAGGTCGTCCAGGAGCAGCAGCGGGCTGCGGGACAACGTCTGGAGCTCCCGTTCGCCGTCGTGGCCGACACGGGGACGGAGCCGCGCGTGCAGGTCGGCGGAGGTGGTGGCCTCCCAGCGCAGGCGGACGCCTCGGGTGAGTAGGGCGCGTACGGCGCCGTATGCCTGGTGGGTCTTGCCAGTGCCGGTGGGGCCGGCGATCAGCAGCGACGGGCCCTCGGCGATGCCTGGTCCGCTCGGGCCGGGACGCCCGGCGCGGGCGATCTGGTCGGCCCACGTGGCGATCTCGGGATGGTCAGCCAGGGCGCGGCGGTAGCGGGCGGGGATGCGGGCGTCGGCGAGTTCCAGGGCGGTGACGGTCTCGGGCGCCGGCTCCTGGGCGGCAGCGGCGGGGTCGATGCCGCGGTTGGCGAGGATCGTGTTGAGCCGGTTGGCGAGCGGGCCGACGCGCTGGGGTGCGCGGGCGAGGGTAGCGGTCAGAGTTCATCTCCGTAGACGGCGACGACGTCCGTGGGGTTCGTCCATGCCCGGTGGGCGGCGGGCGCGGCGGGGGAGGCGGCGTTCATGACCTCGTGGACGAGGCTGGGCAGGACGCTCGGGGACAGCCCCTTGGCCCGGTGGCGTTCGAGGGCGGCCCGGAGGTGGGCGGGGGCGATGCCCTCGTCGAGCAGCTTGCGCACCTGTCCGCCGAGATGGTTCAGGAAGGCGTCCGGCGGGCGGTGGTTGCACGCCGCGATGTACTCGCCGAGGAGTTGCTTGGGCGAGACGGTGTCGGGCGCGTGGGCGCTTGCGCCCCCCGAAGGGGTATCTCCTAGATCCATGGTCCTAGGTCCTAGATCCGGGCAGTGAGGGTTCACCGACGGCTCCGGGAGGGCTCCATGAGCCTTCATGGAGCCCTCCATAAAACTGTCCTGACCTGTGGTTTCGCAAGCGGTACCCGGGTTCGCTGCGGGCTCGCGCATTCCCCTTGTGCCCTCGCGGAGGGCTCCGTGAGACGGCAGTGAGGGCTCCCTGAATCCGGTCTCGGCTGGGCTCGGTGTGACTCCGGCCGGAACCTCGTGATGCGGGCATGCAGGGAGGCGGCTCTTGCTGGGCCGGTTGATCTTCTGATGGAGGCCCCAGGTGACGATGTGCAGGTACCGCTTGTGATCCGGCGCCTTGTAGCGGCAGATCAGCCCGGCGTCGGCGAGCTGGGCGAGGTCCGTCTCGACTTCGGACGGGGTGTGCTCCGGGCGCAGGACCCACAACTGTCCGGCGATGATCGCGGCGTGGTCGCGGTGTCGGCCCTGGTCGTCGGCCTGGGTGAGCAGGCCGAGGAAGGTGCGCTCGGCGGTCAGGGAGACGGCGGCCAAGGACTCGGAGACGAAGGCTTCGGGCTTGATGGTGCGGATTCGTGCCAAGTGCGTGGACGTCCTTACTCGGTGGCCTGTGCGTGGACAGCACGGCTCACCGTCGGTCGGGCGGGATTCGAGGGGGTATTGGCGCGGACGCGCGCAGAGAAGCGATTACTTTTCCGGGGGTGTCGTCAACATAGCCACACCCCCGTTGCGCAAGTCCAGCCCTATCCGGCCCTATCTCTCACGGCAGAAAGGCTGTGAAAATGGGGCTGTGTGGCGGGCGGGAGCAAAACCTTAAGGCGCGATCCGCTGTTGACCAAATAGTTGCCCGGACCGCAGAGCCAGAAGCATCACATCGGCAAGCTGTTGACTCGCCGCCGACGAGGAAGCTGCAACACAACATCCCACGTCAGATCCCTGACCGACACCCCGCTCCAAGCCGCTTCCGGTCCCTTGCGACCCACTTCGCGGCGAACCGCGCGAGCGCAACATAGCCGACGATCGCCGGTTACCAAAACCGGCGATCTGACCTTTCAATTGGAGTCATGCCCCCACGCTCATTGGAAGTCGGATCCGCTGAAATACAGGCGGCCCGCACCATCGGAATCCTCCGCGCAGAACAAGGCTTTTCACAATGGCAGTTGGCTGGCCGGGTGGCCGCCCCCGGCCACCCGATGTCCTACACCATGCTGTCCCGCATCGAACGCGCCCAACGGGGATGTGATGCCGACGGCCTCGTCGTGATCGCCGAAGCCCTTCCCGTCTCGCCTCCCATGCTGCCGCAGAGGCCGACCGCCACGTGACGAGGACCGCTCAACACCGCTGACCGAGCACGCCCCCACCCAGTAAGGACCCGCCCTTCTTGCGCCACTCCGACATACCCCCTGCCCTCGTACGACACCTTCCCGGCACGGAGGGCGGAGCCCCCTTGCCTCGTCTCTACCGCCCCGAAGAAGTCGCCGAAGTCCTCGGCTGCTCCGCCTGGTGGGTCAAGGACCGGGCCCGACGCGGACTCATCCCGCACACCCGAGTCGGCCGCGCCTACCGCTTCACCGGCGCGCACCTTGCCGAGATCGTCTGCCTCCACGAAGAGCGCCCGAAGCGATCCGTCAGCAGCGCGCCGACGAGTCGGGCAGCTACAAGCCCTCCCTCGCGAACTCGTGCCGCCCGGCCTCCTGAGCCGACTACGGCCCCGACGTCAGGGCGCCTGCGGGCCCGACCGCCGCGCCGCACCCAGTACGAGACCGTCGCGTAGTGCGCCCGCGCCCAGTCACAAGCCGAGAGCAGAGGAAGACGGAACTTGGGTTTCGCGGAGAAACGCGGAAACTACTGGCGCGGCCGGTACAAAACCGCGCCCGGCAAGCACCTCACGGTCGTCGACGACACCGGCAAGGCGATCCGGTTCGCCACCAAGGGCGAGGCCCAGCGCGCCGCGAGCGAGGCCGAAAACAAGTACCGGCGCGGCGACTGGCGCGACCCGGCACTCGGCCAGGAGACCTTCGGCGAGTACGTGAACCGCTGGTACGAGGCCCAGGACCTGGCCGCCTCGACCATGCAGAACTACAAGCGCCACATCGAGGAGCACCTCCTCCCAGACTTCGAGGACAAGGCGCTCGCCGGCATCCTGCGCACGGACGTCGACCTGTGGGAGAAGAAGGAGAAGGCCGTCTACGCGGCCTCCAGCGTCAATACCTGGCGCTCGACGCTCCATCTGATCTTCGAGGACGCGATCGACGAGGGCTTGATCACGTCCAACCCGGCTGCCCGACGCCGCGGGCGCGGCAAGCGCGCCGGCCGTTCCCGCGATCGCGGCCCGGAGAAGGTCGTCACCGACCCGCTCGGCATCCTGCTGACCGCCGAGCGCGCCGCCCTGCTCTCTGGCCGCGACGACGAGTTCGTCGCCGTCGTCCTCAAGGGCTACACCGGCATGCGCTGGGGTGAAATCGTCGGCCTGGAAACGGAGTTCGCCCGCCCTGGGGCCGTCCGCGTCGAATGGCAGCTGTACGAACTCGACACCGGCGAGATGGTGCGCTGCCCGCCCAAGGACGACAGCTACCGCACCATCGAAACGATGGACTGGCTTTCGGCCCTGGTCGCCAACCACGTCGCCCGCACGAAGCCAACGCCCTGCCCGTGCCATGGCAGGACGTACGTCTTCCGAGGCCAAGGTGCGGCGCGCACCGGCGGTCACCAGGGCGCGAAGCTCGCCGACGTCGCGCGCCGTGCCGGAGTCTCCACGGGTACGGTCTCCAACGTCCTTAACCACCCCGAGCTCGTACGCGAGGACACCCGCGTGCGCGTCGAACTCGCCATCGCAGAGCTCGGGTTCGTGCGGGGTGGCATCACGTCAGAACACGCGGCCCATTGGCGCCGAAACGGCTTCGCCACCTGGCTGTTCACCCCGGCAGTCTCCGGCTGGTACCCGAAGAAGGCACCACAGGAAGCCCGCCCGGTGCCCATCCTCGGCGAGCCGTGGCCCGGCATCCCGGCCCGAGGTCGAGGTGCTGCTGCTCGGGCGGATACCTGCTGGCTCCCGATCGCCAAGGGCCTAACACCCCACGGCCTCCGCCACACCCACCGCACGATGATGGAGGACCTCGGCACCGAGAAGGTCCTTATGGACGAACGCATGGGCCACATCGACGGCTCGGTCTCGGCCCGATACGCCCACGTCACGCCCGGCATGCGCAAGCGCCTCATGGCCGGCCTGACCGAGCAGTGGGAGGCGGCGCTCGATGCTCGGCTCGCGATGTGCCCGACGTCGCCGACACGCGTGCTCAACGACCTCCTCCTCACACGAGCGGTCGCCCTGAGGTAGCTCCATTCTGTTCTCGCGGCGTCGTTGCGGGGACAGAGCGGACCTCGGCGCCTACGAGGACGAAACCTGGGTCTATCCCTGTTCGGCACAAGCACGTCGTCCTGTAGGGGGACAAGCGCGCTGTCCCGAAAAGGGACAGACGGTGTTACGTGGGAAGGCCCTGGTCTCAGTCGCCCCGAGTTTAAGAAGAGACGGCGACCGTCGCCGCTGAGCCCCACTTAGCTGGACGCCCTCGCTGACAGGAACTCGACGCAGCCAGTGCCCTACGCGAACTGCGCACCCCCAGCTTCACGCTGCCCCATCCACCTGAGCGCCC
Source organism: Streptomyces sp. NPDC058576 (assembly GCF_042718715.1). NCBI lineage: Bacteria > Bacillati > Actinomycetota > Actinomycetes > Kitasatosporales > Streptomycetaceae > Streptomyces > Streptomyces sp. NPDC058576. The sequence continues at coordinate 106,954 of NZ_JBHXPF010000005.1, read as the reverse complement.
ATCCATGCACCGATCACCGCCGCGCCCCCGACTCGAGCCAACTCGCTCGCGCGGACTGCCGATGGTCCTCGTCGCTCAACTGCACCTGCGTCCTCTTCAGCCCGGGAGAGCCGCAGTGGCCATCGCGACGGTACGGGATGTGAGCAGCCGCCACCCAATTTCGTGTGCCGCGTCGAGCACGGACTTGTCCGTCGTTTCGAACTCCGTGAGGAGTGCCTCGGTCTCGGTACGGTCGCTGCGATACAGAGCATCGAGGAGGCGGAGAACCAGCAGCTTCAATGGCCCGTCAGCCGCTCTGTCCAGGTGCTCCTCGTCGACATGGGCGATGATCTCCGTCAGCCTGTATAGCGAAGGGAGAGCATGGGTCTCGTTCTGGATGAGGGCCATGCCGACCTGCAGGCCAACGTTGTGCACGGCGGTTGCGATTGTCTGAGGGTTCAGCTTCGACGTGGTCGCGTAGCCGTCGAGCGTCGCGAGCTCGACGGCGACATCGGTCCAGCTGCCCTGGAATGCGAGCGCTTCCGCCAAGAGGGCAATAACGGTGATCCGTTGAGCAATGGGCAATTGGGCGTTGTCCAACATCGCCCGACACCGAATCTCGATCTCAGCGTCATCGACGCTTCTATCGCTCAACGCCTGCGTTATATACCCGATTTCAGCAAGAATCTTGGAAACATCTGTATCCGGCAGTCGTGCGCCGAGTGCTTGCAGGTCGGCGATAAGGCGGATGACCGCTTCACCTGGAACCTCACGATGCGTTGCCGTACGGAGTGTGGTCAGGACGTTAGCGACCGCGCTTGCTGCATCGGTTGGATGAGAGTCAGCGAGTTGGAGAGCTAGCTCGTGGACGCGCTTCAGGTGGGGGAACAAGCGGTCCAGCGGTGCACCCTGCTCCCGCATCACAGCAACGAGCGGAAACAGCGTCTTGATCTCAAGTACGGGTGCCGGAGCGGTGCGGGCCCTGATCACATTGAGCTCCGCTTCGAAGCAGGATCGTGCTCCTGCCAGACTCCCGATGCGGAAGTAGGCACCGCCGAGGTTGCCGTAAAGGACTGCAAGGTCGTCGGAGCTGATCCCGAGTCGCAGGGCATGGCTGGCGAGGCTCTGCGCGTGTGGAACCAGCCGATGCATGCGGTGCTCATCCTCATCATCGATGAACTCAGCGAGCCAGCCCTGGGTGTGAAAGGCGGCGCGGCTGAGGATCGGCTCCACGTCTCCGGAGCCTTCCAGGGTGTCCCGCACTACGTGCTGCACGATCTCGTTGATGCTGATCGTCTCGTCGAGCTCGTCAGGATGCTCTGACTTCGCCTGCCGGTGAGGCCCGCCCGCGCTGAGCGGCTCACTCCGCTGCACGAGGGACTCGGTCCGCAAGGCACGGTGGATCTCCAAGACGCTGAGAGGGTTCTGGCTCGATTCCACCATGATCAGCGGCCCCTTCAGGCCACTGCGCATGACGGACTCCTTGGGTACCACGGCTGCGGCGACCAGGAGCTGGAGCGGAATCTGGCGAGAGGCCAGATACGAGGCGGTGGTGATCGAAGCGATTGCCGCGCTTGATATGTCCTGCTGCCGAACGCCTTTCGCGGCGCGGCCGATCCGTTGCAGCGCTACCCGGATGGCCGCGACGAGTGTGCGCGGATACCCAGGCGGGACGGACTGCTCGTCGTCCAATGCGCGATCGCGGATGAGTTCCAGATAGCGCGACACTTCTGCAAGGCCGAGCCCGCAACTGGCCAGGTAGCCACAGGCCAGCTCGATGGCTAGAGGCCAGTACTCCAGGTTCTGCGCCAGCTCGACTGCTGCCTGTTCGCTCCCCTTGTCCCAGACGGAGCCGTCGTTGGACAGCCGCAGGCGGATCAGCGACACGGCCTGGTCGGTGGTGAGGTGAGTGACGGGTACTCGTCGGGGGTGGGTGGCCCAACTGCTCTGATTGGTGGATGTAATGATCAGGTGCCCACGCCCGCTGGTGGGCAGCCACGGAAGTAGACGGCGACGGTCTGAGGCGTTATCGATGATCATGAGCCAGCGGCCCGGGAACGCGCTCAGGAGCGCGTGCACTCGATGACGTAGGGCAGAGGAGTCCATGTTCGCCTGCGCTCGCTGCGGGGCGAGCCAGTCGTGCAAGGCGTGATAGGAGGCGGCCAGGCTGGCGTCGCTCTCCGCATCAACCCAGAAGATGTGGTCGTAGGAGTCCGCGACATCGTGAGCATAAGCAGCTGCTGCACTGGTCTTTCCGATACCGGACAATCCCAGCAGTACGCAGGCCCGCACCACTCGATCCTCGGGTGCTTCCGTGAGTGCCCGGTGAATGTGCGCCAACAGGCCGGGCCTGGGGAGATCCGGCGGCGACGGGACGGGCCCCACCATGATGCCCCAGTCGAAGCTGCCAAGGTCATGGGCGAGGTGAGTGGCCTCTGTCAACAGTTCGGAACGGAAGTCCGTCAAGGTGAGCACTCCATCGAACTCGCCACAGGCTCTACGGAAGATCTCCGAGACCAGGTGATTGGTCATGCGCCCTGCCGAGCGAAGTCCGAGGCCGCTGCGCTGCTGCGAACGGAATTTCCTGATGCGTTCCCTTAGCTGCTCGCGCAGCTCATGTGGCTCGCGGGTATCCGGCACGATGCGTGCTCGACGCAACCGCAACAATTCGTCGTGGTTAAGGCCCTTGGCGTTTTCTTCCTGTCTCGAGCTCCGCTCCAGGAGCGCAGCCAGCTGCTGTTGGAGCTCATCGGGATCAGTGAGGCGCAGAACCCGGTTCAAGTGAACTGCCTTGGAGTGCAGTCTCATATTAGTGATCAAGCTGTAAGCCTTGGCGCTTGGTCTGGCCTTGATCATCCGCATCAGCACAGCGAAAGCAGTCGGAGCAGACAGCTCGGTACCCGGTCCTCCTGATTTCACTTGCGCGGCCAGCACGGGGGACCGGTCGCCATCTACCAGATCGAAGTCGATGGCGTCCGGGTCGTCCACTCCCTCTGCGTCGGTCTCAGTCGGTTCGATGACCGCAGCGTGTACGCCAGGTCGGAGCCCCTCGGCGGCAGCAAGCAGCTCCTCCAGCGTGACCAGATACTGGTACTGAAACCCGAAGGCAGCAGCCTGCCCTCCACGCTCCGCCATGCCGCCGCCTTCGTCTCAGCGCTCAAGTCTTCTTGCCGTGATCAACGTGGCAGCTGCTGTGGATGGTTCCGTCGCTACCGGGGCCTCATGACCGGCCTGGCCTAGCGCGGAAGAGAGCGCTCGGCCGAGAGCGATACCTGGAGCCAGCCTCGACGGCTGGCTCCAGGCAATTCAGGCGCCAAACACTGCTTGGTATGCGCTCTGTCCTGCCCCGACGAGCATGGTCAGGCCAGGGGTAGCCGTACCGATTGCGGTGAGGGTCGCGTTCAGCCGATCGAATGCCGCCCGCACACGCCCCGGCTCAGGCTCGTCGGTGGTGGCAGCTTCTTCCAGGACCTCCGCGTCCAGAATCAACTGGCCCTGCTCCTCTGCGGAGATGCCCAGGCTCGGCGCGAACTGTCGGACCTGTTGGGCGAACTCAGCGAGTTTGGATGCGTCCAGGCCGAAGGAGTTGTTCTGTACGACGTGCTGCTGCGAGCCAGCAACGAAGCCGTGGGAGCCGGTGATGTTGTAGGTGTCGCCGCCAGTTGGTTGACGGCTCAGAAAGTCATTCACGGTGCCTCCAGCGAGTACGCAGCGGGTACCTTGCGCCGTGATCAAGACTGCGACCTCGGCATCTGTGACCACCCGCTCGACAAGAGCGTGCTCGCGCAGGTAGTCGAGCGCGCTGAGAACTTCTGCCTCGGTCAGTGGCTCCCCGGCAAAGCTGCACAACGGGTCTTGTAGGAAAGCCAGCGCCGGAACCGAGGCTTGCCTTCCGCCCACACGTAGGACCCAGCGCAACAACACATCGCAGGCGTGTCCGAAGCGCTCGACTGCGTCGGTGCGGAGAGCGAGCAGGCGGCGCGCTTCCAGCAGTCCGTCGTCGGTGGGGAACACATCGGAGAGTCCGCCGGCGAGACTTCGCGCGATCTTGACGAGACCGAGCTTTTCAAGCTGCAGCGCCATGTTGTCGCTGTCGTCTTCCGGTAGTCCCTCGTCCCGCGCGAAGACCCGCACGTCTACGTAGTGGCTCGGATTCTGCTGGACCGAGTCGTACAACCAGAGCAGCAAGCGGGACAGCTGGGGGTCGCTTTCGAGGCCACTGGCACTCGCGAGGGTGAGCATGCCCATGGATGGAGGCTCAACCTCGATGGGGATGCGCACGGGGTGCTTGCGGTTCGCCCGCTCGAACTCCTTGACGATCTCTTTCTGCATCTTCGCGATCGCGCGCTTGTCGATCTTGAACCCGGCCAATCCGGTCTCCTATGGGGCGGTGGTGGTTCAAGGCTAGACGTGGCCACTGACAGTGAGCCCGCGTTTCCATCCGAAGCATCCGTTGCCGGGGAGGGGGCCGGCGCTAGGCGGTCGTGGGGAGCCGCATCCCGAAGTCGGCTCCCGAATGGCTCCCCGAATGGCCCTCGAACGCGCATCAGGCCCGGTACTGATTCCTCAGTACCGGGCCTGACCTGGTGTTTCTTTGTCGGGGTGGCGGGATTTGAACCCACGACCTCTTCGTCCCGAACGAAGCGCGCTGCCAAGCTGCGCTACACCCCGATGTCCACCGGACTCCCGGCGACATCGATTACTTTAGCCCACCGGCGGCCGGAGGCGAAATCCGGTTTCTTCGATGCTGGATCCACCCCGCGACGTTCGGCCGTAGGTGGTCCAGGGCGGTGATCAGGGAGCCCAGGGCGGCGAAGAGGAGACCGAGGGCGAGGGCCTGGGGGAGGGTGCCGGCGTAGCCGTACGTGTCGACGTCGAGGAACGGGTACGGGTAGCGGGCCGGGGAGCCGGGGGAGAGCAGGGCTCCGCGGGTCAGGGTGAGGCCCAGGTAGGCCGCGGGGGCGGTGAGCCACAGGGGGATGTGGGCCAGGCGCAGGGTCCGGGGGGCGGTCAGCAGGAGCCAGTCCGCGGCGACGGCCAGGGGGGTCACCGTGTGGAGCAGGAGGCTCGCCACGGGGGGTCCGCCGGTTCCGGTGGCCGGGGGGCCGCCGTAGTTCACCAGCACCAGGTGGTGCATCAGGGCGGTGATCGCGGCGAGCAGGAGCACCGCGCCGGTCAGCTGCGGCGGGAGCGGCGGAGTGCCTCGCCAGGAACGTACCGCCGACCAGCCGAAGGCCCCCGCGACCAGCAGGTTCGCCAGGACCGTGAAGTGGATCAGCGTCGGTGGCGCGTACCCGGTCACCAGGGCGGTGACCGGGCCCGTGGCCGCCGCTCCGCACCCCAGGGCGCGCAGGACCGCGGCCCAGGGGCGGCGGGGTCCGGTGGGGTCCTGGAGCACCTCTGCCGCCCGGGGGCTGGGGAGCAGGGTGGTCCGGGGCGCGGTCATGATTCGTACCGTAAGCGGGTGGGAAGACCCCCGCGATTCGTCGCCCGCCGACCGCTGGAGCATGCCGCACCGCTGCCGCCACCCGCCTCAGGCCCTGCCCGCCGCAAGGCCCTGCCCGTCGCGGACGCCGCGGCTGCGGGCGCCCACAGGTCTTCGGGGCCGGCGTCAGCAGGCTGCGGGCCCCCCGCTCAGACCCTCGGGGCCAGCGTCAGCAAAGTGGCCTCGGGCGGGCAGGCGAAGCGGACCGGGGTGTAGCGGTTGGTGCCGCAGCCCGCGGAGACGTGGAGGTAGGCGCGCTGGTCGCCGACCGTGTGGCTGGACAGGCCCTTCACCCGGTCGGTGTCCAGGTCGCAGTTGGTGACCAGCGCTCCGTAGAACGGGATGCACAGCTGGCCGCCGTGCGTGTGACCGGCCAGGATCAGGGGGTAGCCGTCGGCCGTGAAGGCGTCCAGGGAGCGCAGGTACGGGGCGTGGACCACGGCGATGGAGAGGTCGGCGCCGGACTCCGGGCCGCCCTGGACCTCGGCGTAGCGGTCCCGCTTGATGTGCGGGTCGTCCAGGCCGGTGAACGCCAGCTCCATGCCCTCCAGCTTCAGCCGGCCCCGGGTGTTCGACAGGTCCAGCCAGCCCGCCTCGTCGAAGGCGTCGCGCATCGGCTCCCACGGGTTGTGGACGACGCCGACCGCGGGGGCGTTGCCGTTGAGGCCGTGCTTGCCCTGGGCCTTCTCCAGGAGGTAGCGGGCCGGGTTGCGGAGCTTGGGGCCGTAGTAGTCGTTAGAGCCGAAGACGTACACCCCCGGGAACTCCATCAGCGGGCCGAGTGCGTCCAGCACCTCGGGAACCGCGTCCGGGTCGGAGAGGTTGTCCCCGGTGTTCACGACGAAGTCGGGGCGCAGGCCCGCCAGCGACTGGAGCCAGGCGCGCTTCTTGCGCTGACCGCTCACCATGTGGATGTCGGAGACCTGGAGCACGCGCAACGGACGTGCCCCGTGCGGGAGCACGGGAACGGTGACCCGTCGCAGGCGGAACGAGCGGGCCTCGAATCCGGCGGCGTAGGCGAGTCCGGCGGCGCCGACCGCCGCGCCGACTGCCGTGACTTTCAGGGGTACTCCGTAGCGTGCGCGCATGCGCCCATCGTCGCAGAAGCGGCGCCGTGAGCGGAAAACCGGTGGGCGGCCCATGCCCCGTACCTGTCACAATCGCCGCATGACCACGCTCAAGTCCAAGCTCAAGGAAGACCTCCACACGGCCATGAAGGCGCGTGACGAGCTGACCTCGTCCACCCTTCGGCTCACCCTCACCGCGATCACCAAGGAAGAGGTCAGCGGCAAGTCGGCGCGCGAGCTCTCCGACGACGAGGTGCAGAAGGTGATCGCCAAGGAGGCGAAGAAGCGCCGTGAGGCGGCCGAGGCCTTCGCCCAGGGCGGCCGGACCGAGCAGGCCGAGCGGGAGAAGGCGGAGGGCGAGCTGCTCGACGGCTACCTGCCCAAGCAGCTCTCCGACGACGAGCTGAACGCGATCGTGGCGTCCGCCGTCGAGGAGGCGAAGGCCGCCGGGGCCGAGGGGCCGCGCGCGATGGGCGCCGTCATGAAGATCGTCAACCCGAAGGTCGCCGGGCTCGCCGAGGGCGGCCGGGTCGCCGCCGCGGTGAAGAAGCTCCTCGCCGGCTGAGGCGACGCCGAGCGGAGATGAAAGGGGTGGGCGCCCCCCTGCACGATACACCCCAGGCCCCACCCCACAAGACTATTAAAAAACAACAAGCGGGAGAG
>NZ_JBHXPF010000005.1:0-99750 GCF_042718715.1 Streptomyces sp. NPDC058576 | reverse complement strand
CCCCGGTCCTCGATCGACCGGGGCGCCCACCCTTCTCGCGTTTTCACCGACCGTAGGGGTCAGGGGCCTTCGTTGCCGCCGCCTCGGCCGCCGCCCGGTCCGCCGATCACGCCTTCCGGAAGCTCGAAGCCGGGGAACCGGTTGCCGTCGCCGCCGCCGGGCTTGGCGTCCTCGCGGTCCTCGTCACCGCGGTCACGGTCACGGTCGCGCTTCTCCTTGTCCTCCTTCTCCTTGCCGCGAGGCACGGGGACGGGGTTGAACCCAGGAGTCTCGGCCGCGTCCAGTGCTCCGGTCATCGCGATGCGCCAGATCGGGCCGGGGAGACAGCCGCCGCAGACCTTGTCGTAGTACTGGCCGCCGATGGTGACGTCGAACATCGAGCTCTTGTCGCCGATGTCGTCGCCGACCCACACAGCGGTGGAGAGGTTCGGCGTGTACCCGACGAACCAGGCGTCCTTGCGGTCGTTGGTCGTACCGGTCTTGCCCGCGTTGTCCCGGTCGCTGAGTCCGGCCTGCGTACCGGTGCCGTCCTCCACCACGCCCTTGAGCATCTGGTTGATCGTGTCCGCGGTCTTCTCGCTCATCGCCCGCGAGCAGGACGACTTCGGCACGGGGAGCTGCTTCTCCTGCGGGTCCTTGATGGACTCGATGGCGATCGGCGTGCAGTAGGTGCCCCGGTTGGCGAACGCGGCGTAGGCGCCGGCCATGGAGAGCGGCGTGCTCACCTCACCGCCGAGGGTGATCGAGGGGTACTCCTCGATCTTCTTGCCGTCACCGCGCTCGTAGCCGACCTTCTTGGCCAGCTCGACGGTCTCGCAGAGGCCGGCCTTCTGCTCCAGCAGCGCGAAATAGGTGTTGATGGACTTGCCGAGCGCGCTCGTCATGTCCCAGGTGCCCTTTTCGGACTCCAGCTCGTTCTGGAGGGGCCAGTCCGCGTAACCGGCCGGGGAGCCGGAGCAGTTGCGGAAGTCCCGCTCCTTCAGTGTCATCTTCCAGTCCGTCGAGAACGACGTCGCCGGGCTGATGCCCTTCTCCAGCGCCGCCGCCGCGGTGAACGGCTTGAACGTCGAGCCGACCTGGAAGCCGTACGTGCTGCCGCCCATCTTGTTGCTGACGGAGAGGTTGAGCACGGTCTCGTTCTGCTTCTGGTCCAGGCCGTACGGGCGGGACTGGCCCATGGAGAGGATCTTGCCGCTGCCCGGCTGGACCTGCACCACGGACGCCGCGAACTTGTCGTCCTTGTTGACCTTCGCGGTGGCGGCCTCGTTGGCGGCCTTCTGGGCGCGCGGGTCCAGCGTGGTCCGGATGGTCAGGCCGCCGAGGTTCCAGAGCTTGGCCCGGTCCTCGTCGGTCTTGCCGAACGCGGGGTCGGTGAGGATCGTCTTGCGGACGTAGTCGCAGAAGAAGCCGGAGCCGCTGACGGCGGTGATGCAGCCGTTCTTCGGCCGCGACACCTTCAGCTTGATGGGCGTCTCCATGGCCTTGTCTGCCTCGGCCCGCGTGATGCTCTTGACCGCGGCCATCCGTGCCAGCACGGTGTTGCGGCGCTTGGTCGCTTCCTCCGTGTCGTTGACCGGGTCGTAGCGGCTCGGCGACTGGACGATGCCGGCGAGCAGCGCGGCCTCCTCCACCTTGAGGTCCTTGGCGCGCTTGGAGAAGTAGCGCTGGGACGCGGCCTCGATGCCGTACGCCTGCTGCCCGAAGAACGTGATGTTGAGGTAGTTCTCCAGGATCTTCTTCTTGCCGAGCTCTTCCTCGACCTGGATCGCGTACTTCAGCTCGCGGACCTTGCGGCCGAGCGTCTGCTGCGTGGCCTCCGCGACCTTCTCCGGGTCGTCGCCCGCCTCCTCGACGAAGACGTTCTTCACGTACTGCTGGGTGAGGGTCGACGCGCCCTGCGCGGCACCGCCCGCCTGCACGTTGCGGTTCATCGCACGGAGGATGCCCTTGAGGTCGATCGCGCCGTGCTCGTAGAAGCGGGAGTCCTCGATCGCGATGATCGCGTCCTGCATGTACGGCGAGATGTCCTTCAGTGGGACGACCGTGCGGTCGCGGGAGTACACCGTGGCGATGGTGCCGCCGTCGCGGTCCTGGATCGTGGTCCGCTGACTGAGCGGTGGAGTCTTGAGGTTGGAGGGGATCTCGTCGAATCCTTCGACCGTCCCCTTGGCGGCGAGCCCCAGCGCTCCGGCTGCGGGCAGCGCGATGCCTGCCAGGACAGCTCCGGAGAGCGCGGCGACACCGAGGAACTTGGCGGCCTGCTGGGTCGTGGTGAGACCCCCGCCCGAGCGCTTCTTTGGCATAGGGGGCAGCCTAATCCGTAGTGATGAAGGTGTCGCAGGAGCAGGGGGCTCTCGGAGCGTTCGCGTACCAGACCGTGACATCCGGGCGGGTCGGCGGCACCACGACATCACGACCACGGCATCACGGCGCGGACGCGCGCAGGCATTCCGCTGCGGACGCACGAGGACGCGAGGGGGCCGCGTTCCCATTCGCCGGACAGACGGACAGGCCTTGGCCTAAGCTGCTCTCAACTGTCACAGCAGTCCGGTTCCGTATCAAGCCCCCTGCCGCCCCATGCGCATCTTCTGGTCATTCTTCACCCGGCCATGTGCAACCGCATTGCCCTTCACGCACCCACCGAGGCGCTCCCGAAAACGCCCCGTATGTCGCGAGAAGTCCTTTGCAACTTGAGTGGACTGTCCCTGTTTGGCGGGGATGGTCGCGTATGTCCTCGCCTCACTCCCCTGGGTGATCTGCCGCATACGCATAGTCCGTTCGGACCATTCAAGATTGGGCCCGAAGGGGGTGTTGTGCTGTCCCCACCTTCCGTAACGTCCTCAACTGGCAGCGGTGAATATGCCGCTACCGCCGTGGGGGAGCCTCGATTCGGGAGAGGACGGCGCCGGCATGGGCTGGGTAACCGACTGGAGTGCGCAGGCAGCCTGCCGCACTACCGATCCGGATGAACTGTTCGTACAAGGGGCAGCGCAGAACAGGGCCAAGGCGGTGTGCACCGGATGCCCGGTGCGGACCGAGTGCCTGGCCGATGCGCTGGACAATCGCGTCGAATTCGGCGTGTGGGGCGGAATGACGGAGCGGGAGCGCCGCGCACTGCTGCGCCGCCGGCCGACCGTCACGTCCTGGCGCCGACTGCTGGAGACCGCGCGCAGCGAATACGAGCGGTCCACCGGCATCCTGCCCGGAGTCATCGGGCTGGAGGACGAGGAACTGCACGAGACGTACGCCGCCGTGGGCTAGCGGCGGTGGCTACGCCGCTCCGGCAGGGGCCGGGGCGGAGCCGTCCGCCAGGCGGTCGCCGATGGCCCGGAGACCGTTCAGGTCGTGTACGTCGCCGGGCAGCGCCGCCACGGCCGTCACCGGCACCTCCGGGTGGAGCGCGGTGAAGCGGTCGTGGGTGCGGTGTTCGCGGGCGACGACCTGCATGCGCTCGGCGTGCAGGCGCAGGAGACCCGCCGTCAGTTCCTCGATGCTGATGACGTCGCCGATGACGTCGGTCGTGTCGCTCGCGTCGACGGTGTCCGTCGCATCGACGGTGTCGTCCTCGGGGGTGGTCGCGGTGGTCGCGATGTTCTCGTGGGGCGGCTCGTTCTCCGTCGTGTCCTGGTGCTCGGCCGGGGTCTGCGGTCCGGACGCCTGCCCTGCCTCGGGGGAGAGGGGCGGCTCGGTCGTTCCGGAAGCGGTGACCGCCGGGTCGGGGGCCACCTGGTCACCAAGGCCAGCTTTCCCGGCCGTCTGATCCACAATGCGGGCGTCGTCAAGATTTTCCGCGGCGATCAGCGCCTGCTCGGCGGAGAGCCGCGAAGCCTCGCTGCCGTGCACGCGGTTGAGGACCAGACCGGCCAGCGGCATCTTCTCGGCGGCCAGCCGTTCGACGAAGTAGGCGGCCTCGCGCAGCGCGTCCTGCTCCGGCGTCGCGACCACGAGAAAGGCCGTCCCGGGCGCCTGGAGCAGCTTGTACGTGGCGTCCGCGCGGCTGCGGAAGCCGCCGAACATGGTGTCCATCGCGGCGACGAACGTCTGGACGTCCCGCAGGAACTGGCCCCCGAGCAGCTTGCCTAGAGTGCCGCTCATCATCGACATGCCGACATTGAGGAACTTCATCCCGGCCCGGCCGCCCACCTTCGCGGGCGCCATCAGCAGCCGGATGAACTTTCCGTCGAGGAACGACCCGAGCCGCTTCGGCGCGTCCAGGAAGTCCAGCGCGGAGCGCGAGGGCGGGGTGTCGACGATGATCAGGTCCCACTCGTCGCGCGCCCGCAGCTGCCCGAGCTTCTCCATCGCCATGTACTCCTGCGTACCGGCGAACCCGGCCGACAGGGACTGGTAGAAGGGGTTCTCCAGGATGGCCTTCGCCCGCTCGGCATCCGCGTGCGCCTCGACGGTCTCGTCGAAGGTCCGCTTCATGTCGAGCATCATGGCGTGCAGTTCGCCGTCGCCGTCGATGCCGTCGACCCGCCTGGGGACGTTGTCCAGCCGGTCGATGCCCATGGACTGGGCGAGCCGGCGGGCCGGGTCGATGGTGAGGACGACGACCTTCCGGCCGCGCTCGGCGGCCCGTACGCCGAGGGCCGCGGCGGTCGTGGTCTTGCCGACCCCGCCGGAGCCGCAGCACACGATGATCCGGATGCCCGGGTCGTCCAGCAGAGCATCGGTGTCGAGGCCTGCCTCGGGCACGGCCCTGTCCGATCCGGCCGCGTCCGATCCGGCCGCGTCCAGGCCGCCGTCCGCCGCCGGGGCCGAATCCGTGCCGGCTGTGTCCGCGCTCATGCGTCCCCCTCCTCTCCCGCGCCCTGCTTGCGGAGCTCCGTGGCCAGGTCGTGCAGCGCGGCGAGGTCCACCCCGTCGCCGATCAGCGGCAGCTCCGCCGTCGGCAGGCCGAGGCCGGCCAGCACCGCGCGCTGCTCCCGCTCCAGGCCGACCCGCTCGGCGTGCTCCGCCGCCTGCGCGATCAGCGGGCGTACGAGAGCGGCGGAACCGGTCACTCCGGCCCGGGTCAGCGTCTTGGCGATCTCCTTCCGGCGGCCGCCCGCGGCGGTGCGCAGGGCGTCCTCGTCCAGCAGATGCGGGCGGACCATGTTCACGAAGACGCTGCCCACGGGCAGTTCGGCGGCGCGCAGCTCGGCGATGCCGTCCGCGGTCTCCTGGACCGGCATCTCCTCCAGGAGGGTCACCAGGTGCACCGCGGTCTGCGGGGACTTCAGGACCCGCATCACCGCCTGCGCCTGGTTGTGTATGGGGCCGATCTTCGCCAGCCCGGCGACTTCGTCGTTGACGTTCAGGAAGCGGGTGATCCGGCCGGTCGGCGGGGCGTCCATGATCACGTGGTCGTAGACGAACCGGCCCTGCTTGTCCTTGCGGCGTACGGCTTCGCACGCCTTTCCGGTCAGCAGGACGTCCCGGACGCCGGGCGCGATCGTGGTGGCGAAGTCGATCGCGCCGAGCTTCTTCAGTGCCCGTCCCGCGCTGCCGAGCTTGTAGAACATCTGGAGGTAGTCGAGGAGCGCGCGTTCGGCGTCGATCGCCAGCGCGTACACCTCGCCGCCGCCCGGCGCGACGGCGATCTTGCGCTCCTCGTAGGGGAGCGCGCCGGAACCGAAGAGCTGGGCGATGCCCTGCCTGCCCTCGACCTCGACGAGGAGGGTGCGCCTGCCCTCGCTCGCGAGGGCGAGCGCGAGGGCGGCGGCCACCGTGGTCTTACCGGTACCGCCCTTGCCGCTGACGACCTGGAACCTGCTCACGTATTCGAGCCTAACCAGTCCTGCCCCGGCCTACGCACGGGACCGTACGTGCCAGGCGTTACAGTCGGGCCCATGACCAAGTGGGAATACGCGACCGTGCCCCTTCTCGTGCACGCGACCAAGCAGATTCTGGACACCTGGGGCGAGGACGGCTGGGAGCTGGTCCAGGTCGTTCCCGGCCCGAACAACCCCGAGCAGCTCGTGGCCTACCTGAAGCGGGAGAAGGCGTAGTGGCGGGCGCCGTCGAGGCGCGGCTCGCCGAGCTCGGCCTGACCCTGCCCGCCGTCGTGCCGCCGCTGGCCTCGTACCAGCCGGCCGTGCAGTCCGGGGTGTACGTGTACACCTCGGGCCAGCTGCCCATGGTGGACGGCAAGCTCGCCGTCACCGGCAAGGTCGGCGCCGAGGTCACGCCGGACGAGGCGAAGGAGCTCGCGAAGACCTGCGCGCTCAACGCGCTGGCCGCCGTGAAGTCGATCGCCGGCGACCTGGACCGGATCAAGCGCGTCGTGAAGGTCGTGGGCTTCGTCGCCTCGGCCTCCGACTTCACCGGCCAGCCCGCCGTGATCAACGGCGCCAGCGAGCTGCTGGGCGCGGTCCTCGGCGACAAGGGCGTGCACGCCCGCAGCGCCGTGGGCGTCGCCGTACTGCCGCTGGACGCACCGGTCGAGGTCGAGGTCCAGGTGGAGCTCGTCGAGGCCTGAGAACCCTTCTCGCCCGTCCCGCCGATCCCGTCCGGTCCCGCGACCGGGCGGGATCGCGTGTGATCGGGTGCGATCGGGTGTGTATGGCGTATGCCGGGCGTGTACGGGGCATGTCGGTCACCGCGATGATCAGGGAACCTCTCGAACATCGGCGCGGTTCCGGATAGCCTCCGGCCATGTCCCAAGGTCAGTGGTACCCCCCGGAATGGCCCGACCGGATCCGGGCCCTCGCCGCCGGTGAGCTGACGGCCGTGACGCCCCGGAGGGCCGCGACGGTGATGCTGCTCCGTGACGCGGGCGGACAGAGCGAGGCGCGTGGCCCTGTCGTGCACATGCTTCGCCGCCGCACCTCGATGGCTTTCGCCGGCGGCGCGTACGCCTATCCGGGTGGCGGAGTCGATCCGCGCGACGACGACCGGCTGATCGGGTGGGCCGGTCCCCCGTTGGAGTACTGGGCCGAACGGCTCGGCGTGGCGACGGTCACCGAGGCGCAGGCCGTCGTCTGCGCGGCGGTGCGCGAGACGTTCGAGGAGGCGGGCGTCCTGCTCGCCGGGGAGACCGCCACGACGGTGGTGGGCGACACGACCGGGGAGGACTGGGAGGCCGACCGGGAGGCGCTGGTCGCCCGGGACCTGTCCTTCGCGGAGTTCCTGGACCGGCGCGGCCTGGTGCTGCGCTCGGACCTGCTGGGCGCCTGGGCGCGCTGGATCACCCCGGAGTTCGAACCGCGCCGCTACGACACCTGGTTCTTCGTCGCCGCGCTCCCCGAGGGGCAGCGCACCCGGGACGTCTCCACCGAGGCCGACCGCACGGTGTGGATCGCCCCGGCGGAGGCCGCCCGCCGCTACGACGCGGGCGAGCTGCTGATGATGCCGCCCACCGTGACCACGCTGCGGGCCCTCGCGCCGTTCAGGGCGGCCGCCGAGGCCCTGGAGGCCGCTGACGCGCAGGACATGACCCCGGTCCTCGCGCAGGCCCGTCTGGAGGGCGACGAACTGGTGCTGAGCTGGCCGGGACACGACGAGTTCACCAAGCACGTGCCCACGGCGAACCCCGGGGGCGCCGCGTGAGCGACGCAGCCGCCCTGCCCGGACAGCCGCGCGGAACCGTGGTCTCCGGGCCCGCGACCGCCCGTGCGGTCAACGTCCTCGCGCCCAACCCGTCCGCGATGACGCTCGACGGGACGAACACCTGGATCGTGGCCGAGCCCGACTCCGATCTCGCGGTCGTCATCGATCCCGGGCCGCTCGACGACGGACACCTGCGGGCCGTGATCGACGCGGTGGAGCGGTCCGGACGGCGCGTGGGCCTCACGCTGCTCACCCATGGGCATCCCGACCACGCGGAGGGAGCGGGCCGGTTCGCGGAGCTGACGGGGACGAAGGTACGGGCCCTGGACGCGGCGTTGCGGCTGGGCGACGAGGGCCTGGGGGCGGGCGACGTGATCACCACCGGCGGCCTGGAGCTGCGCGTGGTGCCGACGCCGGGGCACACCGCGGACTCGCTCTCGTTCCATCTGCCCGCCGACCGGGCGGTGCTGACGGGCGACACGATCCTCGGCCGCGGTACGACGATGGTCGCGCACCCGGACGGGCGGCTCGGCGACTACCTGGACTCGCTGCGGCGGCTGCGGTCGCTGACGGTCGACGACGGCGTCCACACGGTGCTGCCGGGCCACGGCCCGGTGCTGGAGGACGCGCAGGGGGCGGTGGAGTTCTACCTGGCCCACCGGGCGCACCGGCTCGCCCAGGTGGAGACGGCGGTGGAGGCCGGGCACCGTACGCCGTCGGAGGTGGTGGCGACGGTGTACGCCGACGTGGACCGCTCCCTGTGGCCGGCCGCCGAGCTGTCGGTGCGGGCGCAGTTGGTGTACCTGACCGAGCACGGGCTGATCCAGAGCTGATGGGGCCCACGCGCGGCGAAGGGCCCCGCCGACGGACGTACCGGAGTGCGTACTCCGGTACGTGCCCAGGTCGTCGGGGCCCTTCGCGTACGGGATCCGGGGTCAGCGCGAACGCTTCGCCAGCCGCTCCACGTCCAGCAGGATGACCGCGCGGGCCTCCAGGCGCAGCCAGCCGCGCCCCGCGAAGTCCGCGAGGGCCTTGTTGACCGTCTCGCGGGAGGCGCCGACCAGCTGGGCCAGCTCCTCCTGGGTGAGGTCGTGCACGACGTGGATGCCTTCCTCGGACTGCACGCCGAAGCGGCGCGACAGGTCCAGGAGGGCGCGGGCGACACGGCCCGGCACATCGGAGAAGACCAGGTCGGACATCTGGTCGTTGGTCTTGCGCAGGCGCCGGGCGACCGCGCGCAGCAGCGCGGTGGCCACCTCGGGCCGGGCGTTCAGCCAGGGCTGCAGGTCGCCGTGGCCGAGGCCGAGGAGCTTGACCTCGGTCAGCGCGGAGGCGGTCGCCGTACGCGGGCCCGGGTCGAAGAGCGACAGCTCCCCGATCAGCTCGCCGGGGCCGAGCACGGCCAGCATGTTCTCGCGCCCGTCGGGCGAGGTGCGGTGGAGCTTCACCTTGCCCTCGGTGACCACGTACAGGCGGTCACCCTGGTCGCCCTCGTGGAACAGCGCGTCTCCGCGCGCGAGGGTCACCTCACTCATCGAGGCGCGGAGCTCCGCGGCCTGCTCATCATCGAGCGCCGCGAAAAGCGGGGCGCGCCGCAGAACGTCGTCCACGAGTTCTCTCCTTGTCGGCCTGTCCAGGGAACCGTGGTCCCCATCATGCCGGACGGTAAAACAGTGCGATCAATCACAAACCAGTTTGACGCACGGGCGTGCCGGACCCTACGGCAGGGGGCCGATCGGGGGCGGATGCGCCGTCACAGGGGTGGTTGTCGGTGCCTGGCTCTAGGCTGGCCGGGTGTCCAGAACGCCGGGGAGAGTGCAGGCCAACGGGGCTGACGGGGCGCGGGAGGGCGCCGATTCCGCTGTGGGCGAACAGCCCCGGCCGCGCCCGAAGATTGCCGCGAATGGCTCCCTCGGGGACGCGCACGGCTCCCCCGGGGAGCCGGGGAAGCCGCTCGGGAAGTCGGCCAGGAGGTCCGCAGTGTCATCGTCAACGCCCGGCAAAACCGGAAAATCCGGGGAGCCCGGGGAGTCCGGCAAAACCGCCAAGGCGGCCAAAGCATCCAAAGCGGCCAAGGCAGCCGAGGCGCGCACGCCGACGGCGACCAAGGCCGGGGCCAAGTCGGCGCCCAAGGGGCCGGCCACGGTAAGCAAGGCGCCGAAGGCCGAGTCCCATCTCGCCATGGTCCGCCGGGCGCGCCGGATCAACCGCGAGCTCGCCGAGGTCTATCCCTACGCCCATCCCGAGCTGGACTTCCGAAACCCCTTCGAGCTCCTCGTGGCCACGGTCCTCTCCGCCCAGACCACCGACCTGAGGGTCAACCAGACCACTCCCGCGCTCTTCGCCGCCTACCCGACTCCTGAGGACATGGCGGCGGCCGTGCCGGAGGAGATGGAGGAGATCATCCGGCCGACGGGGTTCTTCCGGGCCAAGGCCAAGTCGCTGCTCGGCCTCTCGGCCGCCCTCCGGGACGAGTTCGGCGGCGAGGTCCCGGGGCGTCTGGAGGACCTCGTGAAGCTGCCCGGCGTCGGCCGCAAGACCGCCAACGTGGTCCTGGGCAACGCCTTCGGCGTCCCCGGCATCACCGTCGACACGCACTTCGGGCGGCTGGTGCGGCGCTGGAAGTGGACGGACGAGGAGGACCCGGTGAAGGTCGAGGCGGTCGTCGCCGGGATCTTCCCGAAGAGCGAGTGGACGATGCTCTCGCACCGCGTCGTGTTCCACGGCCGCCGGATCTGCCACGCCCGCAAGCCCGCCTGCGGGGCCTGCCCCATCGCCCCGCTCTGCCCGTCGTACGGGGAGGGCGAGACCGACCCGGAGAAGGCCAGGAAGCTCCTGAAGTACGAGATGGGCGGCCATCCGGGCCAGCGGCTCAGCCCGCCCGCCGACTACCCGGGCAAGCCCGCGCCCGCGATGGGGGCCGGGTGAGGGCCCGGACGCGCGCCCCGGAGCGGACTGACCTCTCGGAGCGGACTGCCCCCTGGGAGCGGACCGACCTCTCGGAGGGGATTCACCCCTCAGGACGGAACGGCTCGGAACGAAATGGCCGACGACAGGCGTTGTGAATCGACGGGGGTGCCTATGACGCACACGCACACACACAGCACGACGCAGTCCAGGACCGGCCCCGCCGCCGAGCCGGGTCACGGTCCCGCCGCGGATCCGGGGCACGGTCCCGGCCTCGTCAGCCGTGTTCCCGACACGGCCGTCGCCGTCACCACCGACGGCCTGCCCGCGTGGCTCGATCCCGTCGCCCGCGCCGCCCGCAGCGTCCGGCCGCAGCAGCTCAGCCGCTTCCTGCCGCCCGAGAGCGGGGCGGGCCGGCAGTCCGCCGTCCTGGTCCTGTTCGGCGAGGGGGAGCGCGGGCCCGAACTGCTCCTCATGGAGCGCGCCGGGACCCTGCGCTCCCATGCCGGGCAGCCGTCCTTCCCCGGCGGCGCGCTGGATCCCGAGGACGGCGACCAGGCCACCACCGGGCCCCTGCGGGCGGCACTGCGCGAGGCCGAGGAGGAGACCGGGCTCGACCCCCGGGGCGTACAGCTCTTCGGTGTGCTGCCCCGGCTCTACATCCCGGTCAGCAGCTTCGTCGTGACGCCCGTGCTCGGCTGGTGGCGGGCGCCCAGCCCCGTCGGGGTGGTCGATCCCGCCGAGACGGCCCGGGTCTTCACGGTTCCCGTGGCGGATCTCACGGATCCCGCGAACCGGGCCACGGCCGTTCACCCGAGCGGGCACAGCGGCCCGGCATTCCTGGTCGAATCGGCCCTGGTCTGGGGCTTCACGGCCGGCGTGATCGACCGGATTGTGCACTACGCGGGCTGGGAACGCCCCTGGGACAGGACCAGACAGGTGCCGCTCGACTGGCGCGCATGACACGCTGGCTGTTCTGCTGCGCTGTTCCGGGCCCGGCCCGGACCCCGTCACCACCGACGGGCCAGGTGACGAAACTGCGAGGCTACAGACGGTGAACGTGCTGGACATCCTGCTGCTGCTGGCTGCCGTGTGGTTCGCGGTCATCGGCTATCGCCAGGGTTTCGTCGTCGGCATCCTGTCGGTGATCGGCTTTCTCGGGGGCGGCCTCGTCGCCGTCTACCTGCTGCCGGTCATCTGGGGCCGGGTGACCGAGGACGCCGAGGTCTCCACGGCGGTCGCCATCGGCGCGGTCGTCATCGTGATCATCTGCGCCTCGATCGGCCAGGCCTTCACCACCCACCTGGGCAACAAACTCCGCCGGTACATCACCTGGTCGCCCGCGCGCGCCCTGGACGCCACCGGCGGCGCCCTGGTCAATGTGGTGGCCATGCTGCTGGTGGCCTGGATGATCGGCCTGCTGCTGGCGGGCACCTCACTGCCGACCCTCGGCAAGGAGGTCCGCAGCTCCTCGGTGCTGCTCGGGGTCGACCGGGTGATGCCGAAGCAGGCGCCCAGCTGGTTCCAGGACTTCTCCTCCGTCCTCGCGCAGAACGGCTTCCCGCAGGTCTTCAGCCCGTTCGCCAACGAGCCGATCACCGAGGTCAAGGCCCCGGACCCGGCCCTGGTGGGCAGCCCGGTCGCCGCCCGCGCCAAGAAGTCGATCGTCAAGGTCGTGGGGACGGCCCCGAGCTGCGGCAAGGTCCTCGAAGGGACCGGCTTCGTCTTCTCCGAGCGCCGGGTGATGACCAACGCCCACGTGGTCGGCGGCGTGGACGAGCCCACCGTCCAGATCGGCGGCGAGGGCCGGCTGTACGACGCGAAGGTCGTCCTCTACGACTGGCAGCGCGACATCGCGGTCCTGGACGTCCCCGACCTCCGGGCCAGGCCGCTGCAGTTCACCGGCCCGGACGACGACGCGGAGACCGGCGACAGCGCGATCGTCGCGGGCTTCCCCGAGAACGGCGCGTACGACGTTCGCTCGGCCCGCGTCCGCGCCCGCATCGACGCCGACGGCCCGGACATCTACCACCGGGGCACGGTGCGCCGCGATGTGTACTCGCTCTTCGCGACCGTGCGCCAGGGCAACTCGGGCGGCCCGCTGCTCACTCCGGACGGCAAGGTGTACGGAGTGGTGTTCGCCAAGTCGCTCGACGACCCGGACACCGGGTACGCGCTGACGGCGGACGAGATCCGCGAGGACATCGAGATCGGCCGCACGGCCAACCAACAGGTCGACAGCCAGGGCTGCGCCCTCTAGGGCGTGTCCGGCGGATCAGGACCGGGTCCACGACGCCTGGCACAGCACCTCGCCCTGGCCCCGGGTATCGCGAGGTCCCGCCCCCGTACAGCAGTCCCCGCCCCCGCCCCCGTACAGCAGGCCCTCACGAGGGTCAGTTACGGACGAGGGTCAGTTACGGGGATGGCGGAGCCGGGCCGAGACCCAGCGGGCCCGGCGGCGGAGGATGCGGGAAATCCCGAGACGGGAACGGTGAAGGTCATGCACGTGGTGCACCCGGCCGCGAGGGCCGCCCCCCTCATGAGTGCTCACACCGGCTGACGCGGTGGAGCGGCGGTTGCGTGCTTCGTCAGTGAAGTCGTGCGTCCAGCCCATACCCCGACGTCTGCCCGTGACCCAAGGTCGGTAATCGTGCGCGAGTCAGCCAATTGGCCTATGCGGCAGGCAATTGGCTGTTCGTCGGACACGTGTTCCCCGGGCGGGCGGGCGGCTACCGGTCCGGCTCGGGGTCCTTGAGCCAGTTGATGAGTTCGGCGGAGAAGCCGATCGGATCCTCCTCGTGCGGGAAGTGTCCGACACCGTCGAAAAGTCGCCACCGGTAGGGCGCCTCGACGTACTGGCCGGACCCGGCCGAACTGCGGGTGCGGACCGCCGGATCGAGCGACCCGTGCAGGTGCAGCGTGGGCACCCGGACCGGACGCTTCATCCGCCGGTTGAACTGGATCCCGTCCGGACGCGCCATCGACCGCACCAGCCAGCGGTACGGCTCGATCGAGCAGTGGGCGGTGGAGGGGATGCTCATGGCCCGCCGGTAGACGTCCAGGGTCTCCTCGTCGGGGAACTCCGGGGTGCGGGGGCCTGCCCAGTCCTGGATGAGACCCCCCACCAGCGCGGCGTCCTCCGCGAGGAGTTGACGCTCCGGCAGCCACGGGCGCTGGAAGCCCCAGACGTACGAACCGGCCCGCGACTGGGCGAAGTCGGACAGCATCGAGGAGCGCCAGCGGCGCGGGTGCGGCATGGAGGAGACGACGAGCCGGCGGACCAGCTTGGGCCGCATCACGGCGGCTGTCCAGGCGAGGTAGCCGCCGAGGTCGTGGCCGACCAGGGCCGCGTCGGGCTCACCGAGGGAGCGGATCACGCCGGTGACGTCGAGGGCCAGGTTGGCGGGGTCGTAACCGCGCGGGGTGCGGTCGCTGCCGCCCACCCCGCGCAGGTCCATCGCGACCGCCCGGAAACCGGCGTCGGCTAGCGCGGTCATCTGGTGGCGCCAGGTCCACCAGAACTGCGGGAAGCCGTGCAGCAGGAGTACCAGCGGACCCTCGCCCAGCTCCGCGATGTGGAAGCGCGCGCCGTTGGCCGCCACATCGCGGTGGGTCCAGGGGCCGTCGAGACGCACCGGCCCCCCGGCGGGGGCGGTCCGGCCCGCGGGGCTCGTGGCGGCCGGGTCTGCCGGGGCGGACGAGGCGGCCGAACCCTCCGGGTCCACCGGACGCGTCGGGCCGAATGCGCTGGAATCGGGAACGGTCATGTGGACGAGCGTGCCACAGCCGCGGCCTCGTCCTTGCCGGTGCCGCTTTCGATGCTCTTCTTCGTCAGGCTGCTGCCGGAGCGCTCGATGATCGCCGCGGCCTCGATCGACGGACGCGGGTGCGGCTTGGCGTTCTGCAGGACGGCGGCGGTCTGCTTGGCCGAGGCGATGGACTTCTCCGGCGGCTTGATCTTCTTGAACTTCCGCAGGCCGATGAACGCGATCAGGGCGGCCAGGAGAATGAAGGCGCCTGCCACGATCAGGAAGGACCACGCGAGGCCCAGGCCGAGGTTGTGGATCCCGTACGCGGCCGCGAAGCTCAGCATCGGCATCGTGAACAGCAGCAGCACGCCCGCGGCGATGAACGCCCCGCTGCCGATCGCCCCGCGCTTGACGTCCTGCCGCACCTCCGCCTTGGCCAGGGCGATCTCGTCGTGCACCAGCGCGGACATCTCGGCCGTCGCCGAAGCGACCAACTGCCCGATGCTGCGGTCCGCGTTGCCCGCGTAGTTGCCGGGGTCGCTCATCCCTGACTCCCTCTCCGTCTTCGACACATCCGATGTCAGATCATGCCGGACTGTTCGGCTTGTTGCGCGCTGCCCCCGCCCGCTCTTCGGCGAGACGGCGGTGTTCGGCCGCCTTGCGCTCGTGGATGGCGGCCATCCGCAGGTGATATTCGGGATCATCCTGCTCGTAGACATCCGGTACCCCGGATTCGTCCTCGTCCAGCTCCTCGGCCTCGATCAGCGCACGGTACTTGCGTACCCGGATCTTGAGGAGCACACAGGCGAGCGTGGCCGCTATCAGCGAGCCGAGCAGTACGGCGGCCTTGATCTCGTTGACCGTATCGGGGTCGCCCTCGAAGGCGAGCTCGCCGATGAGCAGCGAGACGGTGAACCCGATGCCGGCGAGTGCGGCGACCGCGAAGACATCGGCCCAGGCCAGGTCCTTGTTCAGCTCCGCCTTGGTGAAGCGGGCGGCGAGGTAGGTGCCGCCGAAGATGCCGACGGTCTTGCCGACGACGAGACCGAGGACGACGCCGAGCGTCTCCGGCCGGGTGAAGACGCCCGCCAGCGCCTCGCCGTTCAGCGCGACTCCGGCCGAGAACAGGGCGAACAGCGGAACGGCTATCGCGGCCGACAACGGGCGGACCAGGTGCTCGATGTGCTCGCCGGGGGAGTGCCGCTCGCCCTCGCGCCGGGTGCAGCGCAGCATCAGGCCCATGGCGACACCGGCGATGGTGGCGTGGATGCCGCTGTTGTACATCAGGCCCCAGATGACCAGGGCGAGCGGAACGTAGACGTACCAGCCCCGGACGTCGAAGCGGAGGAGGACGCGGAAGACGGCCAGGCCGAGGACGGCCCCGCCGAGCGCCGGGAAGTTCAGGTCCGAAGTGAAGAACACCGCGATGATCAGGATCGCGAAGAGGTCGTCGACGACGGCCAGGGTGAGCAGGAAGGCGCGCAGCGCGGACGGCAGCGAGGTGCCGATCACCGCGAGGACGGCGAGCGCGAAGGCGATGTCGGTGGCTGTCGGGACCGCCCAGCCGTCCATCGAGCCGTCTCCGACGACCGTGGTGAGGGTGTAGACGAGGGCGGGCACGGCCATTCCGCACAGGGCCGCCACCACGGGGAGGGCCGCGGCCTTCGGATCGCGGAGTTCGCCCGCGACCAGTTCGCGCTTCAGCTCTACACCGGCGACGAAGAAGAAGACGGCGAGCAGTCCGTCCGCCGCCCAGTGCGCCACGGAGAGGTCCAGGCCGAGGCCACTGGGACCGAAGTGGAAGCCGCTCACCGCCTCGTACGAGCCGCCGAAGGTGTTGGCCCAGACGAGTGCGGTGACCGCCGCCACCAGCAGCAGCACACCGCCGACCGTCTCGGTGCGCAGGGCCTCCGTCACGTAGGTCCGCTCGGGGAGCGAGAGCCTGCCGAGCAGCGAGCGCTGGGGCGGGGCGGGGGCGGGCGGTACCACGAGAGAGACCTCCAGGTCGGGGTGGCGTACGGGCATGACTGGTCCTGTGCCGACCAGACTTCCCGGCGCCCCTGTGGAGATGTTCTCTGAAGTTGTCCGATGTTGTCGGTGGAGCGCCCACCCTACCGGGGGCGTGCGGAGCGGAACCGTACGAGGTGATCCGAGGTGATCCGAGGTGATCTGAGGTGATGCGAGGTGATCCGAGCCGGTCCTCGGGCTGAATGCCCGATGGGCACCCGGCGCGTCGCCGGATGCCCATCGGAGCCGTACTCGTGCGGAGGGTGGTTCCGCGCTGTCAGTCCTCGTCGGACGAGGAGGACGGCAGCTGGGTGGTGATCAGGTCCATCACCGAGGAGTCGGTCAGCGTCGTGACGTCGCCCAGCTCGCGGTTCTCCGCGACATCGCGCAGCAGCCGGCGCATGATCTTGCCGGAACGGGTCTTCGGCAGCTCGGCGACCGGCAGGACCCGCTTGGGCTTGGCGATCGGGCCGAGCGTCGTGCCGACGTGGTTGCGCAGCTCCGCGACCAGCTCGTCGGACGCGGTCGCCGTGGAGCGCAGGATCACGAACGCCACGATGGCCTGGCCGGTCGTCTCGTCCGCCGCGCCGACCACGGCGGCCTCGGCGACCGACGGGTGGGAGACGAGGGCGGACTCGACCTCGGTGGTCGAGATGTTGTGCCCGGAGACGAGCATGACGTCGTCGACCCGGCCGAGCAGCCAGACGTCGCCGTCCTCGTCCTTCTTGGCGCCGTCGCCCGCGAAGTACTTGCCCTCGAACCGCGACCAGTAGGTGTCGATGAACCGCTGGTCGTCGCCCCAGATGGTGCGGAGCATGGAGGGCCACGGCTCGGTGAGGACGAGGTAGCCGCCCCCGCCGTTCGGCACCTCGTTGGCGTCGTCGTCGACCACGGTGGCGGAGATGCCCGGCAGTGCGCGCTGGGCGCTTCCCGGCTTCGTCTCCGTCACACCGGGCAGCGGCGAGATCATCATCGCGCCGGTCTCGGTCTGCCACCAGGTGTCCACGATGGGGCACGTGTCGGCGCCGATGTTCTTCCGGTACCACATCCACGCCTCGGGGTTGATCGGCTCACCGACCGAACCGAGGACGCGGAGGCTGCTCAGGTCGAACTTCGCGGGGATGTCGTCCCCCCACTTCATGAACGTACGGATCGCGGTGGGCGCCGTGTAGAGGATCGTGACGCCGTACTTCTGCACGATCTCCCAGAACCGGCCCTGGTGCGGGGTGTCGGGCGTGCCCTCGTACATGACCTGCGTCGCGCCGTTGGCCAGCGGCCCGTAGACGATGTACGAGTGCCCGGTCACCCAGCCGATGTCGGCGGTGCACCAGTAGACGTCGGTCTCGGGCTTGAGGTCGAAGACCGCGCTGTGCGTGTACGAGGCCTGCGTGAGGTAGCCGCCGGAGGTGTGCAGGATGCCCTTCGGCTTACCCGTGGTGCCCGAGGTGTAGAGGATGAAGAGCGGCTGCTCCGCCTCGAAGGCCTCGGGGGTGTGCTCGGCGGACTGCCGGGCGGTGATCTCGTGCCACCAGACGTCGCGGCCCTCGGTCCAGGCGGTGTCCTGACCGGTGCGGCGGACGACGAGGACGTGCTCGACGGTCTCGAAGCGGGAGACGGCGTCGTCGACGGCGGGCTTGAGGGCGGAGGGCTTGCCGCGGCGGTAGCCGCCGTCGGCCGTGATGACGACCTTGGCGTCCGCGTCCTTGATACGGGCCGCGATGGCGTCGGCCGAGAAGCCGCCGAAGACCACGGAGTGCGCGGCGCCGATACGGGCACAGGCCAGCATCGCGACGGCGGCCTCGGGGATCATCGGCAGATAGACGGCGACCCGGTCGCCCTTGCCGACGCCCAGCTCGGTGAGCGCGTTGGCGGCCCGGGAGACCTCGTCCTTCAGCTCCGCGTAGGTGATGGCCCGGCTGTCGCCCGGCTCGCCCTCGAAGTGGATGGCGACCCGGTCGCCGTTGCCCGCCTCGACGTGGCGGTCCACGCAGTTGTACGCGACGTTCAGCTTGCCGTCCGCGAACCACTTCGCGAAGGGCGGGTTGCTCCAGTCGAGGGTCTCGGTCGGCTCGGTGGCCCACGTCAGGCGGCGGGCCTGCTCGGCCCAGAAGCCCAGCCGGTCCGCCTCGGCCTGCTCGTACGCCTCTGCGGTGACGTTGGCGTTGGCGGCCAGCTCGGCAGGCGGAGCGAACTTCCGCTCTTCCCGAAGCAGGTTGGCCAGGCTCTCGTTGCTCACGACTTCTCCCAGTCCCAGGGTGTCCGTTGTGTCCCGGGGCATAGCTCATCAGGCGCGAGGCCGGGTGACAAGTGTCTGCCGGGAATTGGTTTAGACCTGTGTCTTCGTGTATGGAGCCATGATCCCGCTCCGCGGTCGAGGGCCGCCTGACGACGCGTGGCGTGCGACGTTTCCGGCCCGTGCGAGGTGCGCCGGGGTGCGATGGGGAACGGGGTCATCTGGTTGCACGGGCCCGGGGCTTGTGCGGTTCAGGGTGGAGGTGTCGGGCCTGGGCGGAGGCGTTCGGCTGGGCGGGGGCGTTCGGGCTAGTTGATAACTCATATCGGTTAATAAGCAGCTTTTCATTCGGTATGTCGCTCTTTCTGTGCGGGATCGCGTGCGAATTTGGCCGCGCCGTGTCGGCACTTCGACGCAAATAACCTGCAAGGAAGAGGGTGGGCGGATGATGGCCGCCACGAAGAGGATCGCCGTGGGCATCGTGTCCACGGCCCTGGCCGCCGTTCTCGCGGGCTGCTCCGGAGCCGGATCCGGAGGGTCGGCCTCCGGGGGTGCGGAGAAGGGCGCCCACGGCGCCAAGGAGAACCCCCCGGCCGCTGCCCCGAAGAACGCGGTCAAGCTCATCGGGGACGGGTCCACCGCCTTCACCGGCGTCCAGCCGAACGTGCCCGCCGTCGAACGCCTGGCGCCCGGCGAGAAGCCGCCCCAGTTCGTGGTGTTCTCCTGGGACGGCGCCGGCGAGGACAGCCAGAAGCTCTTCTCGCACTTCCGTGGCGTGGCCAAGAAGTACAACGCCAAGATGACGTACTTCCTGAGCGGTGTGTACCTGCTGCCGGAGGAGAAGAAGGACCTCTACAGCCCGCCCCAACACGCTCCGGGCCGTTCCGACATCGGCTTCAACGACACGGAGGGCATCCGCAACACCCTCGCCGAGGTTCGTGCCGCCTGGATGGAGGGCAACGAGATCGGCACCCACTTCAACGGCCACTTCTGCGGCAAGGACGGTGGCGTCGGGACCTGGTCCGTCGATGAGTGGAAGAGCGAGATCAGCCAGGCGAAAGCTTTCGTCAAGGGCTGGAAGACCAACACGCCGGAGCTGAAGGGCGAGGCCCCGCTCCCCTTCGACTACGACAAGGAACTGATCGGCGCCCGCACCCCCTGCCTCGAAGGCCAGAAGAACATGGTCGCCGCCTCCCGGACCATGGGCTTCCGCTACGACTCCAGCGGCGTCGGCAACCAGGTCTGGCCCCAGCGGAAGGGCGGGGTCTGGGACATCCCGCTCCAGCTCGTTCCGATGCCGGGCCGCGCCTTCGAGACCCTCTCGATGGACTACAACTTCATGGTCAACCAGTCCGGCACGGCCACCCAGGGAGACCCCTCCCAGCACGAGTACTGGGGGAACCAGATGCGGGACGGGCTGCTGCAGGCCTTCGACCGCTCGTACAGCGGCAACCGGGCGCCCCTGATCATCGGCAACCACTTCGAGTCCTGGAACGGTGGCACCTACATGCGCGCCATCGAGGAGACCATCGCGAAGGTGTGCACCAAGGAAGGCGTGCGCTGCGTGTCCTTCCGTCAGCTCGTCGACTGGCTGGACGCGCAGGACCCGCAGACGTTGGCCAAGCTCACCACGCTCGGCGTCGGCGAGGCGCCCAAGACGGGCTGGTCCTCGTACCTCGGCACCCAGCCGGATGCCGCCCAGCCCGCCGACAAGCCCGCCGACAAGCCCGCCGACAAGCCCGCCGACAAGCGAGCCGACGAGCCCGTCGACGAAGGCGCGGACAAGCCCGTGGCGAAGCGTGCCGACGAGGGTACGCGCAAGGGTGAAGCCGGTTCGGCTCCGGCCGGGGCGACCGGCTGAACTCCGACGAGACGACCGACCGCAACGCGGACTGACCGCACCGCATCGCACGCAGCCATCGCACCGCATCGTTCGCCGGCCACCGGATGGGTGGCCGGCGAACGGCGGTTGGCGAAGGCGGCCGGGGAACGGCCGCTCGGGTGATGTCGTCAGGCGGGTGCTGCGACGCCCGCTCCGGCGTGTCGTTCGTCGAGCACGAAGGCCGGGTCGACCTGGGCGGCCAGGTCGGCGCCGGTCTTCTCGTTGCCCCAGCTCTCGGCGTTCTTCAGGTGGAAGTGCACCATCTGGCGCGTGTAGCGCTCCCAGTCGCGCAGCCCGTACGAGTCCTCGGCGGTGTCCTGCAGCGTCTGCAGGGCCATCCGGTTGTCGGCTTCCAGCAGCTCGAACCTGGATGGCCGGCCCTTCTCCATCGACCGTACCCAGTCGGAGTGGCCGACCCCGATCAGCAGGTCGTCGCCGACCTCCGCGCGCAGGAACTCCAGGTCGTCCGGGCCCTGCACCTTGTTCCCGACGACCTTCAGGGCGACGCCGAAGTCACGTGCGTACTCCTTGTACTGGCGGTAGACCGACACCCCCTTGCGGGTCGGCTCCGCGACGAGGAACGTCATGTCGAAGCGAGTGAACAGGCCCGACGCGAACGAGTCCGAGCCCGCCGTCATGTCGACCACGACGTACTCGTCGGGGCCGTCGACCAGGTGGTTGAGGCAGAGCTCCACGGCGCCGACCTTGGAGTGGTAGCAGGCGACCCCGAGATCGGACTCCGTGAAAGGGCCCGTCGCCATCAGCCGGATGTCCCCGTCGTCGAGCCGAACCGTACGCGCGCAGGCCTCGAAGATCGGGTTGTCCTCGCGGACCCGCAGCAGCCGGGAGCCCTCGCCGGGCGGAGTCGTCTTGATCATCGTCTCGGCGGAGGCGATACGGGGGTTGGCGCCCCGCAGATAGTCCTTGATGAGGGGGAGGTGAGCGCCCATGGCGGGCAGCGCGGAGGCCTCCGCGTCGTTCAGTCCCAGGGCGGCGCCCAGGTGCTGGTTGATATCGGCGTCCACGGCGATGACGTGGGCTTCGTTGGCGGCGAGGTGGCGGATGAAGAGCGAGGACAGCGTGGTCTTTCCGCTGCCGCCCTTCCCGACGAAAGCGATCTTCATGTTCACCTAGGGTAGTGCTTCACTTGCTCAGCGTCGTCATCGTTCGTGAAGAAGGCCACTTGAGGGTGGCTCGGGTGTGGTGGGCGCGTAGCCTCGCTACTTATGAGTACGACTGCCTCAGACCCGCTCGCCGCGCTCGGTTCCCTGCCCGGTGTGCCCGATGCCGTGGACTCCGTGCGCAAGGCCGTCGACCGGGTCTACGGTCATCGCGTCATGCGACGCCGCAGCAACGAGGTCACGGCCGAAGCCGCACTGCGGGGTTCTCGTGGCTCGGCCGCGCTGGCCGGCGCCGACTGGAACCTCGAAGAGGTGCGTCGGCGTACCGACTTCAGCGGTGAGGACGAGGCGCGCGTGGTCGGTGCGGCGCTGCGACTCACGGCGGAAGCGGGACAACTCCTTTCCATCTGGCGGCAGTCGCCGCTGCGGGTGCTGGCTCGGCTGCATCTGGTTGCGGCCGGCGGGGCGACTCCCGACGACGCGGTGGGGCGTCCTCGGCTGGCGGGTGAACGCGTCGACGAGCCACTGATCGAGGCGCCGCTCCCCGGGGCCGAGGAGGTTGCCGGGCGGCTCGAAGGGCTCTCGCGGCTGATCATCGCGGGCGGCAGTGCCCCCGCCCTGGTCACTGCTGCCGTGGTGCACGGCGAGCTGCTGGCGCTGCGCCCGTTCGGCTCGCACAACGGTCTGGTGGCCCGGACGGCCGAGCGCATCGTGCTGATCGGCAGTGGGCTGGATCCGAAGTCGATCTGCCCGGCCGAGGTGGGGCACGCGGAACAGGGCCGGGCGGCCTATGTCGCGGCGTTCGAGGGCTACACGGCCGGAACCCCGGAGGGCATGGCCGCCTGGATCATCCACTGCGGGCGCTCGATCGAGCTGGGTGTGCGCGAGTCGACCGCGGTGTGCGAGGCGCTTCAGCGTGGCGCGGCCTGAAGGTCCGAAGCGCGAGGCGTCGGAGGGGGTCGGCCGGGGGCGGCTTCCGGGGGCCTGACGCGATGGCGGCCCGGTACGAGGGTTGCGGCGGTACCGATGTGCGGTACCGCCGCTGGCACGTCCGCCCAGTTACCAAGCGTCCTCGTAAATTGCCCATCAGGTCGGGTGCTTTGCCCGTCACCTGGTGCGGCTGGCCCGTATTCGACGGGTCGACGTCGCGTGGGTGCTCGACTTTCGTGCGCGGTCCGTGGGGCCGTCCTGCGTAACAGGTCATCCTCGCGGATGTCCTTGGTCTCGCGGGCCGTTATGTCCTTTGTACTCCAGGACCAGGGGAACGGAAACCCCTGGCCCCGCTTCTTTACTTTTATGTTCAATCAAGGGCGAA
This sequence comes from Streptomyces sp. NPDC058576, assembly GCF_042718715.1. Taxonomy (NCBI): domain Bacteria; kingdom Bacillati; phylum Actinomycetota; class Actinomycetes; order Kitasatosporales; family Streptomycetaceae; genus Streptomyces; species Streptomyces sp. NPDC058576. The sequence continues at coordinate 77,003 of NZ_JBHXPF010000005.1, read as the reverse complement.
TCGGGCGAGAGTCGCCCCGGCGAAGCGCTTCACGCCGTCCCGCTCCGCGCGGTCCCGCTCGGAGCCGCCCCGCTCCACCTCACCCGGGCAGGGCGGCGCCTGCGGTACGTCGACGACTGGCGTACCAGACCAGCCCCGCGGTGACGGCTGCCGCGCCCACCGCGGCGGCCGCCACGAGGGCGGGGCGTGGCGGCATCGAGAAGGCGGGCAGTCGCTGCTTGAGGCGGACCGGACGGTTGAAGACGAGAATCGGCCACTCGCGAAGGGTCGCTTCGCGGCGCAGCGCGCGGTCGGGGTTGACCGCGTGCGGGTGGCCGACCGACTCCAGCATCGGGACGTCGGTCGCCGAGTCGCTGTAGGCGTAGCAGCGCGAGAGGTCGTACCCCTCCGAGACCGCGAGCGCCTTCACGGCCTCGGCCTTGGTCGGTCCGTAGGCGTAGTACTCGATCTCGCCCGTGAAGCAGCCGTCGTCGCCGACGACCATGCGCGTGGCGACGACGCGGTCGGCGCCGAGCAGCTCGCCGATGGGTTCGACGACTTCGGCGCCCGAGGTCGAGACGATGACCACATCGCGTCCGGCTGTGTGGTGTTCCTCGATGAGGGTGGCGGCCTCGTCGTAGATGATCGGGTCGATCAGGTCGTGCAGGGTCTCGGCGACGATCTCCTTGACCTGCTGGACGTTCCAGCCTTTGCAGAGGGCGGAGAGGTAGGCACGCATCTTCTCCATCTGCTCGTGATCGGCGCCCCCTGCCATGAACACGAACTGGGTGTACGCGGTGCGCAGTACGGCACGGCGGTTGATCAGCCCGCCTTGGTAGAAGGACTTGCTGAAGGTCAGCGTCGAAGACTTCGCAATGACCGTCTTGTCCAGGTCAAAGAAGGCTGCTGTGCGCGGCGAGAAGCAGTTTTCCACAACGCTGAGCATAGGGGCCCACCATTCGGCGTAAACTCCGGCGCGTGGGTTTGCCTGAGAAGGCCCTCGGGTACACCATGGAAGTCACGGATCGTTCGCGACCGTGCTAACCCGGTCCGACTCCTCCCCCCCCCCGAGTCGGCCGTGGGGACGACCCCCGCTCTCCCCCCCGGCGGGGGTCGTCGCATGTCCGGACGCGTTTTAGGGGCGGAAACCACCTGAGCCTCCCATCCGGCCGTCATCGGCCTGATCGTGCGAGCCGGGCGTCGTGCGACTCGTCTCGTCACAGTGTGTAGCCAGAGGGCTGCACTCCGGAAGTCGCTGGTATGGGTGACGAAGTTATTCACAACCACGGGGTTGTCCACAGTTCTCCGTCAAGATCCACATGTTTTTCCGCGGTGCTGCACGTTGATTCCACCGCGAAGTCCGCGGGTGCCGGAATCGCGCATCTCGGAAACGCTCCGAGAACACCGCGAACCGCACTGAAGGGGCAGTGAGAAGGGGGCGGAGATCGTGGCTGGATCCCTCGCAGGAGAAGAGGCGGCAGTTGCCGACGGGTGGCGCGGAGGCCCGCTGATCGTGACGGAGGACGTGGAGCTGCTCGACGACCTGCTGCGGCTGTGCGCGGCGGCCGGGGCCGAGCCGGAAGTTCATCACGGGCCGCCCGGACGCCGTGGCGGCTGGGAGCGGGCTCCGATGGTGCTGGTGGGCGATGACGCCGCCGCGCGATGCAGGGGCGCCGTCCGCAGGAAGGGGGTGATGCTGGTCGGCCGGGACCAGGACGACCCGGATGTGTGGCGGCGGGCGGTGGAGATCGGGGCCGAGTATGTGCTGCGACTGCCCGATTCCGAGGGCTGGCTCGTCGATCAGATCGCCAACGCGGCGGAAGGCGTGGGACGGCCCGCGCTCACCGTCGGCGTGATGGGCGGCCGGGGCGGCTCCGGCGCATCGACGCTGGCCTGCGCCCTGGCCGTGAGTGCGGCGAAGTCCGGCCGGCGGACGATGCTGATCGACGCCGATCCGCTGGGAGGCGGCATCGACGTCCTGCTCGGCGGCGAACGTGCCGAAGGCATGCGGTGGCCGGATTTCGCGCAGTCGAAGGGCCGCCTCGGCGGCGGAGCCCTGGAGGACGCGCTGCCCGCGCTCCACGGGCTGCGGGTGCTGAGCTGGGGGCGCGACGACGAGGTGGTGATCCCGCCGCAGGCGATGCGCGCGGTGCTCGCCGCCGCGCGCCGGCTCGGTGGAGTGGTGGTCGTGGACCTTCCGCGCCGGGTCGACGAGGGCGTCGCCGAAGCCCTGGCCCAACTGGATCTCGGCCTGCTCGTGGTGCCGGGAGAACTGCGCGCAGTCGCAGCGGCCAAGCGCGTCGCGTCCATGGCCGGAATGGTGTTGGACGACCTGCGGGTGGTGCCCCGGGGCCCGTATGCGTCAGGGCTGGACGGGGAGTGGGTCGCCCGGGCCATCGGTCTTCCGCTCGTCGGCGAACTCCCGTTGGAGTCAGGCCTTCTGGACTCCCAGGACGACGGCACCCCGCCCGGCGGCAGTGCCCGGGGTCCGCTGGCCCGGTTCTGTTCGGCCTTCTGGGAACAGGTGGCGGCGGCCGGCGACACGCGCCCCGTGACCGGCCCGCCCGGGGGAGGGACGGCATGACGGACGAACTGCTCGACGCCGTTCGCCAGCGGCTGGCGCGCAGCGGTGCGGCTCCTACCCCGGCAGGAGTGGCTGCCGCTTTACGGGCCCAGGGGCGGCTGTTGGGAGACGCCGAGGTGCTCGGAGCGGCGGCGGAGCTGCGCGGCGAACTCGTCGGCACGGGCGTGCTGGAGCCGTTGCTCGCGGATCCCGAGGTGACCGATGTGCTGGTTTCCGCACCGGACCGGGTGTGGGTGGACCGGGGCGGCGGGCTCCAACTGACGGGTGTCACCTTTCCGGACGCGGCGGCGGTCCGGAGGCTGGCCCAGCGTCTCGCCGCGGTGGCCGGCAGGAGGCTGGACGACGCACGTCCCTGGGTGGACGCACGACTGCCCGACGGGACACGGATGCACGCCGTGCTGCCCCCGGTGGCCGTCGGCTCGACCTGCCTGTCCCTGCGCGTGGTGCGGCCGCGGGCCTTCTCGCTCGCTGAGTTGGTCGACGCGGGTACGGTGCCGCCGGGCGGTGACCGGATCCTGCGGGCCCTCGTGGAAGCACGGATCTCCTACGTGATCAGCGGCGGCACCGGGGCCGGCAAGACGACGCTCCTCGCCAGTCTGCTGGGCGCGGTAGGCGTGAACGAGCGGATCGTGCTCGCCGAGGACTCCGCCGAACTGCGGCCGGACCACCCTCATGTGGTCCGCCTGGAGTCCCGTCCGGCCAATCAGGAGGGCGCGGGCCGGGTGACCTTGCGCGATCTGGTGCGGCAGGCGCTGCGCATGCGGCCCGACCGGCTGGTGGTCGGCGAGGTGCGGGGCGCCGAAGTCACGCAGTTGTTGGCCGCCTTGAACACGGGACACGAAGGCGGGTGCGGCACCGTCCACGCCAACGCCGGCGAGCATGTCCCCGCCCGGCTGGAGGCGCTGGGCACCGCGGCGGGCCTCGACCGGGTCGCGTTGCACAGCCAGTTGGCGGCCGCGCTCTCGGTGGTCGTGCATCTCGTACGGGACCGCGCGGGGCAACGTCGGGTCGCCGAGGTGCATGTCCTGGAGCGGGACGCTGCGGGCCTCGTCTTCACGGTTCCGGCCCTGAGCTGGGGCATCGGCGGCTTTGTTCCGGAGCGGGGATGGGAGCGGCTGCGGTCGCTGATCGGCGGTGCGCTGTGACGGGTGCGGCATCGGCGTACGCGGCCCACGCGGTGGCTCTCTGCGCGGGTTCGGCGGTGTGGCTCGCGATGGACCGGGATCCGGGCGTGCGGAGGGCGCGGGTGCTGTTCGTGGACGCCCCGCCCGAGCCGCGTCGGGCGTGGGGCCGGTGGCCACGTCTGCGTAGGGCCCAGGGGTGCGTGACGGAGGCGGCCCGGGGGCGTCGGGAGTGGTGCTGCGTTCCGGTCGCGGTGCTGCTTGCGGTGCTGGGGGGTTCGGTCCTGCCGCTGGTCGTGGGAGCCGCCGCGGTCCCGTGGGTACGCCGGTGGCTGCGGAGGCGGGCCGGAGCACGGGAGGCGGAGAGAGCCGCGACCGCGGTGGCGGCGTTGTGCGGAGCCGTGGTCGGAGAGCTGCGGGCCGGCCGCGAGCCGGGACAGGCGCTGCTGGTCGCGCTGCGCGAAGGCCTCGTCGACGACGGCCCTTCGGCGACGGCAGCTTCCGGCAGTCGGCTGGGGGAGGCGGACGCCGCGGTGCTGGCGGCGGCGCGGTTCGGCGGCGACGTGCCGACCGCGCTACGGCAGGCGGCGGAGGGCCCGGGGCTGGGCGGCCTGTCCGGGATGGCCGCGTGCTGGCGAGTGGCCGTGGACGGCGGGGCAGGCCTGGCGACCGGGCTGGAGCGCCTGGAGGCCGCGCTGCGGGAGGACCGGCGCAGACGGGAGGAGTTGCGTGCCCGGCTGGCGGGCGCGTGGTCGACGGTCGTGGTCCTGGCGCTGCTCCCGGTCGCGGGGCTGGGGCTGGGAGCGGCCCTCGGCGCCGAGCCCTTGCGCGTACTGCTGCACACCCCGGGCGGCCTGGCCTGTCTGGCGGTGGGCGCGTTCTTGGAGGCGGTCGGGCTGTACTGGGCCTGCCGGATCGTGCGCGGAGGGGAGGCGGCGTGAACGCGGCGCGCGGAGAGGTTCTCCACAGCCTGGGGATGTCGGCGGCGGTGCTGGGCCTGGTGGCGCAGCTGACAGCCGTGGCCGCCGCGAGGTGCCGGAAGCGAGCCGTTCGTGGGCGGGGAGCGCTGTTGTCGGGGATGGTCGCGGTTCCCCGGCACGGCAGGCGGAGCCGGCTGCTCGCACGGTTCCGGTCGAGCGGTGGGTCGGGCCTCGCCGAGGCCAGTCGGCAGTGGGCGGCTCCGGCCGGGGCCTGGCTGGCCGGATGGATTCTGGTCGGTGGAGTGACGGGGTGCGCCGTCGGTGCGGCGGCGGCGTACGGGACATGGCGATGGGAGCGAGCCCGCCCCCGGAGCCGTGCCGATGGTAGCCATCCGGAGCGTTCCGTGATCGCCGGGCAGCTTCCGCTGGCCGCGGATCTGCTGGCCGCCTGTATCGCGGTGGGGGCCGGCCCCCGGCAGGCGGCCGAGGAGGTGGGCCAGTCGATCGGCGGCCCGGTCGGAGAGCGGCTTGCCCGGACCGCGGCCGAGATCCGCCTCGGCGGCGAACCGGCCGAGGCGTGGGGCCGGTTCGGGGAGATACCGGGCGCAGGCCCGCTGGCCCGCTGTCTGCACCGGGCAGGGGCGACGGGGGCCCCGGCGGCGGAGCCGGTTGCCCGCCTGGCCGAGTCGATGCGCGCCGAACGAGCCGCTGCGGCGGTGGCGCGGGCGCAACGGGCCGGGGTGCTGATCACCGCGCCGGTCGGCCTCTGCTTCCTCCCCGCCTTCCTGGCGGTCGGGGTGGCGCCCGTGATCATCGGCCTGGCCGGCGGCCTGCTCGCGACCGGTGGTCCGGGCCGGTGACGCCGCGCGCGGTTCACGGCCGGCGACGACCTTCCGGTCATTCATTTTCGCTGTCATTCACGGGTGTTCCGTTCGGACGCCCGCTCGTCATCGATGCTCATCGGGGGATGAAATGGAAACGAAGTTCTGGGACCGGGCCGTCGACGCTCTGCGTGGGAGCCGGCTGTTCACCGGGGCGCCGGACCGGCCGGCGAAGTGGTCCGCACGGTGGGCGGGGCGGCTCGGCCGGTCCGATCGGGGGATGACCACCTCCGAGTACGCGGTGGGAACGATCGCGGCGTGCGCCTTCGCGGCGGTGCTCTACAAGGTGGTGAACAGCGGGCCGGTGCTGTCGGCGCTGCAGTCACTGGTCGAGGACGCGCTCGATGCGAAGTTCTGAGATTCGGTCGGGGCCCTTTCCGGGGGCCTGGTTCACGGCATCGTGTCGGCGCCTCTTCCGGTGCCTCTTCCGGTGCCTCTTCCGGTGCCTCTCCGGGGGGCTCCCCCGGGGGCGGCACCGGGGCCGGGTCCCCAGGGGCGGAGGGCGCCGCGACCGGGGCGCGGTGACGGCGGAGGCGGCGGTGGTGATCCCGGTGCTGGTGGCCTTCGCCATGGCGCTGCTCTGGGCGTTGATGGCCGCCGCGGACCAGATCCGGTGCGTGGACGCGGCGCGGGCGGGGGCCCGGGCGGCGGCCCGCTCGGAACCGGAGGCTGCGGTGCTGGACGCCGCGCGTGAAGCGGCGCCCCAAGGTGCCCGGGTCGAGTTGGGGCGGGCGGGAGACCTCTGGAGCGTCCGGGTGGAGGCGCCGACCCAGGGGCCGGGCGCGCTGGCCCTGACGTTGAGCGCCGAGGCGGCTGCCCTCGCGGAGGACACGGTGGGAGGTGCCGGGCCGTGAGGGCGAGGGGACCCGGGGGCCAGGGGTTGGACGGGTGTCGTCGGGACGCTGGTCGTCGGGACGTGTTCCGGCGCTGGGGCCGAGGCCTGTGTCGGGGTCGGCTTCGGGGCCGGGGTGCGGGCAATGGCATGGGCGAAGGCGCGGACGAGGGCGTGAGGCGGCGCATGGGCCGTGGTGCGGATCGGGACGTGGGCCGGGACGTGCGCCGTGGCGCGGACCAGGACATGGCCCGGGATATGGGCCGAGGTGCGGATCGGGGTGTCGCGACGGTGTGGGTGGCTGTCACCGCTGCCGGCCTGTGCACCGTGTTCGCCGTGGTGCTCGCGCTGGGACAGGCCGTGGCTGCCCGTCACCGGGCGGGCGGGGCCGCGGATCTGGCGGCTCTCGCGGCTGCGGACCGGGCGTTGGAGGGAGCGGTCACCGCGTGTGGGGCGGCCCGGAGAGTAGCCCAGGCACAGGGCGCCGTGGTCGTTCGCTGCGCGGTGCACGGGGAGATCGCCGATGTGACCGCTCGCTCGGGTTTCGGCCCCTACCTCCCCACCGTCAGGGCCCGCGCCGGACCGCCGGCCGGATCAGTCCTCCGGCGTGGTTGATTCGACCGGGTCCGGGGGCGCGGCCTTGAGGAGTTCGGTGAGCAGGCGTACGGCTCCGCGTTTGTGCAGCGGCTCGTTGCCGTTGCCGCACTTGGGGGACTGGATACATGAGGGGCAGCCCGCCTCGCACTCGCAGGACGCGATGGCCTCCCGGGTCGCCGTCAGCCAGGTCCGGGCGGTGTGGAAGGCCCGCTCGGCGAATCCGGCGCCGCCCGGGTGGCCGTCGTACACGAAGACCGTCGGCAGGAGGGTGTCCGGGTGCAGCGGTACGGATACGCCGCCGATGTCCCAGCGGTCGCAGGTGGCGAAGAGGGGGAGGAGGCCGATCGAGGCGTGTTCGGCGGCGTGGAGCGCGCCGCCGAGGATCTCCGGATTGATGCGGGCAGCGTCGAGTTGGTCCTCGGTGACCGTCCACCAGACGGCGCGGGTGCGCAGGGTGCGGGGCGGCAGGTCGAGTTTCGTCTCGCCCAGGACTTCCCCGGTGATCAGCTTTCGGCGGAGGAAGGAGACGACCTGGTTGGTGACCTCGACGGAGCCGTAGCAGAGCCGCCCTTGACCCCAGGGGATCTCGGTGTCGGTCTCCAGGACGGTGATGGCGGTGGTGTCGCGGGCGACCGTCGAGTACGGCGGTTCGGCCTGCTCGACCAGGGCCACGGAGTCCTCCAGGTCAAGTTTCCGGACCAGGTGGGTGCGGCCCTGGTGGAGGTGGACGGCCCCCTCGTGGACGGCCGTGTGTGCGGCGGCCGCGTCGACCGTGCCCAGCAGGCGGCCGGTGCCCTCCTCGACGATCTGGATCGGACGGCCGCCCCCGCCCCGGATGTCGGCGAGGTCGGCGGCCCGTTCGCGGCGGGTCCAGTGCCAGCCCGACGCCCGTCTGCGCAGCAGTCTCGCCGCCTCCAGTTGCGGGAGCAGCTCGGGCACGGCGGGGCCGAAGAGCGCGATGTCGGGTTCGGTGAGGGGCAGCTCGGCGGCGGCGGCGCAGAGGTGGGGGGCGAGGACGTAGGGGTTGTCCGGGTCCAGCACCGTCGACTCGACGGGCTGCCGGAACAGCGCCTCCGGGTGGTGCACCAGGTACGTGTCCAGCGGGTCGTCCCGGGCCACGAGGACGGCCAGGGCGCCCTGCCCCGAGCGGCCGGCGCGCCCCGCCTGCTGCCAGAGGGACGCCCGCGTGCCCGGGTAGCCGCAGATGACGACCGAGTCGAGGCCGGAGACGTCGATGCCGAGTTCCAGGGCGGTGGTGGCCGCCAGGCCGAGCAGTTCGCCGGAGTGGAGTGCCCGTTCCAGGGCCCGGCGCTCCTCGGGGAGGTAACCCCCGCGATAGGCGGCGACCCGCTTCGGCAGCGATCGGTCGACCTCCGCGAGGCGCTCCTTGGCGATCACCGAGATGAGTTCCGCGCCGCGCCGGGAGCGTACGAAGGCGACCGAGCGGACGCCCTGGAGGGTCAGGTCGGTGAGCAGGTCGGCGGTCTCGGCCGTCGCGGTACGGCGTACGGGGGCGCCCTTCTCGCCGTGCAGGTCGGTCAGCGGCGGCTCCCACAGGGCGAAGACCAGCTCGCCGCGCGGGGAGGCGTCGTCGGACACCTCGACGACCGGCAGACCCGTCAGACGCCCGGCTGCGACCGCGGGATCCGCCGCCGTGGCCGAGGCCAGCAGGAAGACCGGATCGGCCCCGTAGCGGGCGCACAGGCGGCGCAGGCGGCGCAGGACCTGGGCGACATGGGAGCCGAAGACGCCCCGGTAGGTGTGGCATTCGTCGATCACGACGAACCGCAGGGCGCGCAGGAACGAGGACCAGCGGGGGTGCGAGGGCAGTATTCCGCGGTGCAGCATGTCGGGATTGGTCAGGACGTAGTTCGCGTACTGCCGCACCCACTCGCGTTCCTCGACCGGGGTGTCTCCGTCGTAGACCGCGGGCCTGACGGCGTTGCCGAGCGGGGCCGCGAGCGCTTTCACCGAGCGCCGTTGGTCGGCTGCCAGGGCCTTGGTGGGGGCGAGGTAGAGGGCGGTGGCCCCGCGGCCGTTCGGGGCCTCGGAGCCATCCAGCAGGGTGCTGAGGACGGGCGCGAGGTACGCGAGCGACTTGCCGGAGGCCGTGCCGGTGGCGATCACGACCGATTCGCCGTCCAGAGCGTGCTCGGCCGCGGCCGCCTGATGCGCCCACGGATGGTCGATCCCGGCTTTTTCGATCGCCGAGATCACTTCTGGCCGCACGCGATCCGGCCAGATGGCATGGGTTCCCGATCTCGGGGGCAGGTGCTCCGTATGAGTGATGCGCGCGGCCCGGCCCGCCCCTGCGGCGAGCCGGTCGAGGATCATGGCGGGAGAGGGGCGCGAGGCCCCACTCTCGGGTGGTCGTCCGGGACGGTGATTCTTGGCCATCGACACCGAGTGTGTCACTGGCGTGACGGACAATGGTCCCAAGGCGTCGTGCATGGCTGCTGGTAAGTGATTGAATGCCATCGCGGCTGGCGATCCGTCCCCTGGCCTCCGTCGGGGAGAGCGAGGGGCGACCGCTCGATAGCAAGGTGCTGGAGGATCCGTGGACCTGTCCCTGTCGACTCGCAATGTGTCCGGCCCTGGTGGCGACCGTACGGTCGTCGAGGTCGGTGGCGAGATTGATGTGTATACCGCGCCCAAGCTGCGCGAGCAGTTGGTCGAGTTGGTGAATGACGGCAGCTACCACTTGGTTGTCGACATGGAAGGCGTCGACTTCCTCGACTCCACCGGCCTCGGCGTGCTCGTGGGCGGCTTGAAGCGTGTCCGGGCCCATGAGGGCTCGCTGCGCCTGGTCTGCAACCAGGAGCGCATTCTCAAGATCTTCCGGATCACAGGTCTGACCAAGGTGTTCCCGATTCACACCACGGTCGACGAGGCTGTCGCCGCCACCGACTGAGGTCGGAGCCGACCGGCCCTCGGGCTGGCCGGCAGGCAGTGAACAGGCCGACAGCGGCAGCGCATGGGCCGCGACGGGCAGGCGGTCGACCTTCGGGTCGGCTGTCGGCCCTGTCGGCTTCCGGAGGAGTGCAGGGGTGCCGGGCGACACGCCCGGGGCCCCTGAGGCGTACGCCCGAACGTTCGAGGGGGATGGCATGGCCACCGTTGAACTCCGCTTCAGCGCCCAGCCTGAACATGTCAGGACGGCCCGCCTGGTGGCGGCCGCCGTGGCGCGCCGGGCCGGCGTGGACGAGGCGGTGCTCGACGAGGTGAGGCTCGCCGTCGGCGAGGCGTGCAGCCGCGCGGTCGGGCTGCACCGCAGTCACGGCATCACCGCGCCGGTCAGCGTCGCGTTGACCGAGGAGGAGAAGGCGTTCTCCATCGAGGTCGGGGACAGCGTTCCCGGCCCCGGCGAGGATCCGGCCGCGTCCGACGCGCGTAGCGGCGCCGATGCCTCCGGAGCGGGGCCGGACCGGCCCGACCCCGAGGCCGACGGTGAGGACGAGATGGGCCTCGCGGTCATCAGCGGTCTCGTCGACGACGTGGAGGTCCGCTCCGGTGCGGGCGGCGGAGTGATCCGCATGAGCTGGCCGACGGCCGACGCCGCGGTACGGCCCTGAGACCCGTGCTCGCACCTCTGTCCTCGTAGCTGTGCCCCCGCGTGCTCGTACCTGTGCCCATGCCCGCGTTCCCGGGGCGCTGAGGCCCGTGGGTCCCGAGGTGCGCTGGTGAGGTGATGTTTCGTTTTTCCAGGCCCTGCTGAGCAGGGCCTTTTTCTTTGAGGCCGGCGGGGTAATGCGTCTGTCCCCTTACTGCATTCGAGGAGAATCACTCCACTGATCTTTCGGCGTTGGGGGGAGAGCGATCAATTCTCTTCCCGCCCACTGTTTTGATCAGGTTCCGCTCCCTACAATCCGTCCACGACTTGAGCGCTGAGCGTCAAGGAGGACGTATGGCGGAGTTCTTCACCACCCCAATGGCAGCACTGACGCAAGAATCCGCACTTTCCGACCGACCCGTCTCCCTCGCGGCGGCGGTACTCACCGACGGCAACCGGCTGATCGTCATCGTCGTGGCGGTCGTCGCCATCGCAGCGCTGGTCGTCGCCCAGTTGCTCGTACGCCAGGTCCTGGCGGCCGGTGAGGGCACCGAACGGATGAAGGAGATCGCCGCGGCGGTCCAGGAGGGTGCGAACGCCTATCTGGCCCGACAACTGCGCACGGTCGGTGTCTTCTCCGTCGTCGTGTTCTTCCTCTTGTTCCTGTTGCCGGCCGACAACTGGTCGCAGCGCGCGGGGCGTTCCCTCTTCTTCCTGGTGGGCGCGCTTTTCTCGGCGGCGACCGGATACATCGGCATGCGGCTCGCCGTGCGGAGCAATGTGCGGGTGGCCGCGGCCGCGCGGGAGGCGACTCCGGCGGAAGGCGAACCGGAAAAGGATCTCACCGCCGTCTCGCACAAAGCGATGAAGATCGCTTTCCGCACCGGTGGTGTGGTCGGAATGATCACGGTGGGGCTCGGTCTGCTCGGGGCTTCCTGCGTGGTGCTGGTCTATGCCGCCGACGCGCCCAAGGTGCTGGAGGGATTCGGTCTCGGTGCGGCGCTCATCGCCATGTTCATGAGGGTCGGCGGTGGGATCTTCACCAAGGCCGCGGACGTGGGCGCCGACCTGGTGGGCAAGGTGGAGCAGGGCATCCCGGAGGACGATCCGCGCAACGCCGCCACCATCGCCGACAACGTGGGCGACAACGTCGGTGACTGCGCGGGCATGGCCGCCGACCTCTTCGAGTCGTACGCCGTGACGCTCGTCGCCGCGCTCATCCTCGGGACCGCCGCGTTCGGCGACTCCGGTCTGGCCTTCCCCCTGATGGTTCCGGCGATCGGCGTCGTCACAGCGATGATCGGGATCTTCGCGGTGGCCCCGCGACGCTCCGACCGCAGCGGGATGACCGCTATCAACCGTGGTTTCTTCATCTCCGCGGTGATCTCGCTCGCCCTGGTGGCCGTGGCCGCCTTCACCTACCTGCCGTCCTCGTATGCCGAGCTGGAAGGGGTCGCCGACGAGGCGATCGCCGCGCACGGCGGCGATCCGCGGATCTTCGCCCTGGTCGCGGTGGCCATCGGCATCGTCCTGGCCGCGCTCATCCAGCAGCTCACCGGCTACTTCACCGAGACCAACCGCCGCCCGGTCCGGGACATCGGGAAGTCCTCGCTCACCGGCCCGGCCACCGTGGTGCTCGCGGGCATCTCCATCGGCCTGGAATCGGCGGTCTACACCGCGTTGCTGATCGGCCTCGGCGTCTACGGGGCGTTCCTGCTGGGCGGTACGTCGATCATGCTGGCGCTCTTCGCGGTCGCGCTCGCCGGGACCGGGCTCCTCACCACGGTGGGCGTCATCGTGGCCATGGACACCTTCGGCCCGGTCTCGGACAACGCCCAGGGCATCGCCGAGATGTCCGGGGACGTCACAGGGGCCGGCGCCCAAGTGCTCACCGACCTGGACGCGGTCGGCAACACCACCAAGGCCATCACCAAGGGCATCGCCATCGCCACGGCCGTCCTGGCGGCGGCCGCGCTCTTCGGGTCCTACCGCGACGCCATCGCCACGGCCGTCGACGACGTCGGGGCCGGGGTGGGCGACCTCGGGCTCAGCCTGGACATCTCGCAGCCCAACAACCTCGTCGGCCTGATCCTGGGCGCCGCGGTCGTCTTCCTGTTCTCCGGGCTCGCCATCAACGCGGTGTCCCGGTCCGCCGGTGCCGTGGTCTACGAGGTCAGGCGGCAGTTCCGCGAGCACCCCGGGATCATGGACTACTCGGAGAAGCCGGAGTACGGGCGCGTCGTCGACATCTGCACCCGCGACGCGCTGCGCGAACTGGCCACGCCGGGACTGCTCGCGGTGCTGGCGCCGATCGCGGTCGGCTTCAGCCTCGGCGTCGGCGCGCTCGGCTCGTACCTCGCCGGAGCGATCGGCACCGGAACGCTGATGGCGGTGTTCCTCGCCAACTCCGGCGGCGCCTGGGACAACGCCAAGAAGCTCGTCGAGGACGGCCACCACGGCGGCAAGGGCAGCGAGGCCCATGCCGCGACCGTCATCGGCGACACGGTCGGCGACCCGTTCAAGGACACGGCGGGCCCGGCGATCAACCCGCTCCTCAAGGTGATGAACCTGGTCGCGCTGCTCATCGCCCCGGCGATCGTGCAGTTCAGTTACGGAGCGGACGCGAATCCCTGGGTGCGGGCGCTGGTGGCTGTCGTCTCCATCGGGATCATCGTCGTCGCGGTGTACGTCTCCAAGCGGCGGGGCATCGCCGTGGGCGACGACGACGCCTCGGCTGACGGCGGTCCCTCGGTCCCCGCGCCGGACCCGGCAGCGGCTCCGTGACTCGTACGTGAGGGAGGAGCGGTGCCCTGTTCGGAGGTGACGGGGTGACCAAGGGGTGGGCGGACGGTGCGTGCTGACGTGCCGTCCGCCTGCGTCTGCCCCTCCTCACCCTCCCATCACCATCCACTCGCCCTCTCTCGCTCTCCTTCGCCTCCTCGTCCTCCCTCGCGCGTCTCCTTCCGGTCCGCGGACCCCGTCCCGCCGGACCCCGCCAAGAGGATTCCGTCATTCGGATGAGTTACCGATCATGCGTACTGCTCTCCGCGTGAGTGGTATCTCCCTCATTTCCCTTGGTGCAAATGGCTTCAAAAGGGTGCACACCGGATGGCTGGCGCCCGGCTGTCGCCCCCTCGGCGTGTAGGTTCCGGGCCGAGAGCCTTGGAAGGGACCAATCCGGTGAACAAGAAGCTTGCAGCCGCACTGTCCGGCGGTGCGGTACTCGTACTGACGCTGTCGGGTTGCAGCGACGACAGCGACGACAAGGTCAACGACTGGGCCAAGAAGGTCTGCGACCAGGTTCAGCCGCAACTCCAGAAGATCAACAATGCCAACGCCTCCATCCTCGAGAAGACCGGGGACAACAACAAGCCCGCGGACGTTCAGAAGGCCGACTCGGTCGCCTTCGAGCAGATGGCCCAGGCGTACAAGGCGCTGGGCGCGGCCGTGGACTCGGCCGGCCCGCCGCCCGTCGACGACGGCGAGGCCACGCAGAAGGCTGCGGTGAAGGAGCTCAACGCCTCCTCCAAGGCATACGCCGACCTCAAGACCAAGGTCGACGCACTCGACACCAAGGAGCAGAGCAAGTTCGCCGACGGACTGAACACCATCGCCGACGAGCTGAACAAGATCAGCACCGGCGGTGACCAGGCGCTGAGGAAGCTCCAGTCCGGCAAGGTCGGTGTCGCGATGTCGAAGCAGGAGGGCTGCCAGAAGCAGACCGCTTCCACCGGCCCCTCCGGCTCCGGTGCGGCCGACGCCGACGCGCCCGCGGAGGGCTCGGCCCCCGACAAGAAGGAGTCCGCCGACAAGGAGTCCACGGACAAGGAGTCCACGGACAAGGAGTCCACGGACAAGGACTCCTCGGACAAGGGCTCCTAGGGCAAGGAATCGGGCGAGCAGTACGTCTCGGAGAAGAGGGCCTGAGCCCTCTTCTCCCGGCCCGGACACCCGGTGGGTGTCCGGGCCGCTGCCGTTGTCGGTGGGAGCGGACACAATGGGTGGGTGAGTAAGAGCAGCCTTCCCGCACCCGACCACGCCGCCGCCCTCCGTGAGGCCCTGCTCGCCGCGGACTTCACCGCGGACGGGCTCCTCGACCGCCTCGGCGCGCCCGCCTACGCCGCCCTCGCCCGCAGCGAGACCGTCCCCGCCCTGCGGGCCACCCGGGGCGACACCCCGCTCGACACGCTGGTGCGGCTGTTCCTTCTGCAGCGCCCCGTCGCCGAGGAGCGGGTCCGTGCGGCCCTGCCGCTGGACGAGTGCGTCGCGGACGGCTGGGTGACCCGCGAGAGCGGTGCGGACGGGGAGGTCCGCGCGTGCGTCGACGTACGGCCGTACGGGGGCCCGGACGGCGAGGACTGGTTCATCGTGTCCGACCTCGGGTGCGCGGTCGGTGGTGCGGGCGGGATCGGCTCGCGCGAGGAGGGCGTCGTCCTCGGGGTCGGCGGGGCCTCCACCACCCTCGCCGGGATCACCGTGCGTACGCCGGTCGCCTCGGCGCTCGACCTCGGTACGGGCTCCGGCATCCAGGCCCTGCACGCCGCCCCGTACGCGACCCGGGTCACCGCCACCGACCTCAATCCCCGGGCCCTGGACTTCACCCGGCTCACCCTCGCCCTGTCCGGCGCCGCCCCCGCCGACCTGCGCGAGGGTTCCCTGTTCGAGCCGGTGGGCTCCGACACGTTCGACCTGATCGTCTCCAACCCGCCCTTCGTCATCTCCCCCGGCGCCCGCCTCACCTACCGGGACGGCGGCATGGGCGGCGACGACCTGTGCCGCACGCTGGTGCAGCAGGCGGGCGACCACCTGAACGAGGGGGGCTACGCGCAGTTCCTCGCCAACTGGCAGCACGTGGAGGGCGAGGAGTGGCAGGACCGGCTGCGCTCCTGGGTGCCGTACGGCTGCGACGCCTGGATCGTCCAGCGCGAGGTCCAGGACGTCACGCAGTACGCCGAGCTGTGGCTGCGGGACAGCGGCGACCACCGCAGCGACCCCGCCGAGTACGACGAGCGGTACGAGGCGTGGCTCGACGAGTTCGAGGCCCGGGGTACCACGTCCGTCGGATTCGGCTGGATCACCCTGCGCAAGTCCGCCGCGGCGGCGGCCGGCAACCCCTCGATCGTCGTCGAGGAATGGCCGCACGCGGTGCAGCAGCCGCTCGGACAGGCCGTCCAGGAGCACTTCGCCCGCCAGGACTACCTCCGGGACCAGGACGACGCGGCGCTGCTCGCCGGGCACTTCACCCTCGCCGCCGAGATCGTGCAGGAGCAGGTCGGCCTGCCGGGCGCGGAGGACCCCGAGCATGTGGTGCTGCGTCAGCACCGCGGCATGATGCGGGCGACCAAGGTCGACGCGGTGGCCGCCGGGTTCGCGGGCGTGTGCGACGGCTCGCTGCCCGCCGGGAGGATCCTGGACGCCATCGCGCAGTTGATGGCGGAGGACCCGGTGCTCCTGCGCGACCGCACCCCGCAGGCCATTCGACTGCTGGTCGAGGAGGGCTTCCTGGAGCCGGCGCCCGGCGTCGTACCGAGGGGCGAGTAGGCCGGCCAGTCGGCCGGATTCGGGGCTGTGGGCGTCCGGCATCGCACGGCGCTGCCGGCGCCTTCCGGTATCGCTGAGCGCTGATCGCAGTCCGGGGTGCGGTGTCCTTGCCGACCAGCGCGTTCGTGTCCACCGCTCCCTGCGACGCGCCCGGTCCGCACATTCCGGTCACGAGGCGCCGAGACCCCGGCCCCTTCCCCGCCCCGCTCGTCGTCCGCTCGTGCCCCGCCCCCGCCCCCGGCTCCTGCCCCGTTCCGGGGCGGTGCGTGCCGCCGATGGTGTTTTGCCGGTCGGCGGGGGAGTGCTGTTCACCCGGGGTTGGTGTGGGTGACGCCCCGGGGTGACAACCTCCCCGTGCCGGACCGCCGAGGTCCGGATCCGACGGGCCGGCCGGCCCGTCCCGGGCGGTCCGCCACGACGGGTCACACGACGGTCTAGGGGTACGACATGGAGAGCGTCTCTGCAGTCTTCGCCGGTACGGCCCTGTCCCTGTTCGGCGCCGCCCTCCTGATCTGGACAGGGGCGCGAGCCCTGCACCGCGCGCCGGTGGCGCACGGTGTGAGCCCCGTCGCCTCCACCGCACTCACGACGCTCTTCGGCGTAGTTTTCCTCGGCCTCGGCGTGTGGTGCTTCACGCTCGTCTGATCCCCGCCCCCGGCCGGGCGACGCCCGGGTCGACGGCTCCCGCGGCCGACACCGCGACCGCCTCCGAAAAGCCGCAGGCCGAAGCCCCGCGCAGCGCGGACCCGGCGGTCCGGGCGGCAGGAATGGCGGAAGTCGGGTTACCGTTCGAGTGGCCGTTGCGGGCTTTTGCCGTTTGACACGGGGGCGGGTTGTACCGTCACACTCCGCAGCGACAGCACCGCGGGCAGCGTCATCACGCTGCCCCGGATGCCCATCGAGTGTCGACCGGAGAGAAGAGCGAAGTTGTCCCCGACCAGCGAGACCGCACAGGGCGGCCGCCGACTCGTCATCGTCGAGTCGCCTGCCAAGGCGAAGACGATCAAGGGCTATCTCGGCCCCGGATACGTCGTCGAGGCGAGCGTCGGGCACATCCGCGACCTCCCGAACGGCGCGGCCGAGGTCCCGGACGAGTACACCGGCGAGGTACGCCGCCTCGGCGTGGACGTCGAACACGACTTCCAGCCCATCTATGTCGTCAACGCCGACAAGAAGGCCCAGGTCAGGAAGCTCAAGCAGCTGCTGGCCGAGTCCGACGAACTCTTCCTCGCCACCGATGAGGACCGCGAGGGCGAAGCCATCGCGTGGCACCTCCAGGAAGTCCTGCGGCCCAAGGTCCCGGTCCACCGGATGGTCTTCCACGAGATCACCAAGGACGCGATCCGGGCCGCCGTCGCCAACCCGCGCGAGCTCAACCAGCGCATGGTCGACGCCCAGGAGACCCGCCGCATCCTCGACCGCCTCTACGGCTACGAGGTCTCGCCGGTCCTGTGGAAGAAGGTCATGCCGAAGCTCTCGGCGGGCCGCGTCCAGTCCGTCGCCACCCGCCTCGTCGTCGAGCGGGAGCGCGAGCGCATCGCCTTCCGCTCCGCCGAGTACTGGGACCTGACCGGAAAGTTCGCCACCGGCCGCACCGGTGACGCCTCCGACCCCTCGACGCTGACCGCCCGCCTCAGCGCGGTCGACGGCCGCCGCATCGCCCAGGGCCGCGACTTCGGCCCCGACGGGCAGCTCAAGGCCGGCTCCGCCCAGACCCTCCACCTGGACGAGACGAACGCCCGGGCGCTCGCCGCCGCGCTCGCCGACTCCTCCTTCGCGGTCCGGTCCGTCGAGTCGAAGCCGTACCGCCGCTCCCCGTACGCCCCCTTCCGGACCACGACCCTCCAGCAGGAGGCGAGCCGCAAGCTGGGCTTCGGGGCCAAGGCGACCATGCAGGTGGCGCAGAAGCTGTACGAGAACGGCTTCATCACCTATATGCGTACGGACTCCACGACCCTCTCCGACACCGCGGTCTCCGCGGCCCGGGCCCAGGTCACGCAGCTCTACGGGGCGAGCTACCTCCCCGACAAGCCGCGTACGTACGCCGGCAAGGTCAAGAACGCGCAGGAGGCGCACGAGGCGATCCGCCCCTCCGGCGACCGCTTCCGCACCCCTGCCGAGACCGGGCTCACCGGTGACCAGTTCCGGCTCTACGAGCTGATCTGGAAGCGGACCGTCGCCTCCCAGATGAAGGACGCGACCGGTAACTCCGTCACCGTCAAGATCGGCGGCCGGGCGAGCGACGGCCGCGACGCCGAGTTCTCCGCGTCCGGCAAGACGATCACCTTCCACGGCTTCATGAAGGCGTACGTCGAGGGCGCCGACGACCCGAACGCCGAGCTGGACGACCGCGAGCGCCGGCTGCCGCAGGTCGCCGAGGGCGACGCGCTGTCCGCCGACGAGGTCACGGTCGACGGGCACGCCACCAAGCCCCCGGCCCGCTACACCGAGGCCTCGCTGGTCAAGGAGCTGGAAGAGCGCGAGATCGGGCGCCCCTCCACGTACGCCTCGATCATCGGGACCATCCTGGACCGCGGTTACGTCTTCAAGAAGGGCACGGCGCTCGTCCCGTCGTTCCTGTCCTTCGCCGTGGTCAACCTGCTGGAGAAGCACTTCGGCCGGCTCGTCGACTACGACTTCACCGCCCGCATGGAGGACGACCTCGACCGCATCTCGCGGGGCGAGGCCCAGTCCGTGCCGTGGCTCAAGCGCTTCTACTTCGGCGCCCAGTCCGGCGACGACACCGCCGGAGCCGGATCGGCCTCCGACGCGGGCAACGGCGACGGCGACCACCTCGGCGGCCTGAAGGCACTGGTCACCGACCTCGGCGCGATCGACGCCCGGGAGATCTCGTCCTTCCCCGTCGGCAACGACATCAAGCTCCGCGTCGGCCGCTACGGCCCCTACATCGAGCGGGGCGAGAAGGACGCCGAGGGCCACCAGCGCGCCGACGTGCCCGAGGACCTCGCACCCGACGAGCTGACCGTCGAGCTGGCCGAGGAGCTGCTGGCCAAGCCCAGCGGCGACTTCGAGCTGGGCGCCGACCCGGTGACCGGCAACCAGATCATCGCCAAGGACGGGCGCTACGGCCCGTACGTCACCGAGGTGCTGCCCGAGGGGACGCCGAAGACCGGCAAGAACGCGGTGAAGCCGCGGACCGCCTCCCTCTTCAAGACCATGTCCCTGGACACGGTGACCCTCGCCGACGCCCTCAAGCTGATGTCGCTGCCGCGTGTCGTCGGTGAGGACGCCGAGGGCATCGAGATCACCGCGCAGAACGGCCGCTACGGCCCGTATCTGAAGAAGGGCACCGACTCCCGGTCGCTGACCTCCGAGGACCAGCTCTTCGACATCACCCTCGAAGAGGCCCTCGCGATCTACGCCCAGCCCAAGCAGCGCGGCCGGGCCGCGGCCAAGCCGCCGCTGAAGGAGCTGGGCACCGACCCGGTCAGCGGTGCGCCGGTCGTGGTGAAGGACGGCCGCTTCGGCGCGTACGTCACCGACGGGGAGACCAACGCGACGCTGCGGACCGACGACAGCGTCGAGGACATCACGCCGGAGCGCGGCTACGAGCTGCTCGCCGAGAAGCGCGCCAAGGGGCCGGCCAAGAAGAAGACGGCCAAGAAGGCCCCCGCAAAGAAGGCGACGGCCAAGAAGACGGCCGCGAAGAAGACGACGGCCACCAAGACCACGGCCGCAAAGAAGACCGCGGCGAAGAAGACGACGACGGCCAAGAAGGCGACGGCCACCAAGACCGCCGCCAAGAAGACGACGGCGACCACGAAGAAGACGGCTTCGGCCTCCTCATCCGCCGCCCCGTCCTCCTCGCAGTCGGACGACTGACCTCCGTATCGCCCGCATCGCACACCCCGCCGCCGCCCGGCACCTCACCCAGGTGCCGGGCGGCGGTGCGTCAAGGTCCGGACGGCGGTGGCCGGAAGTCGTCTGCGCCCATATGTTCGGACGGGCCGACAGTCACCGCACCGCTGCCGATAGGCTGGGCGGATGACGCGAGCCGAGCAGCCAACGGTCGTGAGCCCCACCTCCGACACACTTGCCGCAGACTCACGCGAGCGCGCCGTACGGGCCCTGTTGCGTATTCCTCCGCTGAAGCGGTTGTGGAGCGCCCAGCTCGTCGGCGGTATCGGCGATGCACTCGCCCTTCTCGTGCTGGTGCTGCTGTCGCTGCAAGCGGCGGTCCTTGAGGGCTCATTCGGCACCGGATACCGCGGGGTGGCCTTCGCCGTCGCCGCCGTCTTCGGTGCCCGGATCCTTTCCACCCTGTTCTTCGGAGCCGTACTCCTGGGACCCCTGACGTCCCTCACGGGGCACGGCGGAAAGCTGGACCGGCGATGGCTGATGATCGGGGTGGACGGGCTGCGCCTGGCGCTGCTGGTCGTCGCCCCGCTGTGGATCGACTGGACGCCCGACAAGGCGTTCATGATGATCCTCATCACCGTCTTCGTGACCGGCGCCGGTGAGCGCCTGTGGGCCGTGGCCAAGGACAGCGCCGCCCCGGCGCTGCTGCCCGGCCCGCCCCCCGAAGGCGCGGCCGTACGCCCCCTGCCCGACCATCTCGATGCCCTGCGCCGCCTTTCGCTGCGCACGAACTTCCTCGCCGTGCCCGCCGCCGCGGTGGTCCTGCTGGCCGCCACGCTGGTCGGCAACCTCCTCGGCTCCGGCCTGGAGTGGTTCTCCTTCCACCAGGCGGCCCTGGGGTCCTACGTCGCGGCGGGTCTCTTCTCCGCCTCCATCTCCACCCTGTACTTCATCGACTTCCCCGCCGACCGGACACCCCGGCCGCGCTCCCCGCTGGAGGGGCTGCGCCGCCCCGCCACCGGCCCCGGCCCCGACAAGGGCCGCACCGGCGCCGTCCCCCTGCTCGTCGCGGTCTGCGCGGCCGTCGCCGGAGCCATCGCCGCCGCGGCGGCCGTCTCCGTCCTGCACGCCTACGACCTGGGCGGCGGGCCCGCCACGTTCGCGCTGCTGATCCTCGGACTGACCGGCGGCACCGCGCTGGGCATCCGCACCGCACGCCACGTGCTGCCCACTCTGTCGCGCCGCCGCCTGCTGGCGCTGGCCACCGCCGTCACCGGCCTCGCGCTGCTCGCGCTCGGCCTGGTGCCGGACACCGCGACCGGGATCGCCATCGCCCTGCTCGCCGGCTTCGGCGCCGGGGTCGCCGCGAACACCGGGCACATCCTGATCGACCAGGAGACGGAGGCGTTCCGGCAGGCCCGGACCACCGAGCACCTCCAGGCCGTCGTCCGGGTGCTCGTCGCGCTCGGCGCGGTCGCCGGGCCCCTGCTGGCCGCCGCGATCGGGCGGCACCGCCTGGTCGCCGGCGACTTCGTCTTCGCCCACGGCGGGGCCGCCTTCACCCTGATGCTGCTCGGCGCGCTGCTGCTGC
This sequence comes from Streptomyces sp. NPDC058576, assembly GCF_042718715.1. NCBI lineage: Bacteria > Bacillati > Actinomycetota > Actinomycetes > Kitasatosporales > Streptomycetaceae > Streptomyces > Streptomyces sp. NPDC058576. The sequence continues at coordinate 55,588 of NZ_JBHXPF010000005.1, read as the reverse complement.
CCGTCGCCGCCGTCGTCCTCGCCAAGACGGACGACCGGGCGGGCGTGCCGCTCCGCCGGGACCTGCGCGAGGCGCTGCGCGGCGGCGACCCGGCGGTCGCGCCCGCCGCCACCGGCTTCTTCCTCGCCCTGGAGGGCGGCGACGGAGCGGGCAAGTCCACCCAGGTCGAGGCGCTCGCCGAGTGGATCCGGTCCAAGGGCCACGAGGTCGTCGTGACCCGCGAGCCCGGGGCCACCCCGGTCGGCAAGCGGCTGCGGTCGATCCTGCTGGACGTGTCCTCCGCCGGTCTCTCCAACCGGGCCGAGGCCCTGCTGTACGCCGCCGACCGCGCCGAGCACGTCGACTCCGTCGTCCGCCCGGCACTGGAGCGCGGCGCGATCGTCATCTCCGACCGCTACATCGACTCGTCCGTGGCCTACCAGGGCGCGGGCCGGGACCTGGCCCCGACCGAGATCGCCCGGATCTCGCGGTGGGCGACGAGTGGCCTCGTACCGCATCTGACGGTGCTGCTGGACGTCGACCCGGCGACCGCGCGGGAGCGGTTCACGGAGGCGCCGGACCGGCTGGAGTCGGAGCCGGCGGAGTTCCACGAGCGGGTGCGGTCCGGGTTCCTGACCCTGGCCGCGGCCGACCCGACCCGCTACCTGGTGGTGGACGCCGGGCAGGAGCCGGAGTCGATCACCACGGTCGTACGTCACCGGCTCGACCAGCTCCTTCCGCTCTCCGAGGCCGAGATCGAGGCCATCGAGGAGGCCCGGCGCCAGGCGGAGGAGGAGGCCCGGCGCAAGGCGGAGGAAGAGGCCGCCCGCAAGGCCGAGGAGGAGCGCCTGGAGAAGGAGCGCCAGGAGCAGCTCGCCCGGCTGCGCGCCGAGGAGGAGGAGCGCAAGCAGCGCGAGCTGGAGGAGGCCCGCCGCCGCGAGGCCGAACGCCAGGCGGAGGAGGCCCGGCAGCGCGCCGAGGAGGCCCGCCGCCGCGCCGAGGAGGACCGGCTCCGGCTGGAGGCCGAGGAGCGGGTCCGCGAGGCCGAGCAGGAGCGGCTGCGTCTGAAGGCCGAGGAGGAGGCCCGGCAGCGCCAGGAGGCCGAGGCACAGCGGCTGGAGAAGCAGCGCAGGGCCGAAGAGACCCTGATGCGCGCCGAGGAGGCCCGCCGCCGGGCCGAGGCCGAGGCGGCCGCCCGTACGGAGGCGGCGCGTGCGGAGGCCGAGCGGGTCGAGTCGGCGCGTGCGGAGGCCGAGCGGGCTGAGGCCGAGCGGGCCGAGGCGGCGCGGGCGTCCCGTGCGGAGACGTCCTCGCGGGCGTCCACGCAGTCGTCCTCGCAGTCGGAGGGTCCGTCCGTTCCGGAGAACGAGCTGACGGTGCCCACGCCGATCGTGAACCCGAACGAGATCACGCAGCCGGTCCCGACGGCCCGACCGGAGAGTGAGGGGCCTGCGGGCGCCGCTGCCGGCAAGGGCGGGGCTTCCGGGGACGACGAGACGACGATGCTGCCGCGCTTCACGGAAGAGCGGCCGGCGGACCGTCGGCAGGCCCGGGACGCGGACGAGACGGCCGTGCTCCCTCCGGTACGTGACGACCAGCCCTCCGACCGGGTGCCCCAGGGCTTCTTCCGGGACGAGAGCCCCGCGCCCTCGCCCGCGGAGAGCGAGAACGAGCGCACGCGGGAACTGCCGCAGGTCGAGGACCCGAACGCCGGAGAGACGCCCGACCGGAAGCAGGGCCGCCGCAAGCGCCCCCGCCCGGACTGGGCGGAGGAGACTCCGCTGGACGACCTGCCGACCCTGGCGGACGAGCTCCTCGGCGGCCAGGACGACGACGGCCACGGCGGCCGGGGACGTCGCCCGCGCGGCTGACGCGCTCGCCGCGGCGCCGACGGTGACGTACCGGCCCGTCCGTCCCTCCGGGGCGGGCGGGCCGGACTGTCAGTGGCGTCCTCCACAATGGAGGGCGACGACGGACCGCTCCTCCGCGGCACAGCACGGCACGACACCACGGCACACGACACCACCGCACGACACCACCGGAAGGGCGGTGACCCATGACCGTATGGGACGACCTGGTCGGACAGGACCGAGTGCAGGAACAGCTCGCCGCTGCCGCCAGGGACGCCGATGCGCTGGTCACCGCCGTGTCCGACGGCAAGCCGCTGGACCAGGGCTCGAAGATGACGCACGCCTGGCTGTTCACCGGACCGCCCGGTTCCGGCCGGTCCACGGCGGCGCGCGCCTTCGCCGCCGCGCTCCAGTGCACCAGCCCGGACCGGGCACTGGGCGGAGCGCCCGGCTGCGGGTTCTGCGACGGCTGCCACACGAGCCTGATCGGTACGCACGCCGACGTCCAGGTCATCCGCACGGACCTGCTCTCCATCGGTGTGAAGGAGACCCGGGACCTGGTCCGGCGCGCCCAGCTCTCCCCGGCGGTCGGGCGGTGGCAGGTCATCGTCATGGAGGACGCCGACCGCCTCACCGAGGGCGCGGGCAACGTCCTGCTGAAGGCCGTCGAGGAGCCCGCGCCGCGCACGGTCTGGATGCTGTGCGCCCCCTCGCTCGAAGACGTCCTGCCCACGATCCGTTCCCGCTGCCGGCACCTCACCCTGAGCACCCCGCCGGTGGAGGCCGTGGCCGACGTCCTGATCCGCCGCGACGGCGTCGACCCCGAGCGGGCGCACTCCGCGGCGCGCGCCACCCAGGGGCACATCGGCCGGGCCCGCCGTCTCGCCACGGACGAGCGGGCGCGGGCGCGGCGGGCGGCGGTGCTGAAGGTTCCGCTGCGGGTCGCCGACGTCGGCGGCTGCCTCAAGGCGGCCCAGGAGCTGATCGACACGGCCACCGACGACGCCAAGCAGATGGCGGAGGAGGTCGACGTCAAGGAGACCGAGGACCTCAAGGCGGCGCTCGGCGGGGTGGCCGGGGGCCGGATGCCGCGCGGTACGGCAGGGGCGATGAAGGAGCTGGAGGACAAGCAGAAGCGCCGCAAGACGCGTACGCAGCGCGACAGTCTCGACCTGGCGCTCACCGAGCTCACCGGTTTCTACCGCGATGTGCTGGCGCTTCAGCTGGGTTCGAAGCTGGCCATCGCCAACGTGGACGTGCAGGACTCCCTCGACCGGATCGCGGAGTCCTCGACGCCTGCGCAGACGCTCCGCAGGATCGAGTCGGTGATCGCCTGCCGCGAGGCGATGGACCGCAATGTGGCGCCGCTGCTCGCGGTGGAGGCGATGACGATGGCGCTGCGGGCGGGCTGAGGGCTCCCGCGACGGGCCCCCGTTCACCCGAATGAGCAGGGAATCGGGCGACTCGTCACCCGGCGGATACGCTCCCTGAATGGATACCAGGCGCCTGCTCCGCACCTTCGCCATCGGGATCGGCACTGCCGGCCTTCTCATCTCCGGCTGCAGCAGCAGCGGATCGTCGCCGAACGCCTCGGCCACCGGCACCGCGGCTCCCGAGGGGCTGTCGTCGTACTACACGCAGAAGCTGAGCTGGCGCGACTGCGGGGTGGAGGGGTTCGAGTGCACGACGATGAAGGCGCCGAAGGACTACGACAAGCCGGATGACGGCGACGTCGACCTGGCCGTCTCCCGCAAGAAGGCCACCGGCCCCGGCAAGCGGATCGGCTCCCTCCTGGTGAACCCGGGCGGCCCCGGCGGCTCCGCGATCGGCTATCTCCAGGGGTACGCGGCGCTCGGCTATCCGGCCCCGGTGCGGGCCCGCTACGACATGGTGGCCATCGATCCGCGCGGCGTGGCCCGCAGCGAACCCGTCGAATGCCTCTCCGGCGCGGAGATGGACGCCTACACGCAGGTCGACCAGACTCCGGACGACGCCCCGGAGGTCGGGAAGCTCACCGACGCCTTCGAGAAGTTCGCGGCGGGCTGCGAGAAGCGGAGCGGCGAGATCCTCCCGTACGTCTCCACCGTGGACACGGCCCGCGACATGGACGTCCTGCGCGCCCTGCTCGGCGACGAGAAGCTGCACTACGTCGGAGCGTCGTACGGCACCTTCCTGGGCGCCACGTACGCGGACCTTTTCCCGGAGCGGGCCGGCCGTCTCGTCCTGGACGGGGCGATGGACCCGTCCCTGAAGGCCATCGACATGAACCGCGACCAGACGGCGGGGTTCGAGGGGGCCTTCCAGTCCTTCGCCGCCGACTGCGTGAAGCAGCCGGACTGCCCGCTCGGCACCACGAACACCGCCGACGCGGCGACCGCCCTCAAACAGCTCTTCAAGGACCTGGACGCCAAGCCGATCCCGACCGGCGACGACCGTGAGCTGACCGAGTCCCTGGCCACCACCGGGGTGATCGCCGCGATGTACGACGAGGCGGCCTGGCCGCAGCTCCGCGAGGCGCTGGAGGGCGCGCAGCGCAGCGACGGCTCCGGCCTCCTCTCGCTGGCCGACAGCTACTACGAGCGCGAGCCGGACGGGAAGTACGCGAACCTGATGTTCGCCAACGCCGCCGTGAACTGCCTCGACCTGCCGCCCGCCTTCGACGGCCCCGAAGCCGTCGAGCAGGCGGTCCCGGACTTCGAGAAGGCCTCCCCGGTCTTCGGGCGCGGCTTCGCCTGGGCCTCCCTGAACTGCGCGTACTGGCCCACGAAGGCCACCGGCACCCCGCACCGCACCGAGGCGAAGGGTGCCGACCCGATCGCGGTCGTCGGCACCACCCGCGATCCGGCCACCCCGTACAAGTGGTCCGAGTCCCTCGCCGAGCAGCTCTCCTCCGGCACCCTGCTCACCTATGAGGGCGACGGCCACACCGCGTACGGCCGGGGCAGCGACTGCATCGACACGGCGATCAACACGTACCTCCTGGAGGGCACCCCGCCCACCGACGGCAAGAAGTGCACCTGAGCCTCTGACCAGCACAAATGCCTCCGGGGGTGCCGTGTGCGGAGCACCCCCGGAAACTGTGTAGACTTGGCTCCGCTGCTGATCGCACCATAGTGCGACAGGGCGCGCCGCCTTAGCTCAGTTGGCCAGAGCAACGCACTCGTAATGCGTAGGTCTCGGGTTCGAATCCCGAAGGCGGCTCAATAGAACCCCAGGTCAGGCCTCTGACCTGGGGTTTCTTCTCTTGTTCGACTCGGGATCCGGGCTAATCGGGCACCAGTGGTCTGTGCATGGAAATGCGTAGGTGATGGGTTCGTTCCCGGCTTGCGACTAGCCTCCTCTAGGGCGTTGACCTGCTGTTTCAGTACCCCAGGTGCTGGCATCGGCGGGACGAGTGAGGTTCCCGGTGGGCAACTGGTGGCCATCGGTGCGTGATGGCCTGTCAGAACTGCTCGCAGATCGTCGGCTATCTGTCGATGTTGGGCCTGTTCTGTTCCGACAGGAATGAGACCTGTCGCTGCCTTCTTGAGACGAACATCGACGCGCCCCCAGAGATCACGTATTCACCGATGTATCGCAACGACCTCGACCTCAGCGTTCATCGCGCGCAAGCGACGTGCCGACTGAAGGAGGGAGACCTGGGCGAAGGCGAAGAGGGAGTCGACGGTGATCTCCCTTCCATCCTTGAGGAGGATGGCGAGCACGACCTTCAGCGTGCCGAAGTCGCTCAGGAGACGGTGGTCGGGATCACGGTCCGCGACCTGCTTCAGGAAGGCACTGCGGATGGCCTCGTCACTGCGCAGGGTTTCGACGGCGGTGACCGCTTGGGCGAAGAGGTGGTTCAGCGGCGCGGTGCCGTCACTGCTTGCGGCCTTTTTGACGCAGATCAGCTGGTTGTCCGGGCCGAGGACATCGCAGACCTCCAGCCCGCCACCGTTGAACTTGTCCGTGACGATGTTCTTCTTGTCGAAGAGCAGGTAGTTCTTCTGGTCTGCCGCCTGCTTGTTGTACCAGTCCTCATCATGGGAGTCCCGTCTCTTGGCATTCGGTACCCCCTTTGGCCAGGCTGGCAGTTGAACGCTGGACGGCTTGCTCAGTAGCGCCCGGAGCTCTTCCTCCAGCGTCTCCAGGAACCCGGCTCCCACCTCATACCACTTTCCGTGGCCATAGAAGTACCGTGCCGTTCCCACCGGGACGTCTGCGATGAGCCACTCCTTGCCGGTGGTCGCGGCGCTGGCCGGCGTCTTCAGATCGTCGTCGCTGAACATGACGACCCGCACCTGGCCAAGCGCTTTGAGGCGCTCACCCTCCGTCTTGCCTGAGACGAACTTGAGGAGGACCGGAAGGTCAAGGTCGGTGACGTCGATGCTGCGACTGCCCGAGCTGATCCGGAACGCCTGAGCGGAGCCGAAGCCCTCCTGGCCGCTCTCCGGTACCCCCAGCGTGAGCCTCGGGTGACTCGAATCGGCGAGCATGCGCTCAAGAATCGTCTGGGCGTCCACCGCCTTGCGGCTTCGGTTGTCCAGTGTGTGGAGCCGATCGACGAAGCCCAGTTCGGGCAGCGGATCCGGGAGCGAGCAGACATCCTCTATCGCGCGCAGGTCGTTGAGAAACTCCTCCGGGGTGGTGGCCAGTGGCAGCTTGATAGTCGACTCGGAACACTCGACCCGCACGTGCTTGGAGGTGCCGGAGGGCAGTGAGGTCAATGGGATGCCGCTGACCGTTCCGCAGATGCGTCGGACGACGGCGCCGAAGCGGTCGAGTCCGAAGCCGTCGATGCGCTCGCCTCTGGCAACGGAGTACTCATCGACGCGCCCCCGACCGTCCATGATCTGGTTGCGGATCTTGATTATGCCGTTCTCGTCGAGGCAGCGAGTGGCGAACTCCAACCCGAACTCGTCGTCCCGATAGTACGGGTCGAGCATGTGCTGGCCGACGCCATAGCTCAGCGCGTATAGACCGCGCTGACTGCGCAGCAGCACCAAGCCCGCGGCGGAGTGATTTCGTTCGTTGACCTCCAGGCCGGTGATTCGCTCGACGGCTGGGCACCAGTCGGCACGGTCCCGGGGGATTCCTCCGTTCACCAGTAGCCCGGCGACGCCCTCCCAGGCGAACTCGCGGACCTGGTAACCGGGTCTGTCGAGATAGTGGGAGCGCACCAGGGAGCGGAGTTCCACCTCGCCACCGTCGGGGACAGTCAGTCGGTGCAGCGTGGACTTACGGGTGCCGGTGCTGCTTTTCCTCGTGGCGGTCACGTCATGCTCCTTCGAGTCCGGGTGGGAACGCCGTCGAGAGATGCAGTCGGCGATGATCTCTTGATTGGGCATCTGTGCGATGGGCTGAGACAACCTCCGATTGGGGCACCGGCTCGGCCTCATGTGTTGCTCTATCCCTGGCGTGCTATGCGGCGGTGGACAGAGCGCGGGAACGGTAGTTCTGATCGAGTGCCGCGCCGAACCGTCTTTGCGATGAGCTGCAGCTATCGATCGAGCGAGTCCCAGATTCCGAAGGCCCTCTGGGCTTCCGTGGTCAGCTCGGCGAGCTTGGGGAACTCGTCGTCGATCATGTCCCAGTCGCAGATCAAGCAGCCGTCGATGAGGGCCGTCCAAGCTGCAACGAAATGGTCGAGGCAGTGGCGGATGTGCTCTTGGTATGCAACCACATGTCGTACTTGGCGCTGGCGGCGTCCGGCTTCGGTTTTGCCCTGATCCTCTGGCATGCGTCGCACAAACGGTGACGGGATGGGCTGGGGCCCTTGGTCCGGATTGAGGATCCCCGTACCACGGTGGTGCAGCTCTGTGGTGCGGAGGATCAAGCTCTCGAAGTCGCTCTGGCTGACGGCCGAGGCCTCGCGCGTGAAGGCTTTAACGAGCCAGTCCCAGTCCGCCGCGCTTCGCGGCTCCGTCCCATGCCACGGGGTCATTTGAGCGTGGAGGGCGCGGATCTCATCACCAGTTCTGCGCAGCCGGAAAATCAGATGTTCCCAATCGCTGTAGAGGCTCTCCACGCTCTCGCGGTAGTCGTCATCGTCGTGCTCGTGCTCGTGGTCGATGGACATGGTTGCTTCTCCTTAATCGGACTCTCCCGACGGGCAGGAGCCGGGGCTGGGTTGGGCATTGCCCGAGAGGTCAGGCGGTTGACCTCAGGGTCCACGATTCAGTTGGCGGTGTCAACGGAATGTAACTTGGACTTGAAGCGGCATCGGTGTACGGTTACGCTCATGACCGCAGACGACGTACCTAGTGCCGAGGTGACCGCCGCTGAGATTGCGCGGTTTGCGGGAGTGACGCGGGCCGCGGTGTCCAACTGGCGCAGGCGTCGGCCGGACTTCCCGGCTCCTGTCGGCGGATCCTCGACAAGTCCCCTGTTCTCGCTCGCCGAGGTGCGACAGTGGCTGGCGGGGCAGCGCGAAGGGCGCGAAGCCAGTGAGGAGGTCCGACTCTGGCAGGCGCTGCGTGACACCTACGGTGAGGGAATGGCCGGGGCGCTGGCTGCTGTCGGGGAGTATCTCCGGGGCGACGAGGAAGGGCTTTCTGGCCAAGTCGCCCGAGAGGCGGTGGACAGGTTGGTCGTCGACCGGATGCCCACCGAGGTGATGGATGCTTTGGTCGCCCGGTTGCTGGAGTCCACCACACGCTCTGCGTTGGACGGAGCCTCGACACTGCGGCTGGCTCGCGCGGTCCGGGAATTCGCTGGTGAGACCTCAGGCACCGTCTTTGACCCCGCGTGCGGAATCGGCTCGCTTCTCGTTGCAGTGGGCGGCGCTGCGGTCCAGAGCAGGCTGGGACAGGACACACAGGCGGATGCGGTGCGCGTAGCCCAGGTGCGTGCGGCCTTGGCCGCCAGTGGGACGGCCGCGCCGGTTCAGGTCGTGGCAGGCGACTCGTTGCGGGCTGACGCGTTCCCTGAGCTCCGCGCAGACCTGGTCGTGTGCGAGCCTCCGACCGCCGTGGCCGACTGGGGCCGCGAGCAGTTGCTCGTAGATCCGCGCTGGGAGGCGGGTGTGCCTTCACGCGGGGAAAGTGAACTTGCCTGGCTTCAGCATTGCTACCACCACATGGCACTCGGCGGCCGAGCTGTAGTAGTTCTGCCGGCGTCGGTCGCCCATCGTCGCTCCGGGCGCAGGATTCGGGCGGAGTTGGTGCGTCGCGGCTGTGTCGCCGCGGTCGTAGCTCTGCCACCGGGCCTCGCCGCTAGCCACGCGCTTCCGCTACACCTGTGGCTGCTGAGTCGTCCCTCCGCCCATGGGCGGTCGACGGGAACGGTACGCATGGTGGATCTCAGCACCAATAGTCCGGACGGACCGTGGGAGGCGCAGCTGCACCAAGAGGTCGAGGTGCCTCTGATTGATCTGCTGGACAACGAGGTGGACCTCTCGCCCAGCCGCTACGTACGCGAGCCGGAACCCGACTACGCGTCGGAGTACGCCACGCTGCGCGAGGAGCTCGACGCGCGTCTGAGTCGTCTATGGGCGCTGCTTCCCGAGCTGCCGACGCGTGGCAGGGCCGGCGACCTAGACGATGGCGTTCCGGTGGCGGTGAGTGATCTGTTGGCCGCTGGTCTGGTCCGTCTGGATGGTGATGAGCTCGTTTCTGTCAGTGACCAGTTGGACCCCGACTATGTGCGCGGATTCGCCAGTAGCGCGGCGAACGTCCGTCGTAGCACGTCCTCTTCGGGTACGTTCCGGGCGGACCTGCAGGCTGCGCGTCTACCCCGCATGGACGCTGAACGGCAGCACCGCTACGGGGACGCCTTCCGCTCGTTGGGTGCGTTCGAGCATGAACTTGCCGAACTCGCCAGGATCGGTAACCGAGCTGCAAGGCTTGCCCGCGACGGCCTCACGGGTGGCGCACTCGATCCGCCGCCCTTCGATGGCGGCGGGCCTGAACACCAAAGCACGACGAACGACGGAGACGCCGCAGTGGGGCGAGAGGACAGGACGCTTTGAGTAAGAACCAGGAACTGGCTGACTTCATCTGGTCGGTAGCCGACCTGCTGCGTGGTGACTACAAGCGCTCGGAGTACGGAAAGGTCATCCTGCCGCTGACGGTGCTGCGCAGGCTGGACTGCGTCATGGCCCCGACCCGCCAGGCGGTATGGGACCGGGCGGCCTCCTACACCGGAGAGAACAAGGACGGACTTCTGCTGGCGGCGTCCAAGCTCAAGTTCTACAACCTCTCCGAGCAGACCTTCGACACGATTAGCAGCGACGCGGCCAACGTGGCGAAGAACCTCAAGGACTACATCCGGGGGTTCTCTTCGGAGGCTACCGAGATCATCAACCGCTATGAGTTCCACCTCCAGATCGACCGCTTGGACAACGCCGACCTGCTTTACCAGGTGGTGCGGAAGTTCGCCGGACTGAATCTGAGTTTCAAGGCCGTGGACAACCATGCCATGGGCTATGTCTTCGAGGAGCTGATCCGCAAGTTCGCCGACGCCTCTAACGAGACCGCCGGTGAGCACTTCACCCCCCGCGAGGTTATCGAGCTGATGGTCGAGCTGCTGCTCGCCCCGGATACCGAACGGCTGCAGAAACCGGGACAGGTTGTCGATATCCTCGACCCGGCATGCGGCACCGGCGGCATGCTTTCGGCGGCCGAGGAGCATATCCGCAAGCTGAATCCGGGCGTGCGCGTCAACCTGTTCGGACAGGAGCTGAATGCCGAGTCGTACGCTATCTGCCGCTCCGACATGCTCTTGAAGGGCCACACGGCGAAGAACATCCGCTTCGGCAACTCCTTCAGCCAGGACGGCCACGAAGGCGAGACCTTTAACTACATGCTCGCCAACCCGCCCTTCGGTGTGGAGTGGAAGAAGGTCGAGAAGGGCGTACGCCAGGAGCACGACGATCGCGGATTCGACGGTCGCTTCGGAGCCGGCCTGCCTCGGATCAACGACGGCTCGCTGCTGTTCCTGCAGCACATGATGAGCAAGATGCAGCCGCTTAAAAAGGACGATGCGGGCGATGAGGTCGGCGGAACCCGCCTGGCCATCGTCTTCAACGGCTCCCCGCTCTTCACCGGTGGCGCCGGGTCTGGTGAGTCGGAGATCCGCCGGTGGATCATCGAGCACGACTACCTGGAGGCGATCATCGCCCTGCCGGACCAGCTCTTCTACAACACCGGCATCTCTACGTACTTCTGGATCGTCACCAACCGCAAGCCCTCTGACCGCAAGGGGCGTGTTATCCTGCTCGATTCCCGCGACCAATGGACCAAGATGCGCAAGTCTCTTGGGGAGAAGCGCAAGGAGATCACGCAGGCGCAGATCGGAAAAATCTGCGCGATCTACCGCGATGCGCTGAGCATCGTCGGTGATGAGGCCCACCCGGATCACGGGCGGGTGAAGATCTTCGCTAACCGAGACTTCGGCTATCAGCGCATCACCGTGGACCGGCCGCTCAAGCTCCGCTTCGATTTGACCGATGACAGCCTTGCGCAGCTCGGCGCATCGGCCGCCGTGAAGAAGGCGGTCGGGGGCGAGGTGGCGGTCGAGCTGTTGCTAGCTGCACTCAAGCCGCTCCTCGGATCGCAGTGGTCCACCAAAGCTGAAGCATGGGACGCCCTACGGGCGGCGATGGTGGCCGGAGGCGTGCTTTGGCCCCCCGCCGCGCCATTCCAGAAGGCCCTGCGTGATGCTGTTGGGGTTTCCGACCCAGAGGGCGAGGTTCAGCTCATCAAGGGCAAGCCTGAGCCGGATCCCGACCTGCGTGACAACGAGAACGTCCCGCTCGGCGAGGACATCGACGAGTACCTCACTCGCGAAGTGCTGCCACACGTTCCGGACGCCTGGATCGCGGAAACCCGCAACCTGAAGACGAAGGAGATGGAGCGGTTCAAGCTTGGGTACGAAATTCCCTTCACCCGCCGTTTCTATGTCTTCACCCCGCCGAGGCCGCTCACAGAGATCGATGCGGAGCTGAAGTCTCTGGAGTCAGAGATCCAGAGCCTGCTGGGTGAGGTGATCGCGTGACCTCCGCCTTTAACCAGATTCCGTATGGCGCGCCGCCGCCTGATTCATGGAGAGTAGTTCCACTCAAGCACCTTGCGAAATTGCACAACGGATATGTCTTCAAATCTGATGGCTGGACAGATTCTGGCACACCCATCATTCGAATCGAAAACCTGAACGGCTCCGAGAGTTTCAATCGCTCTAATCTGGCACTAAATGAAAAGCACCACGTAAGCGCGGGAGACTTGCTCTTCTCTTGGTCCGGGAACCCAGGTACATCCTTCGGACCCTTCAGGTGGAACGAGCCAGGGCTCTATTTTCTCAACCAGCATATCTTCAAGGTCTCCGTCGAGGGCTGTGACAAGAACTGGCTGTACTGGTCGTTGCGAGCGGCAACGTACTGGATTGAGCGAGAACTCACTAGCGGCATGATCGGTATGGTCCATGTAACGAAAGAAGAGTTGAGTAACGTCCCGATCCCTATCCCTCCAGTTGATGAGCAGCTCCGTATCGTCGAATTCCTCGATGCCGAAACTGCGCGCATCGACCGAATGACTTCGGCGCGCGAGAGGCAGATCGCCGTCCTAGACGAGTGTGAGTATGCTCAGGTCACTGACGAGCTGATTCCCGGCTCCCTCACCTCTCCTGCAGGAGAGTGGCCTTGGGCTTGGCTTCCTGCCCCGGTCGATGATGCACCGTTGGTACGCCTTGGTTATATCGCGAGACTTCAAAGCGGGTTGACCATCGACGGGAAGCGCGATTTGTCAGGTGACGTGGTGACACGGCCGTATCTGCGCGTGGCAAATGTTCAAGCCGATAGAATTAACGTGGACAACGTCAGTAATATCACCGTGCCAGCAAATATTGCTGACCGGAGCACGCTGCTGGCGGGCGACGTTCTAATGACCGAAGGCGGTGATCTTGACAAGCTGGGTCGGGGTACGGTGTGGCGTGGTGAGCTGGAAGAATGCCTTCATCAGAATCATGTATTCGCTGTGCGCCCTGATGGCCCAAGGTTGGATGCCGACTATCTGTCGCTCATGACCCGCACGGTCCACGGTCGTTGCTACTTCGAGAGTACGGGTGTCAAGACAACCAATTTGGCTTCGACGAACAGCGGTAAGATTCTGGGATTCCCGATTCCGTTGCCGAGTCTGAAAGTTCAGCGGCTCAGGGTCCAGGCAGTTCAGCGAAAGCTCAACGAGTGCGCGCGGGCAAAGCAGCGCCTACGGGCCCAGCTTCAGCTTCTCGCCGAGCGTCGACAGGCACTGATCATCGCTGCCGTCACCGGCCACCTCGACGTCACCACCGCCCGCCCCGCGCACGACCGCAACCTCTGAGGGGGAGACTCAGATGAACGACGCTCGCGTATACACCGAGAAGGCATTTGAGAACGCCGTGGAGGCGGCGCTAGTGCGCAGCGGCTGGCAGCGCGGGCTGTCGAATGCCTACGACCGCGCTCTCGGTATCGACACCTCCGAGTTGAAGGAGTTTCTCCGGGAGTCGCAGCGCGACGAGTGGGTGGCGCTTCAGGCTGCCTATGATGAGGACGAAGAGCGGGCCATCGGCCGGTTCGCGAAGCGCGTGGCGCGGGAGATCGACTCCCGTGGGCTGTTGGATGTGCTGCGTCGGGGCGTGAATGACCGCAACGTGAAGATCCAACTTGCGTACTTCCGCCCCGCGCACACCCTCGCCGCTGATGCCTTGGACGAGTACAACGCCAACCGGCTTACCTTCGTGCGCCAGTTCCACTACTCCGCCGCACGCCCGACCGACACCCTCGACATGGCGTTCTTCCTCAACGGACTGCCGGTCGCATCGGTGGAGTTGAAGAATGGACTGACCGGCCAGACCGTCGAGGACGCCAAGTGGCAGTACCGCCGCAACCGCGACTCGAAGGAGCTCTTCTTCGCCAAGCGCAGTCTGGTTCACTTCGCGGTCGATCCGACGCTCGCCTTCCTGACGACCCGCCTTGCGGGCGACGCCACCCGCTTCCTCCCCTTCAACACCGGCTCCGGTGGCCCTGGCCAGATCGGCGGCGCGGGTAACGTCCCGGCCTCGACTGACGGGAAGTACCCCACCTCCTACCTCTTCGGCGAGGTGTGGGCCCGCGACAACTGGCTGGAGCTGATCCAGCGGTTCCTGCACGTCGAGGACGCCGCCGCGAAGGCAGGCCGCGCGCCATCACACAAGCCCGGCAGCGCGCACACGCAGCCGTTGATCTTTCCACGGTTCCACCAGTGGGACGCCGTGCGCAAGCTCATCGCGCATGTGGCCCGCCACGGAGCGGGAGAGAACTACCTGATCCAGCACTCCGCCGGCTCGGGCAAGTCCAACACCATCGCCTGGCTCGCGCACCACCTGTCCAGCCTGCACACCTCCCACGACCCTGGGCAGATCGCGCCCGCCGCACTCGCCTCGGGTCTAGGAGCGAACAAGCTGGTCTTCGAGAAAATCATCGTCATCACCGACAGGCGTGTACTGGACAAGCAGCTCCAGGACACCATCCACCAGTTCGACCACAAGGCCGGCGTGGTCGTGCGGATCGACGAGAACTCCCAGCAGCTCGCGGACGCGCTGACCGGGCCGACGGCCCGGATCGTGATCACCACGGTGCAGAAGTTCCCCTTCGTCCTGGACAAGGTCGCAGGGCTTGGCGGACAGCGCTACGCGGTGATCATCGACGAGGCCCACTCCTCGCAGGGTGGGGAAAGCTCGGCAGCCCTGAAGAAGGCGCTGGGGCGCCTCGGTTCGGATGCGGTGGATGAGGACGGTGACCCGCTGACGGCCGCGGCCCTGGCGCGCGGCAAGCAGCCGAACCTGTCCTTCTTCGCGTTCACGGCCACGCCCAAGGCGAAGACGATCGATCTCTTCGGCACGCCTTACGCCAATCCCGGCTCGGGGGAGCCGGAGAAGGGTCCGTTCCACGTCTACTCGATGCGGCAGGCCATCGAGGAGGGCTTCATCCTCGACGTGCTCGGCAACTACATCACCTACGCCACGTACTTCAAGCTTCAGGAGGCCGCCGCCGAGGAGGCGGAGCAGCAGGTGGACCCGCGCAAGGCCCGCTCGCGGCTGGTGAGGGCCGCGCTGATGTCGGAGGCGTCCATGGCCTCCCGCGCGAAGATCATCGTCGACCACTTCCGGTCCCACTCCAGCCCGCGCCTCGGCGGCCGAGCCAAGGCGATGGTGGTCACCTCCGGCCGTGACCACGCCGTACGGCTGTACCAGGCCATGCGGGCCTACATCGACCAGCGGGGCTTCACTGACTGCGGCACCCTGGTCGCGTTCTCCGGAGCGCTGACCCTCGACGGGATTGAGTACACCGAGCCCAAGCTCAACGGATTTCCCGAACGTGAACTGCCGACACGCTTCGGCTACACCCGCGCGGATGACCCGAACCCACCCTCCGTCCCCAAGCCCGAGCACCGCATCCTCGTCGTTGCCGAGAAGTACCAGACCGGCTTCGATCAGCCGCTGCTGACCACCATGTATGTGGATAAGATCCTGGCGAACCTGGCCGCGGTGCAGACGCTTTCCCGGCTCAACCGCACTCACCGGTTCAAGAGCACCGAAGACCTGTTCATCCTCGACTTCGCCAACCGGCCCGAAGACATCGAGCAGGCTTTCCAGCAGTACTACGAGGCGTCGGTCAGCGAGCCCACCGACCCCAACCTGCTGTTCGACCGCGAACGCGAGGTGATGGCTTACCAGCTCCTGGTGGAAGCCGAGATGGACGCCTTCGCCACCGCGTACTTCGCAGCCTTCCAAGGCGGCTCGGCCACCGACACCGCCATCATGAAGGCCCATGCCCGCCTATACGGCTACCTACAGCCCGCACTGGACCGCTTCAACGCCCTCAACGCTGCCGAACCGGACACAGCCTCCGAGTTTCGCCGCGCTCTGGATTCTTACACTAAGGCGTACGGCTGGCTCTCCCACGTCATCGGATTCGAGAACCTCGAACTGGAACGCCTCTACCAGTACGGACGCTTCCTGCTGCGCCGCCTCCCGGCGCCCGCCCGCAGCGCCGGCGCCGACATAGGGACGGCCGCCCCGAGCCACATGCGCATCGCTCAGACAGGTACCCCGGAGCTCAGCCTGGAGGCAGCGGGGGCCCAGGTACTCCCTGGTTTGGTGCCCGAGGCTGCCGGAGCGGTGGCCGAGGCGGAGGAAATGTCTCTGGCGGAGGTCATCCAGTCCGTCAACAACGAGTATGGGACTGGGCTCTCCACCACCGATCAGATCTTGCTCGGCCAGCTCGTCGTCGCCGTCAGCGAGGACCCCGAACTCCGGGCCATCGCCCTGCACCAGGACCAAGACGTCTTCGGCGGGGAACTGGAGAAGGACCTCGACCGGATTGTCATCGACCAAGCGGCGTCCAACGACGCCCTGATGGTGCGCTACTTCGACAACACCGACGTCAACCGTCTATTCAAGCAGGTTGCGACCCAGCAGGCGTACCAGCTCATCCGACGCCCGGTACGGCGCGAGGCCGAGCGCCGCGCCACCGAGCAGCGGGCCGCTGAGCTTAAGTCGTCCGGAAGCCGTCCGACGGAACCGCCGACCGCATAGCCTGTGCTCCGTGACACGTCGGGCAAGAGACCGGACGGGTGGTCATGCTCCGGCTATACAGAGAGGTATCTCGCATGGTGCAGGGCGGCATGCCGAGCTTTGAGGCCGACGTACCGGCCCGTGTGATTGCGGGCCGGTACCGGCTGCACACGCCGATCGGTGCGGGCGGCATGGGCGAGGTCTGGCAGGCGTACGACGAGCGCCTGGACCGCCGGATCGCGGTCAAGATGATGCTGGCCGAGAGCCCGGTCCCACCCGGATTCCAGGGCGCGGCCTTCCAGGAGACTCTGCAGACGCGCCGCGCACGATTCCTGCGCGAGGTCCAGATCACCGCCGGCATCGAGCACCTGGGTGTGCCGGCCATTTACGACACCGGCACCGACGAGGTCAGCGGACGACTGTTCGTCGTCATGCAGCTACTGCAGGGACGCGAACTGCAGACGTTCATCGACGAGACCGACTACGAAAACGAGATGGTCCCCCTCTCCTGGGCTGCGGCCGTCGGCGCCCAGATCGCCTCCGTACTCGACACCGTCCATCGCCGTGACGTCATTCACCGCGACGTCAAACCAGCCAACCTGATGCTCACGCCTGGCGGTGTGGTCAAGGTCCTCGACTTCGGTGTCGCCGCGCTGCGAGGAGTCGGTATCCTTCCCCGCCTCACTCAGGTCGGCATGACTGTAGGCACTCCGCCCTACATGTCCCCCGAGCAGAGCCTGGCCAACGCCGTCGGCCCCGCCGCAGACGTCTACGCTCTCGCCTGCGTACTTTACGAACTCCTCACCGGCAAGCCGCCGTTCACCCCTGACGACAGTCGCTCCCACATGTGGCACCACGTCCATACCCCACCCCCGCCCATTCGCACCCTGCGCCCGGACGTGCCGACCGACATCGAGAAGCTTCTGTTGGCGATGCTCACCAAGGAATCCGAGCAGCGCATGGACGCGATGGAGGTCTACGAAGCGCTCCTGCCCTTCGTTCACCCCTCCACCGGCGCCGCAGTCATGCCCGACGAGAGCCTTCTCGACCCCCGTCTGCCCTTCCTGCGGCCCTTCGGCGGGCGGGCACCCAGCTCCCATGCTGCTGCCGCGTATACCCCCGCGCTCGTCGTTCCCTCGCCACTCGCCACACCGCAGGGGCCTGGGACAAGCTCCGCCGTATTGACCGAGCAAGAGGCAGACGAGGTCTCCGACCAGGCAGCGCGACTGGCTCAGGATGGCCAGTTCACCCAGGCGGCAGATGC
The DNA here is from genome assembly GCF_042718715.1 of Streptomyces sp. NPDC058576. Taxonomy (NCBI): domain Bacteria; kingdom Bacillati; phylum Actinomycetota; class Actinomycetes; order Kitasatosporales; family Streptomycetaceae; genus Streptomyces; species Streptomyces sp. NPDC058576. Next base: position 37,987 of record NZ_JBHXPF010000005.1, on the reverse strand, counting down.
ACTCTCCGAAGCCATCACGAGAGCCGCTGACCCGGAGCTCAAAGACGGCATGCAGTTCAGCCTGGCCCAGGTGAAGTTCCTGTCCGGAAGTCACCGCGAGGCGCTCACGCTCTTCGAACTTCTGGCCCGCCACTACGCTGATCGCTATGGCGACCACGACGAGCAGGCCCAGTTGTGCTGGTACTACGTCGCGCAGTGCCGGATGGAACTCGGCGAAGCCACGGCTGCCATCCGGGCCTTCGGCCACGTTGCAGAGACCATTCCTGCTCCTGACGACGAGGATGCTGTCAACCGCTATCTGGATACCCTCGCACGACTCATGAGCCTCTACGCAGCGGCGGAAAATCTCTCCCAAGCGCTTGAGGTCGGTGACCTCCTCCGGTCAGAAACCTCCCGTTTGCGAGGAAGCGACTGGCCAGGCCTGGCGCAGATCGACACCTATCTCCGCCGCCTTCGCGACGACCTCGGCTGACCGGTGGGGCACGTTGCCCGGCATCTGGCGGCGCTGTCCCGTGGGTGAGGTTCAAGCGGGTGCTTCGCTGGCGATCGTCAGATGGGGCCTGCTGGTGCTGTCACCGATCTCGCTCAGGGGCGGTCAGCACACTGCCGATCAAGACCACTCGTACGAGTGAATCGGTCGGCCCACGGAAGTTCTCATTGTGCGCGTCGGCAACGCTGGGTACCAACCCGGGGACGGAAGGCGTCCTGATGTCACCCCGGCGGCGTTAGGAGAGCACGGTGGTTGAGGAACCCGGAATAGTTAGCGGTGCGGCTCTTACCCGCAGGTATCTCATGGCATTACCGCCCACGGTGAGCTTGCAGACAGCCAACGGAATTCTTTCGCTAGGGAGAAGTACCGGCTACGGGCTGGCCAAGCGTGGCGAGTATCCGTGCAAGGTACTGAAACTGGGTAACGCCTACCGGGTAGTGATCGCCGACCTGCAGCGTCTCCTGGCCGTCGATGAACCAGCAGAGGAGCCAGCACCCGCGACCCAGCCGCGAGTCCAGGCGAGCGCTCCCGCGAAAAGGGCAGCAGCACAGGACTGCTGCTGCCGTTGTCGGTGTCGGACCCTGCGGGATTCGTAGGCGAGGCTCAACCTCGATTGTAGAGTTCTTACAGTCGGCGTAACGGAACCGCGGAGATAGCACCACTCGTGGTCATCATGTCGGCGGTGGCCGCTCGGTGGCCGGACGCCTCTGGACTCCTGCCTATTAGGCAACATGGTATAGCTGGCCGCACCTACCCTGATCAGGCGTAATGGCACTCGGCGACATAGCGTGGCCCCGGACAGCATGACTGCTTTCGGTCTCGTAATGCGTAGGTCTCGGGTTCGAATCCCGAAGGCGGCTCAGCGAAACCCCAGGTCACATAGCATGTGACCTGGGGTTTTCTGTTGTGGGTCAATGCGGGACGACCAGCGCCCCTTGCCGGGCTCCATGATCAGGGCCCGCCCGTCTGCCCTGTGGTGCCTGCTCATGTTCGTCCTGGGTGGGGAGTCGTGGTGGGCGGTCCACGCGTCGGCCGGGGCACAGATCCCGGCGGTGTCCTTGTGCACGGCGACGTCGATGCGGTCCGGTTTCATGTGGTCGGCGTTGATCCGGTGTTCGGCGAGCTCACTCCTCCAGGCCGTTGGCCCATGTCCAGGCGGCGATGCCGACCCGGTTGCGGACGCTCAGTTTGCGCTGGATGTTGGCGACGTGCGTCTTGGCCGTGCCGGCGGAGATGAAGAGCTCGGCCCCGATCTCCGCATTGGTCATCCCCTGGGCGACCAGCCGGGCTATCTCCGTCTCCCGGGACGTCAGGGCGTCCAGTGGCTGCGCGGACCTGGGCCTGCCCGCGTCCCGGTGGTGCTGGAGCAGGCTGACGGTGAGCTGTGGGCTGATCAGTGTGTCGCCCGCCATCGCGGCGCGCACCGCCTCCACCAGCAGCGTCGGTCCCGAGCGCTTCAGCAGGAAGCCGCAGGCGCCGTTGCGCAGCGCGGTGTGGACGTATTCGTCGAGTCCGAAGGTCGTCACCACCACCACGCGCATCGGCTGCTCGACGTCGGGACCGGCGAGCCGTCGGGTGACCTCCAGGCCGTCCAGGCGCGGCATACGGATGTCGGCGAGCACGACGTCCGGGTTCAGTCGCGCGGCGAGTTCGACGGCCTGGCGGCCGTCGGACGCCTCGCCGACCACCTCCATGTCGGGCTGGGAATCCAGGATGAGGCGGAATCCGACGCGTACGGATTCCTGGTCGTCGGCGAGGAGTATGCGAATGGCCATGATCTGTACGGTAGTTCGGGGCGGGGTCGGTCAGCCTTTTCGCTGCGACCGTGGCCGCCGGTGCCGAAGAAGGCTCTACGGGAAGCCGGGCCGTCCCGGATCTCTCAGCTCAGTGGCAGGGTCGCGACGACCCGCCAGCCGCGCTCCCCGTGGGCACCGGATTCCAAGCTTCCGCCGAGCGCCCGGGCGCGTTCGGCGAGCCCCTCCAGGCCGGTGGCGCCGCGTTGTCCCCGGTCACCGAAGCGCCTGCCGCCGGCTTCGCCGACGGAGGGCGGGCCGTTCGTCACGGACACGGTGAGCACCGGCTCCGGGTGCTCGGGGGCGAGCCCCACTGCCACGGTCACCCAGGGCGCGGTGCCGGCGTGCCGCCGTACGTTGGTCAGCGCCTCCACTACCACCCGGTGGGCGGTGCTCGCCACTTCGCGGGGAACCCGGCCGGTCCGCTCGGGCCACCGGTCGGCGTCCAGGCGCACTTCGGCCCGGCCGCTCGCCTGCCGGAAGCGGTCGACGGCCTCGGCGATGTCCTCCAGGCCGTAGGCGCTCGGCTGCGATACGTCCGCCGTGTCCCGGCCGCCCGGGGCCGTTCCGTCGGACGCCCTGAGCATGTGGACGGTACGGTCCAAGGACCCGAGGGCCTGGACGCCGGAGGCCTCGATCTGCTGGAGGAGAGGCAGAACCTTCTCCGGCCGGTCCGCGCCGATCACTTGTGCCGCCTGGGCCAGCACGACGATGCCCGACACGTCATGGGCCACGAAGTCGTGCAGATCGCCCGCCAGTTGGAGGCGCTGGCTGCGACGGGCCTCGTGCACCGCCCGGATCCTGCGTGTCTCCAGGGCGCGCAGCCCGCCGCCCGCGGCTGCCGCCACGATGGCGCCGAGGGCGAAGAACGCGCTCTGGGCGGCGAGTTCCATCGCGGTCGGGGGGATCCGGAGCCGCAGGAGCGCCGTCGAGGCCAGGGCCCCGAGCACGGTGCAGAGTACGAACGCCTGGCGGGTCTCGGCGTACCGGGCGACCAGAAGGACGAGCAGAAGAAGCCCTGTGATCTCCACCAGGGTGGTCGCTCCGGTCGTCCTCCCCAGTGCCGAAGGGGCGCCGAACAGCGTGCCGAGGGCGGAGCTCACGGCCACCACGACGGCGGCCTCCGTGACGATCCGGTGCCGGGTGCGCAGTGCGGCCACGGCGAGCACGCCCAGCACCGCGACCGTCATGGGCAGGGCCGCCCGCCAGCCCGCCGAGGGGCCCGCCAGCAGGCCGGCCGGCACCAAGCAGAGCGCCAGGACCGCGCAGACCGGACCGGCGGCACGCTCCGGGAAGCGGCTCCGGAGGCGGTTCCCCGTGTTCGTCCCCATTCCCGCGATCCTACGTACCCGTCAGGACGGTGCCGGTCGGTCCGGTGCCGGTCGGTCCGGAGTCGGTCAGTCCGGTGCCTCGCCCGGGTACGCGCTCTCGAACGCCGAGTGGAACAGGGCCGTGACGTCCTGGCCGGTGAGGCCTTCGGTACGGGCCTGGGTCAGCCAGTCGGTGAGCGCGGCGCGCAGCGGTGAGCCGGGGCCGGACTGGGGCTGCGCGAGGGTGCGGGTGATGAACGTGCCCGCTCCCTGGCGCACCTCGGCGAGGCCCATGCGTTCCAGTTCGCGGTAGGCCTTGAGCGTCGTGTTGGGGTTGACCTTGGTGGTCGCGGCGACCTGGGCCGCGGTGGGCAGCCGGTCGCCCTCCTCCAGCGCGCCCATCCGCAGCGCCTGCTCGACCTGCCGGACGATCTGGAGATAGGTCGCCACTCCACTGCGCCGGTCGATGCGGAACACGACCACGGCCTTCACCTTCCGCTCGATTGCCGACACTTTACGTAGGGGGAGAGGGCCGCACCTACAGCGGGCGGCGCGACACCCGCCACAGGGTGAACGCCGTGAGCAGGGCCGTTCCGGCGAGCAGGATGCCTGCCGCGAGCCACTGCATTCCCGCCATCTGGTTGTAACCGATGTACTCGATCACGTCGTTGACGATGCCGTGCTCCTTGATGCACGCGTTCGACGCCTTCTCGGTCGCCTCGGCGCAGGTGCCCCAGCCGTACAGGGTGCCGTCGGCGCTGCCGACCCAGCGGTCCACCTCGTACGCGTCGTCGAAGCGGGCCGGGAGGTCGGTGTCCATCGGGTAGGTGAACATTTCCGGGGAGCCGAGCCGTACGCGTACCTCGTCCCAGACGAACATGGTGGTGATCGCCGTGAAGAGGAACGTGAGCACCATCGCCGGGAGCACCCGGCGGACCAGGGTGCCGATCGTGATGCCCGCGGCGGTCAGGAAGAGGAGGAACGCGGGCAGGACCGGCCCGGTGTTGTCGAAGATGACGCCGTCGATCCACTCGCTGAGGAAGAGGGAGCGGTGCGGCTTCCACCACCAGGTGAACAGCGCCGAGAGCACCACGCCGGAGACCAGCGCGAGGGTGTAGGCCAGGCCCAGCTTGGCGATCAGCCACTGGCGGCGGGTCGCGGACTGGGTGGTGACGAGCTGCGCGGTGCCGTTCTCCTGGTCGCCCGCGATCAGCGGGGCGCCGATGAAGACGGCGAGGATCAGCGGCAGGCCGTTGATGATGGTGGTGATGTAGTTGTAGCCGCGGTTGTTGTCCATCGGCCGGCCGGCGTCCTTCTCCGGCCAGCCCTTCGCGTCGAGCAGCTGCACCAGCTCGTTGCGCTCGTACACGATCCACAGCGCTGTCAGCAGGGTGAGGCCGAGGACGCAGGCCAGCGCGACGCGGTGCTGGCGGACGACGAGCCACGGCATTCCGCGCAACAGACGGTGGCCGGTGCCGAGTTCGGCGGACTTCTCGGTGAGGGTGGTGCTCATGCGGCCTGGTTCCCTTCGGCTTCGACGCGGGCGCCCTGGGTGTAGAGCGAGGGCGCGTCCGGGGAGCGGAGATGGGCGAGGAGGACTTCCTCCAGGGAGGGTTCGGCGCTCTCCCATTCGGCGGGGAGGGGGCCCCTGGGCCGGATCATCGCCTGGAACTGCCGTCCCTGGAGCCGGGTTTCGACGACCGTGTGGTGGTCGAGCTCGGTCGGCAGCGAGCCGTCCCGGGCCACCCCGGTGACCAGCGCGTGGGCCGGGACCAGCGCGTCGGCGTCACCGGCCATCCGGATCCGGCCCTCGGCGACGACCAGCAGGTAGTCGCACATGTCCTCCAGCTCGGTCAGCATGTGCGAGGACATCACCACCGTGGTGCCGCGCTCGACGGCCTCCGCCATCAGCAGCGTGCTCATCTCGTCGCGGGCCAGCGGGTCGAGGTCCGACATCGGCTCGTCCAGGAGCAGCAGGTCGGGCCGCTTGCCGAAGGCGAGCGCGAAGGCCACGCGGGTGCGCTGGCCGCCGGAGAGCGTGCCGATCCTCGCGTGCAGCGGGACGTTGCCCGAGCGGACGATCCGCGTCGCCGCCGCCGCGTCCCAGCCGGGGTTCAACTCGGCGCCCATCCGCAGGGTTTCGGCCACGGTGAACCGCTTGAACAGCGGCTTGTCCTGCCCGAGGAACGCGAATCCTGGCATCACGGCGGGGTCGTCGACCGGTACGCCGAAGATCCGCAGTTCGCCGGTCGTCGGCTGCACCTGCCGGGTCGCCAGTCCGAGCAGGGTGCTCTTGCCGGCCCCGTTCGGGCCGACCAGACCGCAGATGCGGCCGGCCGGGATCCGGAAGGAGCAGTCGCGCAGCGCCCAGCCGCGCCGGTAGCGCTTTCCCAGGCCGCGGGCTTCCAGTGCCCAGCTGCCGGATGTCGCGTTCGGGGTGGTCGTGTCTGCCACGCGCCTCGCCTCGATTCCATTAGTCAATTAATGGAATCATGGAGTCATGGGGGAATAGCTGTCAAGCGCGGCAGGTCGCGGGGTGGAGGAGGTGCGGGGTGAGGGGGAGGGGGAGGGCGGCCGGGGCTTCCGGGTACGGCGGTGTGCGGAGGGGTACGGCGCTGGGCGGAGGCGTGCGGCGGTGTGCGGAGGCGTGCGGCGGTGTGCGGAGGGGTGCGGCGGTGGGCTCAGCCGCGCAGGAACGCCAGGACCGCGAGCACCCGGCGGTTGGTGGCGTCCGAGACGTCGAGGTCGAGCTTGGTGAGGATCGAGCCGAAGTGCTTGCTGACCGTGCCTTCGCCGACGTGCAGGGCCTCGGCGACGGACGCGTTGGACCGGCCTTCCGCCATCAGGGCGAGCACCTCCAGCTCGCGGGCGGTGAGCCGGGCGAGCGGGTCGCGGCGGTGCCGGATCAGCTGCCGTACGACCTCGGGGTCCACCACCGTGCCGCCCTCGGCCACCCGGCGCAGGGCGTCGGCGAACTCCTCCACGTGGCCGATGCGCTCCTTGAGCAGATAGCCCACCCCCGTACCGTCCGAGGTGTCCAGCAGGTCCTCGGCGTAGGTGCGCTGGACGTACTGGCTGAGCACCAGGACCGGCAGGCCCGGCAGCTTCCCGCGCAGCGTGACGGCGGCCCGCAGGCCCTCGTCCGTGAAACCGGGCGGCATCCGGACATCGGTCACCACGATGTCCGGGCGGTGCTCCAGGACGGCGGCGTCGAGCTCCTCGGCCGTGCCCACCGCGGCCAGGACCCGGTGCCCGAAACGTTCCAGCAGGCCGACCAGGCCCTCGCGCAGAAGCACACTGTCCTCGGCCAGTACGACGCGCAGCATCAGGTCCTCGATCGGGCGGGCGGGCAGGGGACCTCCAGCCGGAACACCGTCGGCCCCTCGGGCGGACTGGACAGTAGCAGGGTTCCGCCGAGTACCGAGAGGCGATCGGCGACGCCCTGGAGACCGGTCCCACCGGTAGCGTTCTCATCCCTTGCGGGGGCGCCGCCCAGTCGCGCGCCGCCGCGTCCGTCGTCCTCGACCTCCACCGTCAGCCGCCCGCGCGCGGTCCCGCCGGTCACCGTGACCCGGGTCGCCCCGCTGTGCTTCGCCACGTTCGCCAGCGCCTCGCTCACCGCGAAGTAGACCGCGGTCTCGACGGCTTCGAGCAGCCGGCCCGGTACCGTCAGGCGCACCTCGACCGGGACCGGGGAGCGGTCCGCCAGGTCCTCTACGGCGGCCACGAGCCCCCGGTCGGTGAGGACATGGGGATGGATCCCGTGGATCAGCTCCCGGATCTCCACCAGTGCGACCGACGCCTCCTCGTGCGCCCGCGCCAGCAGCCCGCCCAGCGGCTCGGCCGGCTTCTCCAGCCGGGCGAGGCCCAGCGTCATGGAGAGCGCCACCAGCCGCTGCTGCGCCCCGTCGTGCAGGTCGCGCTCGATACGGCGGCGTTCCGCCTCGAACGCGTCCACCAGCCGCATCCGCGACCGGTCCAGCTCCGCGATCCGGGAGTCGAGCGCGGAGTCCGGTGGGGCGAGCAGGGCCCGCGTCAGTACGGCGCGGGCCCGGGCGACGATCGCCAGCGGCCGGATCAGCAACGGCAGCAGCACCACCCCCGCCAGCATCACCGCGAACGCTTCCGGCCAGGAGTCGGCGAGCCACAGCTTCAGGACCCGAGCCTCCCCGTCCCCGCCCGCCGCCATCATCACCGGCGTCCCGATCAGCCCGCCGCACACCAGGAGAACCGTGCCGACGGCGAGAGCCTCCACCGGCCACAGGACGAACGCGAAGAGCAGTGCGTACGCCAACTCCGCCCAGGTGCAGCGCTCCTGGAGCCGCGTGCGCAGCCAGGACGCCAGGCCCGGCTCGGGCGGATCGCGGTGCGGGTCGAGGACGGGGACCGGGTCGATCAGCCGGAGCCTGCGCCGCTCCAGCGCCGCCAGCGGGATCCCGGCCAGGACGAGCGTCAGCAGCAGCGGCACCCCGATGACGAGAACGGCCAGCGCGCTGCCCGCACCGGCCAGCAGGAGCAGGGCGACCAGCGTCACGACACCGACGGGCACGCTGGTCAGGAGGTAGAGCGCGGCACGCCACGGCCGGCCGTCGAGGAGTTGTCGGCGGACGGTTCGGAGGAGGGCCGCTCGGAGGAGGGCCGCTCGGAGGAGGGCCGCTCGGAGGAGGGCCGCTCGGAGGAGCGCGGGCGAGGATTCCGGTGTCGGTGACTGTGGCGGTGGCGGTGACTGTGGCGTGGGCGGTGGCGGTGACGGCGGGCTGGGGGAGAGCATGCCGGGCACGCTACGAGACGGTCTCCCCGGCCGGCCACCCCGCTCTCTCCCCTCTCATGGTGGAGCTGGCTCCACCACGAGGACTCCATCTCGCCGCGATGTGCCGGGCGAGCGTCGCCGGTTGAGTGGACACCATGAATCCAGCAGCGACCACCGACCCGACAGCGGCCGTTCGGCTCCGGTCCGTGACCCGTTCCTACGGCCGCGACGGCAGCACCGTGAAAGCGCTCGACGACGTCAGCCTCACCATCCGCCGCGGCACGTTCACCGCCGTCATGGGGCCCTCCGGCTCCGGCAAGTCGACGCTCCTGCACTGCGTCGCGGGCCTGGACCGGCCGACCGACGGCCGGGTGCTGCTGGGCGACACCGATCTGACCGGGCTCAGCCAGGCCCGGCTGACCAAGCTGCGCCGGGGGCGGATCGGCTTCGTCTTCCAGGCGTTCAACCTGCTGCCCTCCCTGACCGCCGCGCAGAACGTGGCCCTGCCGCTGCGGCTCGCCGGACGGCGGCCGCGCAAGGCGGAGGTGCTCGACGCCCTGGACAAGGTCGGGCTGCGCGAGCGGGCCGGTCACCGGCCGGGCGAGCTCTCCGGCGGCCAGCAGCAGCGGGTGGCGATCGCCCGCGCCCTGGTGACCCGGCCCGAAGTGCTCTTCGGCGACGAGCCGACCGGCGCCCTGGACTCCACCGCAGGGCGCACGGTGCTCGGCCTGCTGCGCGCGATGACCGACGACGGGCGCACCGTGATCATGGTGACCCACGACCCGATCGCCGCCTCCTTCGCCGATCGCGTCCTCTTCCTCGCCGACGGCCGGATCCGGGACGACCTGGACGCGCCCTCCGCGGAGCGGATCGCGGCGCGCATGGCGGCCCTCTCCGCTCCGGGGCTTGAGGCGGTCCCGGGGGATGACCTGGCTTCCCCGGCGTCTCCTGCGTCCCTGACGTCCTCCGCGTCCCTGACGTCCTCCGCGTCCCTGACGTCCTCTGCGTCTCTGACGTCTCCGGCGGTGGTCCCGTGCTGATGCTCGCGCTGCGCGGTGTTCGGCAGAGGTGGGTCACCTTCGTCGGGTCGTTCGTCGCCCTGGCCCTGGGAACGGGGCTCATCGCCGCCACCGGACTCGCCCTCGCCGCGACGTTCGACGCCCCGGAGCGGGGGCCGGAACGGTTCGCCGCAGCTCCCGTCGTCGTCCGGGCCGTCGACCAGCTCCGGGTCGACACCCCGATCGGGACCCGGACCAGCCCCATCGACCGCCCCGGCCCGGTCCCGCCGGGCCTCGCCGGCCAACTGGCCGCCCTGGGACGCACGGTGGAGGACCGGACCTTCCCGGCGGACCTCACGGCCCCTCGTACCGGAACCGACAGAAGCACCGGCACCGACAGAGACACCGACACAGGCACAGGCACCGGCACCGGCACCGACAGAAGCACCGGCACCGGCACCGGAACCGATGCCGGTGCCCAGACCCGGGCCGGCCATCCCTGGTCCGTCGCCGCCGCCGCCCCGTACCGCCTCACCACCGGCCGCGCCCCCTCCGCCCCGGGCGAAGTCGTCGTCACCACCGGACCCGGCGGCGCCCCGCTCCGTACCGGGGACCGCGTCCAGGTCCGCACCCCGGCCGGGACCGACACCAGGACCGTCGTCGGCACCGTGGCCGGCCGGGGCTTCGAGGAGGCCGTCTTCTTCACCGACGACGAGGCCGCCCGGATCTCCCCGGACATCGACGCCCTCGTGGTGCACGCCGACGCCACCGCCGTACGCGGCGCGCTCGGACCGGACAGCGGCATGGACGTCCTCACCGGCCACGACCGCCGCCGCGCCGACCCCGACCCCGACCGCGACGCCCGGGCCCTGATCTCCGTCAACGCGCTGCTCGGCACCGCCGCGGTCATCACCCTGTTCGTCTCCGCCGCCGTCGTGGCGTCGACGTTCTCGTTCGCCGTGGCCGGGCGGCGGCGGGAGTTCGGGCTGTTGCGCACGGCCGGTGCGACGCCCGGCCAGATCCGCCGTACGGTCTGCGCCGAAGCGGTCCTCCTCGGAGTGCTGGCCTCGGCGGCGGGCACCTGGCTCGGAGCCCGGGGCGCGCCCCTGCTGGTCCGCCGGATGACCGACGCGGGCCTCGCTCCGTCCTGGTTCGCCCTCGGGGACCCGACCTGGCCGCTGCACACCGCCTTCTGGACCGGGGTCTTCGTCGCCACCGCGGCCGCGCTCGTCTCCTGCTATCGGGCCGGGCGGACCGCCCCGACCGAGGTGCTGCGCGAGGCGGCCGTCGACAGCCGGGTCATGCCGATGAGCCGCTGGGCCGCCGCCGTCCTGGTCGTGCTTGCCGGACTCGGCCTGCCCGCCCTGGCGTTGGCGGTCGACCCCGGCAATCTGCTGGGCCGCAAGTCCTACATCACCCGGCCCATGCTCCTCATCGTCGGCTGCGCGCTCCTCGCCCCCGTCCTGGTGCGCCCGGTCGGCCGGCTGCTGACCTGGCTGCCCGCGCGGCTGCCCGGCGCCACCGGCGTACTCGTCCGGGAGAACACCGCCGCCGGCGTGCGCAGGACCGCCGCCGTCGCCGCGCCCGTCCTGATCACCGTCGCCCTCGCCGCCTCCCTGACCGGCACCGTCGCGACCCTGGAGGAGGCCAGAGCCACGGAGGCGCGCACCGCCGCCACCGCCGACTTCGTGGTGACGTCGGGACAGGAGGGCCGGCCGCTGGCCCCCGCCTTCGTGGAGCGGGCGCGGGCCGTCGAGGGGGCCGTGGTCAGCGTGTCGCGGTCCACGGCCGTCACCGTCCTCGAAGAGGGCACGGCCCTCGTCTCCTCCGAGGCCCGCGCGGTCGACCCCGCCCGGCTGGCGGCCGTGTCGGAGCTGCCCGTGACGGCCGGCCGGCTCACCGATCTCGACGACGGCGCGATCGTCGTCAACGAGGAGTGGCTGACCACGCGGGTCGGCGACCGGGTCACCGTCTGGCTCGGCGACGGGCGCGAGGCGTCGCTGCGGATCGCCGCCGTCCTGGCCACCGGTACCGGCGACAACGGCGTCTACGTCACCGCCCGGAACGCCGGGGGCGCGGCCGTCGACCGGATCGACGTCAAGGTCGCCCCCGGCGGTGACCGGCAGGCCGTCGCCGCCGCCCTGGGCACCGCCGCTGCCGCCACCGGTACGCGGGTGGAGACCCGGGACGCGTGGCTGGCCGCGGACAGCCCGGGGACGAACGACCACACCCGGACCGGTCTCCGGATGATCCTCGCCATCGCTCTCCTCTGTACGGGGACGGCTCTGGCCAACACCCTGGTCATGGCCACCTCCGACCGGGTCCGGGACCTAGCCGTGCTCCGCCTCGCCGGGGCCACCGTCCCGCAGGTCCTGCGGCTCGTCGCAGCCGAGGCGGTCGCGGCGGTCGGGGTGGGAGCCGTACTCGGGGGCGTGGTCGCGGCGGTGAACCTGCTGGTGGTGTGGGGCGCCCTGGCGCTGCTGGGCGTCACGTCCGCCGTCGTCGTGCCGTGGGGAACGCTCGGCCTGGTCGTCGCGGCCGCCGCGCTCCTGGCCGCCGGCTCCGCCGTCCTGCCGGCCGCGTTCGCCCTGCGGACCCGGCCGGTCGAACTCGCGGGCGCGCGTGAGTAGTCGTCGCCGCACTGAAGGGCGCCGGTGAGCCGCACGGAGTCGTCACCGTGTTCTGATTCTGACGGGCCGGTGAGCGCGCGCGTGAACGTCGCCGCGTGCTCACCGGCGTCCGTGAGCCCGCGCGCAGTCGTCACCGGCCCGACAACGCTCGTGATCGATCCGTCCAGGGATTAGGCTCGCTCCATGGGCAGTCACCCGGAACGTCTTCCGACCCCGACCACCCCGGCCGGCCGCGAGGGGCTCGACGCCGTCCTCGCCCGGCCGGACCGCGCGGTCGTCGCCCTCGACTTCGACGGCACGCTCGCCGACATCGTCCCGGACCCCGAGCAGGCCCGCGCCCACCCCGGTACCGTCGAGGCGCTCGCCGCACTCGCGCCGAAGGTCGCCGCCATCGCCGTGATCACCGGCCGCCCGGCGGGCGTCGCCGTGCGCTACGGAGGCTTCGCGGGCGTTCCCGGCCTGGAGCACCTCGTCGTGCTCGGACACTACGGCGCGGAACGCTGGGACGCCGTCACCGGCACCGTCCGGGCCCCCGCCCCGCACCCGGGCGTCACCGCTGTCCGTGCCGAACTCCCCGGTGTGCTCCACGAGTTCGACGCGTGGCGCGGCACCTGGATCGAGGAGAAGGGGCAGGCCGTCGCGGTCCACACCCGGCGCGCCGAGGACCCGCAGGCGGCCTTCGAGTCGCTGCGCGGGCCCCTCGGCGAGCTGGCCGCGGCCCACGGTCTGATCGTCGAACCGGGCCGTCTGGTGCTGGAGTTGCGGCCGCCCGGCATGGACAAGGGAGTCGCGCTCGCCAAGTTCGTCGCGGAGCTGGACGCGGAGTCCGTGATCTACGCGGGCGACGACCTCGGCGACCTCGCCGCGTTCGCCGCCGTGGAGAAGCTGCGAACGGAGGGCCCGGACGGCCTCCCCGGCCTCCTGGTGTGCAGCGGCAGCGCCGAGGTGCCCGAACTGGCCGAGCGCGCCGACCTGTCGGTGCCGGGCCCGGCGGCGGTCGTGGACTTCCTGGCGGCCCTGGCGGAGCGGCTGTAGAAGCGGAGCGGCTGGGGCAGCGGGAGGGGCGGCCGGCCCGCTTCCGGGCCGTCAGTCCTGCCGCAGCGCCTCCAGCTGGTCCAGGAACCACTGCTGCGGCGGCAGCGCGGTCGCCGCCTCGGCCAGTCGCTTCGTGCGCCCGGAACGCTCGTCCGCGCTCATCGTCAGCCCCTCGTGCAGGGCCTCGGCCGTGCCCGTCACGTCGTACGGGTTCACCACGAGCGCGTCCTCGCCCAGCTCCTCGTACGCCCCCGCCTCCCGCGACAGCACCAGCGCGCAGCCGTGGTCCGAGACGACGGGGACCTCCTTGGCGACCAGGTTCATCCCGTCGCGGATCGGGTTGACCAGCGCCACGTCCGCCAGCCGGTACGCCGCCAGGGAGCGGGCGAAGTCGTCCTTCACGTGGAGGACGACCGGCGTCCAACTCTCCGTGCCGTACGCCCCGTTGATCTCCGTGGCCAGGGACTGCACCGCCGCCGTGTAGTCCTGGTAGACGGAGAGGTCCTGGCGGGAGGGGTAGGCGAAGGCGATGTGCACGACGCGCTCGCGCCACTCCGGGTGGGCGTCCAGCAGCGTCCGGTACGCGTGCAGGCCGCGCACGATGTTCTTGGACAGCTCGGTGCGGTCCACCCGGACGATGGTCTTCCGGCCCTCGCCCACCTGCTCCCGCAGCGCCTCCATCCGCTCGTCCACGTCCGCCTCGTGCGAGCGGCGGCGCAGGAAGTCGGCGTCGGCCCCGAGGCCGTGCACCCCGATTCTGGTCCGGCCCGTGCCGCCGAGGATCTCCGTACAGCAGCCGATGAACGCGTCCGCCCAGCGCCGGGTCAGGAACGCGGCCCGGTCCGCGCCGAGGATGCCGCGCAGCAACTGCTCGGCGATGTCGTCGGGGAGCAGCCGGAAGTAGTCGACGGGCGCCCACGGGGTGTGCGAGAAGTGGCCGATCCTGAGGTCCGGGCGCAGCTCGCGGAGCATGCCGGGGACCAGGGCCAGGTGGTAGTCCTGGACGAGGACCGCCGCCCCCGGGCCCGCCTCCTCGGCCAGCGCATCGGCGAAGGCCCGGTTGTACGTCTCGTACGAAGCCCACTGCCGGCGGAACTCCGCGTCGAAGACCGGCTCGACGGGCGTCTGGTAGAGCAGGTGGTGGACGAACCACAGCACCGAGTTCGCGATCCCGTTGTACGCGTCGGCGTGCACCTCGGCGTCGATGTCCAGCATCCGCACGCCCGGCTCCCCTACCCCGCGGCGCACCGCCTCGCGGTCGCCGTCGCCGAGGGCCGCGCAGACCCACAGCTTGTCGTCGACGGCGCTCAGCCCGGAGACGAGACCGCCCCCGCCGCGCTTGGCGTCGAGCGTCCCGTCCTCGCCGAGCGTGTACGAGACCGGGCCGCGGTTGGACGCGACGAGGACCTGGGCAGTGGCTTCGGGATGCTCGGTGACCATGTAGCGGAACCTAGCCCGTTCGGGAAGCCGCCAAACGCCTCAGGGCTCCACGCCGCCCACCGCCTCACGCCGCGTGGCGCTCCGCGTACTCCGCGATCTCCCGCATCGGCGGCCGCTCCTCCGTGTCCACCGCATGGGTGCGGGGCACGAAGCCCTCCTCGCCGCGCTCGAACTGGGTCAGCGCCGGCCGCACCAGATGGCCCCGGGAGAGCCGCAGCTGCGCCGTGCGGTAGATCGCCGCCGCCATCCGGCCCAGCGCCTGCCCGTCCTGGTGGCGGTGTTTGCGTACCCCGACGTCGACCTGGCCCAGCGCGTCCAGGCCCACGGTGTGCAGCGCGTCCACGAGCAGCCCCAGCTCCACTCCGTAACCGACGGGGAACGGCAGCCGCTCCAGCAGGGAGCGCCGCACCGCGTACTCGCCGCCCAGCGGCTGGACGAAGCCGGCCAGCTGCGGCCAGTGCAGATTGAGCAGCGGGCGCGCCACCAGTTCGGTGACCCGGCCGCCCTGACCTGCGCTGTCGCCGAGCGGACGGTCGTACATCGCCTTGACGAAGTGGACCGTGGGGTCGGTGAGCAGCGGGCCGACCGTCCCCGAGACGAAGTCCGCCGAGAACTCCTTGAGGTCGGCGTCCACGAAGCAGACGATCTCGCCCCTGGTCACCAGGAGCGACCGCCACAGCACCTCGCCCTTGCCGGGCAGGGCCGGGATCCGGGGCAGGATCGCGTCCCGGTGGACCACCCGGGCGCCCGCCGCCCGGGCCACCGCGGCGGTGGCGTCGGTGGAGCCGGAGTCGATCACCACGAGTTCGTCGACGAGCCGGACCTTCTCCATCAGCTCCCGGCGGATCGTCGCCACGATCGCGCCGACCGTGGCCTCCTCGTTCAGCGCGGGCAGCACCACGCTCACCGACGTGACGCGCGGATCGGCGCTCCGGGCGTCGGTGAGCCGGTTCAGCGGGCGGTCGCCGGACGACCAGGAACGCCTGGTCAGCCAGCGTTCCACCTCTTCGAGCACGGTCGGCACTCCCTGTGTGTGATCCATCTCGCGGTTCGGACGACTATCTCAACGGTCCGGTGCTTCGGTTACAGTCTTGAACAACGCGGATGACCCTCGCATGTCGGGGTCGGAGCGCACATAAACGCCTGGATCGAAGATCCCGTGCCATAGAGCTCATCCAGAGGGACTGAGGGAACGGCCCGTTGAAGTCCCGGCAACCCTCCTGCCGACCGCGAGGTCACGGTGGGGAAGGTGCCAATTCCGTCTTGCGGCGAAATGCGTCGCGAGGAAGATGAGGAGAAAGGGCCTCCGCCATCATGGCTGTTCAGACCGTCGCAGGTAATGCCACCACCGCTTCCCCGGACCTCGGTCCCGCCGCGGCGCTTTCCTGCCGCGAGTGCGGCGAGCGTTTCGAGCTCGGCCCGCTTTTCGCCTGTGCGTCCTGTTTCGGGCCGCTCGAAGTGGCCTACGACCTGCCCACCGGCTCCCCGGAGGAGCTGCGCAAGCGCATCGAGGCCGGGCCGGACAACATCTGGCGCTATGCCCCGCTGCTGCCGGTGCCCGCCGACGTTGCTCAGAAGCCCAACATCAACCCCGGCTTCACCAAGCTGGTCAAGGCCGACAACCTCGCCCGTGAGCTGGGCGTCACCGGCGGCCTGTACGTGAAGGACGACTCCGGCAACCCGACGCACTCCTTCAAGGACCGCGTCGTCGCGATCGCCGTCGAGGCCGCCCGCGCCTTCGGTTTCACCACCCTCTCCTGCTCCTCCACGGGCAACCTGGCCGGTGCCGTGGGCGCCGCCGCCGCCCGCGCCGGACTGCGCTCCTGCGTGTTCATCCCGCACGACCTGGAGCAGGGCAAGGTCGTCATGGCCGCGGTGTACGGCGGTGAGCTGGTCGGCATCGAGGGCAATTACGACGACGTCAACCGCTTCTGCTCCGAGCTCATCGGCGACCCGCTCGGCGAGGGCTGGGGCTTCGTCAACGTCAACCTCCGCCCGTACTACGGCGAGGGCTCGAAGACCCTGGCGTACGAGATCTGCGAGCAGCTCGGCTGGCGGCTGCCCGACCAGATCGTCATCCCGATCGCGTCCGGGTCCCAGCTCACGAAGATCGACAAGGGTCTCCAGGAGCTGATCAAGCTCGGTCTGGTCGAGGACAGGCCGTACAAGATCTTCGGCGCCCAGGCCGAGGGCTGCTCCCCGGTCTCCGCCGCCTTCAAGGCCGGTCACGACGTCGTACGGCCACAGAAGCCGAACACCATCGCCAAGTCGCTGGCCATCGGCAACCCGGCGGACGGCCCCTACGTCCTGGACATCGCCCGCCGCACCGGCGGCGCGGTGGAGGACGTCACCGACGAGCAGGTCGTCGACGCGATCAAGCTGCTGGCGCGCACCGAGGGCATCTTCGGCGAGACTGCGGGCGGCGTGACGCTCGGCGTGACGAAGAAGCTCATCGAGGCCGGTGTCATCGACCCGACGCTCACCACCGTCGTGGTCAACACCGGCGACGGCCTCAAGACGCTCGACGCGGTCTCCGCCACCTCGCAGGCCACGGCGACCATCAAGCCGAGCCTGGACGCGTTCCGCGCCGCGGGCCTCGGCACCGCCTGACCACACCGGCACGAAGGAAGAAGGGCACCACCATGAGCGTCAAGGTCCGCATCCCCACCATCCTCCGTACGTACACGGGCGGCCAGGCCGAGGTTTCGGCGGAGGGCTCGAAGCTCTCCGAGGTCATCGAGTCCCTGGAGAAGGACCACCCGGGCATCGCCGCCCGCGTCCTGGACGACCAGGGCAAGCTGCGCCGCTTCGTGAACGTGTACGTCAACGACGACGACGTGCGCTTCGAGGGCGGCCTGGACGCGGCCACGCCGGACGGCGCGGGCGTCTCGATCATCCCCGCGGTGGCCGGCGGCTGCTGAACCGCCCGGGCCGCTCGCCGACGGCCCCACCGCACCACTGTGTGACCACGGTTGCCCCCTCCGCGAGAGAAGCGGAGGGGGCAATTCTGCATGGTTGAGCGCGGTACAGTTGGGGAAGCCCCACCCGCTGCCCGTGCCGCCCGCATATGAGAATGCGCCCGGCCGCGATAAGAAGCAGCCAAAGTACGTGAACCTCTTGCGGCATAAGTGCCCTTTGCCTGGCCCGACTTGCCCGTAATTCACAGCAAACCCGCATATTCGCGCGGTCTTCTGCGCCCAGAATTGTCGTCCGATTGACCTGTTGCAGAGGGCAGTTGGGCGGATACATTCGGCCGCGGTCGACGCGCTGCGGCGCCGCACACCCTCTCCTGTCGGAGGGTGAGTTCCGACCCGGGTCCGCGAAGTGCGGTCCCGTGCAAGGGCCAGTAATAGGGGAGTTAGGCATGGCTCAGGGCACCGTCAAGTGGTTCAACGCGGAGAAGGGGTACGGCTTCATCGCGGTCGACGGTGGTGCGGATGTTTTCGTCCACTACAGCGCGATCCAGATGGACGGGTACCGCACCCTCGAAGAGGGTCAGCGAGTTGAATTCGAGATCTCGCAGGGCCAGAAGGGGCCCCAGGCCGACATGGTCAAGCTCGCCGTCGGCTGAGCTCGGCGCGGTCGTCCGACGACACCACTCACGCACGTAGGGCCCGACCCCGGGATCAGGGGATCGGGCCCTACGCGCGTCCGGGGGCGGCGGTGCGCCGCGCCCCGGACCGCGCGCCGTCACACCCCCGGACCGCATGGCGGGCACTCGCCGGAGGCGCTTGCACTCTCGGGGGTCGAGTGCTAATCATTGGCGTTAGCACTCTCCAGGTGAGAGTGACAGAAACTTGGACCGGGCCGGTGAGGCCCGCAGGCGCGGTGGGGCAAGGAACCACCACGCAGGCAGGCCGTCCGTCGCGGGCGCCTCTCGGTCCGGAGAAATCCACCCCTGTCCGGGAGGACCACTTCACATGGCCAAGATCATCGCGTTCGACGAGGAGGCACGGCGCGGTCTCGAGCGCGGGATGAACCAGCTCGCCGACGCCGTCAAGGTCACCCTCGGCCCCAAGGGCCGTAACGTCGTCCTCGAGAAGAAGTGGGGCGCGCCCACGATCACCAACGATGGTGTTTCCATCGCCAAGGAGATCGAGCTCGAGGACCCGTACGAGAAGATCGGTGCGGAGCTGGTCAAGGAGGTCGCCAAGAAGACGGACGACGTCGCCGGCGACGGTACGACCACCGCCACCGTTCTCGCCCAGGCTCTCGTCCGCGAGGGTCTGCGCAACGTCGCCGCAGGCGCCAACCCGATGGCCCTCAAGCGCGGCATCGAGAAGGCCGTCGAGGCCGTCTCCGCCGCTCTGCTGGAGCAGGCCAAGGACGTGGAGACCAAGGAGCAGATCGCTTCGACCGCCTCCATCTCCGCCGCCGACACCGAGATCGGCGCCAAGATCGCCGAGGCGATGGACAAGGTCGGCAAGGAAGGCGTCATCACCGTCGAGGAGTCCCAGACCTTCGGTCTGGAGCTGGAGCTCACCGAGGGTATGCGCTTCGACAAGGGCTACATCTCGGCGTACTTCGCGACCGACATGGAGCGTATGGAGGCGTCGCTCGACGACCCGTACATCCTGATCGTCAACTCGAAGATCGGCAGCGTCAAGGACCTGATCCCGCTGCTGGAGAAGGTCATGCAGTCGGGCAAGCCCCTGCTGATCATCGCCGAGGACGTCGAGGGCGAGGCGCTCTCCACCCTGGTCGTCAACAAGATCAAGGGCACGTTCAAGTCCGTCGCCGTCAAGGCCCCGGGCTTCGGCGACCGCCGCAAGGCCATGCTCGCGGACATCGCCATCCTCACCGGTGGCACCGTGATCTCCGAGGAGGTCGGTCTCAAGCTGGAGAACGCCGGCCTGGACCTGCTCGGCCGCGCCCGCAAGGTCGTCATCACCAAGGACGAGACGACGATCGTCGACGGCGCCGGTGACAGCGACCAGGTTCAGGGTCGCGTCAACCAGATCCGTGCCGAGATCGAGAACTCCGACTCGGACTACGACCGCGAGAAGCTCCAGGAGCGCCTGGCGAAGCTGGCCGGCGGCGTGGCCGTCATCAAGGCCGGCGCCGCCACCGAGGTGGAGCTCAAGGAGCGCAAGCACCGCATCGAGGACGCGGTGCGCAACGCCAAGGCCGCCGTCGAGGAGGGCATCGTCGCCGGTGGTGGCGTGGCTCTGCTCCAGGCCTCGGCCGTCTTCGACAAGCTCGACCTCACGGGCGACGAGGCGACCGGCGCCAACGCCGTGAAGCTCGCGCTGGAGGCCCCGCTCAAGCAGATCGCCGTCAACGGTGGTCTCGAGGGTGGCGTCGTCGTGGAGAAGGTCCGCAACCTGCCGATCGGTCACGGCCTCAACGCTGCGACCGGCGAGTACGTCGACATGATCGCCGAGGGCATTCTCGACCCGGCGAAGGTCACGCGCTCCGCTCTGCAGAACGCCGCGTCCATCGCCGCGCTCTTCCTCACCACCGAGGCCGTCATCGCCGACAAGCCCGAGAAGGCCGGCGCGGCCGCTCCGGGCGGCATGCCGGGCGGTGACATGGACTTCTGATCGGCCACGGAGGTTCCGGCCTCCAGCTGATCGAAGCTCCGCGTACGTCCCAGAGGGGCGGTATCTCCTTCACCGGAGGTGCCGCCCCTGTGGCGTGTCCGGGCCAGTGACGTGGGCAGGCGTCGGGCGGGTACCGGCCGCCGGCTGCCCGTACGTGGTCGCGGGGCGGCTGGGGGCGGTCGGCGTGGCCGAATGACTACTTGCCGTGGCCTTCCCCGTACGGCAGCACGGGTCGGCGCGGCTGTGCCGATGGCGGTGGCGCGCCCGCGATCCCTGGGGTACGGCGCACGCGAAGCCGCCCGGACGCCCGATCCGGCCGGTTCGTCGGTGCCGCCGGGAGCTGTTCCCTCTCGTGGCAGCTCACTGCCCGGTCGGACGGCGGCGTCCAGTCATTGGTCCAGTCCACCGCGCGTCCATGCCTCGGTGGTGTGCGACTGCACAGGGCGACAGGCCGGCCGCCCGGGCCCGGGCGGAGCCACCCCGAAGCGGCCCGCCCCGGACCTCGCCGCTCGCGCTATCCAGCCAACTTCGCACGGTAAGTCGGAATCATGCGTACCGGTTCAACAGCGGGACATGATGGCTCTGGTGTTCACGTGGTGAACACCAGTCGCAGGAATAACTCCAGTTATGCAGAAGCCATTTGGGCATAACGGTCGTCAACCGAACAGAAGGGAAGGTGTCATGAAGCAGCAGAAGAAGGCTTATGTGAAGCCGTCGATGTTCAAGCAGGGCGACTTTTCGAAGAAGACCGCCGGCTACTTCGTCGGCTCGTACAAGGAGTACTGGAGCCGGCGCATCATCTGATCCGCCGACCCGTTCCCTGTGCACCGTGAGAGAACTTCCGAAAGGTGAAGATGCCCGGACAGCCGCGTGACTACTTCGTCGTCCTGCCGGACAGCGTGGCGGGAGCGGCAGCGGCCGGGCAGCTTCCCGCGCCGGGAGCGGCGACCGGCCGGTCGCCCGCGCCGGGAGCCGCCGGGCCGGCCCGAGGGGTGGGCGACACCCTGACCGTCGCCCACCCCTCGGGCCGGCCCTGGGTCGTCGCCCGCCGGCTGGTCCGCAAGGTCAGCCACCTCGCGCGGGGCGAGGACGCCCTTGTTCTCGTCGGCCCGGACCGCGTCCCCGACGCCGTGCTCGCCGGACTGCTGGAGGGCGCCCGCGACCGGGCCGGGCTGGAGCGCCGGCTCGCCCGGCTGCCCGGCCTCTACCACGTGGTCGCCCGGCTGTCCGGGGAGAGCTGGATCCGGGGCACCGCCACCGGACTGCGCCGGATCTACCACGCCCGGCACCCGGAGGCCGGAACCATCGCCTCCGACCGCCCCGCCGTCCTGGCCCGGCTGATCGACGCGCCCCTGGACGAGGGCGCGCTGGCGCTCCGGCTGCTGGACTTCCTGCCGCACCCCCTGAGCCGCCGCGCCGTCTGGCGGGGCGTCCACGAGACCGGTGCCGGGTACGGCCTGGCCCTGCCCGTCGCAGCACCGGGCACGGCCGCCGTCCCCGGTCCCACGGAGCACCGCTGGTGGGAGCCGCCGCCCGGGGAACTCCCCCTGGCGGCGGGGGCCCGCAGGGTCGCGGACGCCGTCGCGGCCTCCGTACGGGCCCATGTCGGCGGCCTGGACCGGATCAGCTGCGAACTCTCCGGCGGCCTGGACTCCACGGCCCTCGCGTTCGCCGCCCGGGAGACCGGACCCGAGGCGCTGGCGCTGCTGACCGTGGCCGCCCGGGACCGCTACAGCGAGGACGAGACCTGGGCGCGCAGAGCGGTGGAGGCGGCACGCGGCACGGCCGGGCCCGCCCCGGACCACCACGTCGTCCCCGCCGACGAAGCCCCCTACTTCTACGCCGACCTCGCCTCCACCGCCGCCGAGTTGAACGACGAACCGCTCCCCGTCGCCCCCGGCCGGGCCCGGGCGGAACTGCTCCTCGGCCGCGCCCGCGCCACCGGATCCCGCTACCACCTCACCGGCTACGGCGGGGACGAGATCTTCCTCGGCCTGCCCCACGCCTACCAGGACCTCTTCCACGGCAACCCGCTCACCGCCTGGAACCACCTCGGCGGCCTGCGCCACCAGCTCGGCTGGCCGCTCCTGCCGACGCTGAAGGCCCTGCTGGACCGCTCGACGTTCCCCCGCTGGCTCGCCGGGGCGGTCACCGCCGAACCCCAGCCCGTCGCCCGGACCCCGCTGCTCTCCTGGGGCGTACGGCAGTCCCCGCACCCCTGGCTCACCGAGCACGCGAGCACCCTGATCACCCAGGAGTTCCGGACCGCCGCCGAGCACGCCGAACCGATCGACCCGTGGCGGGGACGGCACGTCGACATCGACGGCGTACGGATGGGGGCCCGGCACTTCCAGGCGATGGAGGACATCGGCATGACCATCGGGCTGCCGGTCGCCGCGCCCTTCTACGACGACCGGGTCCTGGAAGCGGCCCTCGCCGTACGCCTGCCGGAGCGCATCAGCCCCTGGCGTTACAAGCCGCTCCTCGTCGAGGCGATGCGCGGGGTGGTGCCGGACGCGCTGCTCGCCCGGACGACGAAGGACCACATGGCCTCCGACGAACACCAGGGCCTGCGCGAACACGCCCCGGAGCTGGCCGAGTTGTGGACCGGCTCCCGCCTCGCCGAACACGGCCTGGTGGACGCCCGCCACCTGCTCCGACTGGCGGCCGAACCCTTCTCGCCGGTCCTGGTCGAACACTCCATCAGCTCCACCGTGGCCGGGGAGACCTGGCTCCGCACGGCCGAGAACGCCTGGCCGGCCCCCCACCGGACCCCTACCAGCGCCAGCGAGGCAACCCTGTGAAGCTCAGAAAAGGCATCGCCGTCACGACCACCGAGTACGGCGGCGTCCTCCTCGACGAGAAGGACGGCAGCTACTGGCAGTTGAACGACACCGGCGTCATCGTCGTCGAGACCCTCGCGGCCGGCCGGACCCCCGAGGCCGCCGTCGAGCGGATCGTCGCCGAGTTCGACGTCGAGCGCGCGGAGGCCGAGTCGGACGTCGCGGAGCTGACCCGCCGGCTCGTCGAGGCGAAGATCCTGCGCCCATGACCACCGAGATGACGATGCCACGCCGGGGCGCGGGAGCGGGCGGGTTGCGGCTGCGCACCGCCGTCGCCGCCGCGTTCGTCCTGGCCCGGCTCAAGCCCGGGCGGCTGCGCCGGGTGCTGGCCCGATGCGCCCGGGGCGCGCGACCGGCCTCGCACGCCGAGACCCTGGAGGCACGGGAGGCGGTCGTCGCCCTCAGCCGCCGCTGCGCGAGCCGGTACGGCTGCCTGCCCCGCTCCGTGGCCGTCGCCCTGGCCTGCCGCATGTCCGGCGTCTGGCCCGACTGGTGCGCGGGGGTGTGGGCGACGCCGCCGTTCTCGCCGCATGCTTGGGTACAGGCGGGGGGCCGTACGGTCGGGGAGCAGGCGGAACCGGCGGATCTGCGTCCCTTGATGGTGGTGACGGTACGCGAGGGGGTTCACGATGAGCACGGTGGCGGGGAAGACGGCGGGGGCGGGGCGGACGGAGCCGGGCGGACCGCCTGAGACCGCGGAGCCGTCCGGGGCGGCGGCGCCCCCGGACGACGTCCGGTCCACGCCCGCTCCCGGCCCCTCCCCCCTCCGTCTGCTCCTCGCCCGGGTCCGCCCCCACCGGGGCGTGCTGATCCGCGCGGGCCTCCTCTCGCTCACCGGGTCCGCGGCCGGGCTGGCGATGCCGCTGATGGCGAAGCACGCGGTGGACGCGTTCGCCGCCGACCGCTCGCCCGTCGCCCCGCTCGTCGCGCTGACCGCCCTCGTCCTCGCCGGGGCCTGCCTCTCCGCGTACGGCCGCTACCTCATGGCCCGTACGGGAGAGGGCGTCGTCCTGCGCGCCCGCGACCAACTCGTGGGCCGCATCATGCGGTTGAAGGTCCCGGCGGTGGACCGGCTGACCCCCGGCGACCTCCAGTCACGGGTCACCAGCGACACCACCCTCCTCCGCACGGTCCTCTCCAGCGGCCTGGTCGAATCGTTCAACAGCGTGCTGATGCTGCTGGGGACGGTCGCGTTCATGGCGTACATGGACCTGACGCTGCTGGGCGTGACGCTGGTGGTGATCGTCGGCATCGGAGCCGTGACCGCACTGCTCATGCCCCGGATTCAGCGCGCGCAGCTCCGCGCGCAGGAGTCCGTCGGGGCGATGGGCGCGGCACTGGACCGGGTGCTCCAGGCGTTCCGTACGGTCAAGGCGAGCGGCGCGGAGGAGCGGGAGACGGCGGCGGTCGCGGCGGCGGCCCGGAACGCGCACGACCGGGGCGTCTCGGTGGCGAAGTGGTCCTCGGTCTCCGACGTCACGATGATGATGTCGATCCAACTGGCCTTCCTGGCCGTGCTGGGCGTCGGGGGAGCGAGGGTCGCGTCGGGCTCGCTGGAGATCTCCTCCCTGATCGCGTTCCTGCTCTACCTCTTCTACCTGATGGGCCCGATCGGCGGCCTGGTCGAGGGCTGGACCGGCCTGCAGAGCGGGCTCGCGGCGGTGCGCAGGATCGACGAGGTGGAGTCGCTGCCGGGCGAACCGGCGACGGGCTCCGGCGGCGTGCCGCGAGTCGGCACGCCGCTCGGCGTCACGTTCCAGGACGTGGGCTTCGGGTACGGGGACGAGCGCGCCCCCGCCCACAAGGGCGTCACGTTCGACGTGCCGACCGGCGGCATGGTGGCGCTGGTGGGCCCGTCCGGGGCGGGCAAGTCGACGGTGTTCAGCCTGCTGGAACGCTTCTACGACCACGACTCCGGCACCATCACCGTGGACGGCCGGGACATCCGTGACTGGCCGCTGGCCGAGCTGCGCGCCTCGCTCGCGTACGTGGAACAGGACGCGCCGGTCCTGGCCGGGACGCTGCGGGAGAACCTCGTCTTCGCCGCCCCGGACGCCGAGGAGGAGGCCCTGGCGGAGGCGGTGGCCCGTACCCGCCTGGACGCCCTGGTCGACCGGCTCCCCGCGGGCCTGGACACGGCGGTCGGCCACCGGGGCGTCACCCTCTCCGGCGGCGAACGCCAGCGCATCGCCATCGCCCGGGCCCTGCTGCGCCGCCCCCGGCTGCTCCTCCTCGACGAGGTGACCTCGCAGCTCGACGCGGTCAACGAGCAGGCGTTGCGCGACGTGATTCTCGAACTGGCGGAGCGCACGACGGTGTTGGTCATCGCGCACCGCCTCTCCACCGTCCGGCACGCGGACCGCATCGTGGTCCTGGAGGAGGGCCGGGTCCGCACGGCGGGCACGCATGAGGAGCTGATCGCGTCGGACGACCTGTACCGCGAGCTGGCGACGACGCAGCTGGCGGCGGATGCGGCGCGATGACGGGTCGGCGGCGAATGCCGTGATGGCGACCTGGGAACCGGAACGGTCGAAAGCCCCGCGTCCTCGCGGGCCGAGAACGGGCCGGCGGGCGTGGCCGCCAGCGCTGACGACCCGGGCCCTTCGGGTGCTGTGACGACCGTCACCCGGATTTCCTCGTGGGTAGTGTCGACCGGATGACCTGCGGCGGGCGTATACCCGGTGAAGCGGAAGATCCGGGAGCGACTTTTGACCGTCGAGGAGTTCGAAGAGTTCTACGTCCAGGCGGTCGCGCGCCTCACAGGCCAGCTGTACGTGATGACCGGCGACCTCCAGGAGGCGCAGGACGTCGTGCAGGAAGCGTTCGTCAAGGCGTGGGTCCGGCGCGCCCGGCTGGAGCGCGACGGGCAGCCCGAGGCGTGGATCCGTACGGTCGCCTGGCGTCTGGCGGTGAGCCGATGGCGCTTCCGGCGGCGTTCGGCGGACGCCTGGGGCCGGGGGAGCGGCGGGGCGGAGCACGTCGCGCCGCCGGATCCGGACCATGTGGTGCTGGTCGACGCGCTCCGGGAACTGCCCGCCCAGCAGCGGCGAACGCTGACCCTGCACTACCTGTGCGACCTCACGGTCGAGCAGATCGCCGGGGAGACCGGGCTTTCCACCAGCACGATCAAGACGCATCTGGTCCGTGGCCGGGCGGCGCTCGCGCACCGTCTGCGGGACCCCCTCATCGAGGAGGCACGTGATGTCTGATCCGCGGGATCCACAGGGTTCGCGGGATCCGCAGAACCCGCAGAGTCCGGGGGGCCCTCAGAGCTCCGGGGATCCGCTGCGGTCCCTGTTCCGGGAGGCCGGTGAGTTCGGGCAGGTCCGCTCCGACGCGGACGCCGCGGCGAGCATCACCCGACGGGGAATGCGCGCGCAGCGCCGCCGGATGGCCGTGGTCGCGGTGGGCGTGTGCCTGGTCGTCGGCGGGGGCGGCGCGGTCGCGGTGGGCCTGCTGCCGGTCCGGCCGGAGCCGGTCGCCCCGGCCACCGGCCCGTCGCCGAGCTACCCGTCACCCGTGCCGACGGACCGGCAGCCGACGGAGCGGCCGTCACCGCCGCCGACGCCGAGCAACACGATGCCGGGGACGGAGGGGGCGTCGGACCGGACCACCGCGCCGGGCGGACTGCCCACGGGGGCACGTACGACGACGCCACCGACGGCGACGGCGACAACTGATGGGGGCGCGTCGATGCCCTGACATCGGTGCACGTTCCCCGCCCCTCCTCCCCTTCTCGCTTCTCCCCCTTCCGTGCCCCGGCGGCTTCACCGGGCGATCCCCTGTGCCCTCGCCTCGGTGTCGTTGCGAGGCGCGCCCGAAAGGTGCCTGAGTTGTCCACGCTTTCCCCCGGGCTGCGACCTGCTCCCGTCCGTCCCGCGCACCCCGATGCCCGGGCGGCCACCGCTTCGCCCGAGCCCCGGCAGGGGTGGTTCGGCCGGGTGGCGGCCCGCCTGACCCCCGCCGACCGGAGCGTGCTGTGGCTCTACCTCCTGACCCGCATATCGCTGTGGATCACGGCCCACTTCGCCCGCTGGCTGTTCCCCGCCCAGTCCGACGCACGGGAGGCGGCCCCCGTCCTCGCGCCCTTTCAGCGGTGGGACGCGAACCACTACCTCAACATCGCGCGTGACGGCTATTTCCCGGCGGGCGCGGGGCCGTGGACGAGCGGCTGGGACAACCGCGAGGCGTTCTTCCCGGGCTACCCGGTCCTCCTCCGCGCCGTGCACACGGTCGTGCCGGACTGGACGGCGGCCGGGCTGCTGATCTCGTTCGTCGCGGGGGCCGTGGCGGTCGTGGCCCTGGCCCGGATGGCGCGGGCGTATCTCCCGGAGGGCGCGGCGGGCCACCGTACGGCCCTGCTCTTCCTGCTCTCGCCCTGCGCGGTGTTCCTGGCGGCGGGCTACACGGAGGCGCTCTTCCTCGCCTTCGCCCTGCCCGCCTGGCTCGCGGCGATGAAGCACCGGTGGGCGGCGGCCGCCGTCCTGACCACCCTGGGGACGACGGTGCGGGTCAGCGGCCTGTTCCTCGCGGCGGCCGTCGCGCTGCTGTTCCTGCTGTCCGCGCGTGCGGGCGGGGGGTGGCGGGCGGCGGGCTGGACGCTGCTTCCGGTGCTGCCCCCGGCCGCGTACAGCTGGTACCTGCACACGCACACGGGTGACTGGATGGCCTGGAAGCACGCGCAGGAACGCGGTTGGTACCGCACGTTCCACACCCCCTGGGAGGCGTGGGCGAACACGTGGGCCGGGGCGTTCGGCGGCACGCAGACGACGGGCTACGCGCTCATGTTCCAGGCCGAGTTGGCGGCGATGCTGGTGGGGCTCGCGCTGGTCGCCGTCCTCCTGCGCCGCCGTCGCCGGCCGGAAGCGGTGTACGTGGCCCTCAGCCTCTGGGCCCTGGGCACCTCGTACTGGTACACGTCCATCCCGCGCGCGACGCTGCTGTGGTGGCCGCTGTGGATCGGGCTCGCGGCGCTGAGCCTGCGCCGCCCGTGGTTCAGGACGGCGTACCTGTGCGTGGCGGCCCCGGTGACGACGCTCGTCGCGCTGACGTTCCTGACGGGGAGGTGGGCGGGGTGAGGCGCGGGTCGCCCGATCGCGCTCCTTGCGTTCCTGAGTCGGAGGGCGGGCCGGGAGGCCCGCGGGCGGGATGCCCCTCGCTTGCGCGGGTCCGCGCACCCTCGCTCCTCCGCCCTCATCCCGCCCCGCCCAACCGGTCCAACTCCAGCCCCGCGGGCGGCGGGAGCGGGCCGGTGGCGGGGCCGGCCCGGAACGACTCCAGCAGGTAGCCCACCAGTCGTCGGGACGCCGCGGCGGCTTCCGGGCCCGCTCCGTTCGCCACGCCGTTGTTGGCCAGCAGGGCCAGCACCACGTCCGAGACGTCGAAGTCCCGGCGCAGTGCTCCCGCCTCCTTCGCCCGCCGGACCAGCAGGGCCAGCCCCTCCTCCGCCCGGTCGCGCTCCCCGGCGTACGCCGTGTCGCCCGGGAACCGGGCCAGGAACGCGTGCGTGAACCCCCGGTCGGCGGCCTGCATCGCGCACACCTTCCGGAACACCGCGCAGAAGCCGCGCCACGGGTCCGGGTCCTCCAGCGCCTCGTCCAGCGCGCCCGCGCACTCGGTGAGCTGCTCGGTGAACGCTTCGGTGATCAGCGAGGTACGTGTGGGGAAGCGGCGGTAGAGGGTGGCCACGCCGACGCCTGCCCGCCGTGCGATGGCGCTGATCGGGACGTCGATGCCGTGCAGCGCGTACGCCTCGCGGGCGGCCCGCAGGATCCGCTCCCGGTTCTCCCGGGCGTCCGCCCGCAGCGCTTCGGGGCCGGGGCCCGGGGTGACCGGGGGCGGGTTGTGAGAGGGCTGAGCAGGCATGTCTCTCACTTTACGGCAAATGGAGGGGGTCGTCCGTTTACCCGCCTACCGTGGATCGGGAGCAGCACTCACCCCGGATCGACGGAACAGACAGGAACCCTCCACCGTGAACGACATGCGCGCCGCCCTCTACGACAGCTACGGACCGCCCGAGGTCCTCTACGAGGGCCGGGTCCCCGTACCGGTCCGCAAGCCGGGCGAGGTGCTCGTCCGGGTCCATGCGGCGAGCGTCAACGGCGGTGAGCTGTACGGGCGCGCCGGGAAGGTCCGCCTGGTCACCGGCCGGCGCTTCCCGCAGCGGACCGGGCTCGACTTCGCCGGCGAGGTCGCCGAGGTGGACGCCTCGGTCACCGGGCTGCGGGTGGGCGACCGGGTGTGGGGCATCCTGGGGCGCTCCTTCGGCAGCGCGGCGGAGTACGTCTCGGTCCGGCCCCGCCAGATCGCGTACGCCCCCGAGAACGTCACCCTGACCGAGGCCGCCTCGCTGCCCGCCGGGGGCACCACATCCCTCACCGCCCTGCGCGACAAGGCCGGACTCCGGGTGGGCGAACGCCTTCTTGTCCGCGGGGCGTCCGGCGGCGTCGGCAGTGTCGCCGTCCAGCTCGGCAAGGCCCTCGGGGCCCACGTCACCGGCCTCGCGAGCGCGAAGAACTCCGGCTTCGTCCGGGAGCTGGGCGCGGACGAGGTGCTGGATCACCGGACCACGCCCCTGTCCGAACTGGACCGCTACGACGTCATCATGGACACCGTCGGCACCGAACACCGCTTGCTGCGAACGCGGTTGGCCCCCGGCGGACGGCTGGTCTCGATCGCCTTCGACATCGACCATCCGGTCCGGAGCATCGGCTATCTGCTGGGCTCAGCCGTGCACGGCCGTCAGCGGGTCCGGTTCTTCAGCGGCAACCCGAAGCACGACCTGTTCGCCGAGCTGACCGCATACGTCGAGCGGGGTGACCTGCGGCCCGTCGTCGACACGGTCCATCCGCTGGCGGGCGTCGCCGCCGCCCACCGCGCGCTGGAGGCGGGTGGGGTGCGGGGCAAGCACGTGATCCAGCTGGTGTGACCGTCGAGAGGGTGCGATGTTCACCTCGGCGGGTCCTCGCCCGTGAGGCCGTCGACGGATTCGCGGATGAGGTCGGCGTGGCCGGCGTGGCGGGCGTACTCCT
Organism: Streptomyces sp. NPDC058576; assembly: GCF_042718715.1. Lineage (NCBI taxonomy): Bacteria > Bacillati > Actinomycetota > Actinomycetes > Kitasatosporales > Streptomycetaceae > Streptomyces > Streptomyces sp. NPDC058576. The sequence goes on along the minus strand of NZ_JBHXPF010000005.1, from coordinate 8,124 downwards.
CGATGAGGTCGAGGAGGATGCGGCGGAGGTTGGGGCGTTCGCCGGTGCGGGTGGTGCAGGCGCCGAGTTGGTCCAGCCCGCCCTTGCTGAGGGCCTCGTCGACGACGGCCCGGGAGCGGGCGACGGATTCCCGCCAGAGGGCGTGCAGTTGATCCGGGGTGTCTCCGGCGGCGGAGCGGTAGTCCCAGTCGGGCGTGCTCGCCCAGTCGACGGTGTCCCACGGGGCCCCGACGGGGGAGTCGAGCCACAGCCGGGCGAAGTGGCTGTCCTCCACGTGCGCCAGGTGCTTGAGGAGGCCGCCGAGCGTGATCGTGGACGTGCCGAGGGCGGTGCGAAGACCGGAGGCGTCCAGGCCGGAGCATTTCCAGGCCAGCGTGGCCCGCTGGCGTTCGAGGGCGCCCAGGACGGCCGCTGCCTCGGTGCCGGCGAGCGGAGGTTCCGGCCATGCTTCGACTGTGCTCTCCGTCATGGCAGCAGACCTTAGCCGACACGGCTGACAGCGGCCCAGGATGCGGGATCGGCGTCCAGAAGCCGGACGGTGGACGGAGGCCGGCGCAGGTCGGCCGTGGTCGGGCTCGGCGCATCCTCGAACCCGGTGTCCCAAATTTCAGCAGCTCGGTCGGTCGCCGCAACGGTGACGGACCGGGGGTCCGTCAGATGACGCGCGGGATGACCTCGTCGCGCTTGGTGGACCAGTTCGTGACGATCGGCTTGTCCACGGTGGGGGCGTCGGGCAGCTCGACCTGGGCGGGGTTCGGGTCGTCCTCGGTGGTGGCGATGATGACGTGTTCGAACTGCTTGCCGCCTTCGCCCTCGGTGGTCTTGACGTCGATCCCGGCGTACGCGACGGAGAAGCCGGAGAGCTTGACGGGGTCCTCGCCGCCCTGCCCGACGGGTGAGGCCACGCCGTCGGCGCCCGAGCCGAAGGAGACGCTGGGCGTGTTGACGTCCAGGTAGCAGGTGATGCCGGACTTGGCCTTGGCGGTGACGAGGTAGTGGCTGATCGGCTGGGCTTCCCACGTGACCGTGAAGTCCAGGTCGTTGGTGCCGCAGGACTGCCCGTAACCGCTCTTGTCGCCGTTGCTCGACTCGCCCTTGTCGCCTGCCGCACCGCTGGACCGGGAACCGCTCGTCGACGCGCTCTCGCTTGCGGAGGCGCTGTCGCCCGAGTGCGTCTCGCCCTTCCCGCCCTCGGCGGAGGAGGACGCCGCGGAGGGCGCCGCGGCCCCGCTCTCCGAGGCTTCCTCGGGTCCGCAGGCGGTGGTGGCGGCGAGCGCTGTCACGACGGCGGCGGCCAGGACGAGACGGGCGGAACGGGTGGTGAGACGCGTGCGCATCATGATCTCCAACGGCTGTCGTGTGCGGTGTTCCTGCTGACAACGACGACGTTAGGGTCGGGTCGATCTTCAAACGATTGCGTGAACGTCCAGGTTCTGTCTCAGCGAATCCGTTCCTTCGAAGCGGCATCAGTTCGCGCCAATTACCTGATCACGGGGCTCGATCCGGGTCGATCGGGCGTAGGGAGAATCCGTCCGCGCGGCTCCTTCGCGTCGGTCGCCGCCGCCCTTCTGTGAGCCGGATCACGGGCCTTTCCGGCGCGGAGCGGGTGGTGGGCGGTGGTTAGGATGGATGCGCTCGGCCCCGTGGTCGAGGTGGTCGGACCCGGCATCCCGCGTCCGGTCCGAGGCTTGAAACCTCCGGCGCTCCTTTGACAGAACCCCGGAGGTTTCTTCATGTCTGTCGTGCCGTCTCCGTCTCCGTCTCCATCCCCGTCCTCGTCCACAGGCCCTGATCCCCGGCGGTGGTGGGCCCTGGCCGTGATCGCGCTGACGCAGCTGGTCGTCGTGCTCGACGCGACCATCGTCAACGTGGCCCTGCCTCAGGCCCAGCTCGAACTGGAGCTGAGCGACACCGAGCGCCAGTGGGTCATCACCGCCTACGTCCTGGCGTTCGGTGCGTTGCTGCTGCTCGGCGGACGCGTCGCGGACTACTGGGGGCGCAAGCGCAGCTACATGGTCGGCATGCTCGGTTTCGGCGCCGCCTCCGCGTGGGGTGGTCTCGCGCAGAGCGGGACCGAGCTGATCGCGGCGCGCGGGTTGCAGGGGGTGTTCGCGGCGCTGCTGGCGCCCGCGGCGCTCGCGCTGCTGACCGTCACGTTCCCGGCCGGGCGTGAGCGCGGGACGGCGTTCGCGGTCTTCGGCACCGTCGCCGGCACCGGTGCCGCGGTGGGCCTGGCCCTCGGCGGTGTCCTGACCGAGTTCGCCGACTGGCGCTGGTGCCTGCTGGTCAACATCGTCTTCGCCGTCGTCGGGCTGGTCGGCGCTCTGCTCGTCGTCTCCGAGAGCCGGGTCGAGGGCGGCCGGGGTTACGACATCTGGGGCACCCTCGCCGTCACCCTCGGCCTGGCCGCCCTGGTCTACGGGTTCACCCTGGCCGAGTCCGGCTGGATGGAGCCGGACGCCATCGGTTTCCTCGCCGGCGGACTGGCGCTGCTGGCGGTCTTCGTGGGGATCGAGGCCCGTGCCGCGCAGCCGTTGCTGCCGTTGCGGATCGTGCGCGACCGCGTTCGCGCCGGGGCGTTCCTCATCCAGGCGACCATCGGCGCCGTCTACATCGGGATGACGCTCTACCTGATGTTCCACCTCCAGATCGTGCTCGGGCTCTCCCCGCTCCTGGCCGGCCTCGCGAGCCTCGCGATGACCTTCGCCACCATGATCACCGCGCCCGTCGCCGCCAGGCTGCTGCCCACCCGGGGCCCCCGCGTGCTGATGACCGCGGGCCCGTTGATCGCCGCGGCCGGGATGCTGTGGCTGACCTTCATCACCGCCGACGGGAGTTACTGGACGGAGGTCTTCGGTGGCCTCGTGGTCGTCGGCGTCGGGATCGCCTTCGTGATCATCCCGGTGCAGAACGTCGCTCTCGTCGGCGTCGGCCACCACGATGCCGGTGCGGCATCGGCCCTGGTCAACTCCGCGATGCAGATCGGGGGATGCGTGGGTCTGTCGGTGTTCACCACGATCTACCTCGGTGCCGTCGAACGCTCCGGCGCCGACGGCGGCGGCCGGGCCACCGCCATCACCGACGGCTACTCCGCGGTCTTCCTCGCCACCGCCGTCACCCTGGCCCTCGCGGCGGTCATCGCCGCGACCATGCTCCGGGGCGCCCGGCTCGCCATCACCGCGCACCAGGCCGCCGAAGTGCCGGCCCACGTCGGCTGACGCCCTCACCCCGTCGGCGGCCGGGCCGTTCCGTCCGGCCTCCGGGTGCCGGCCCCGCGACTCCATTCGTTCGCCGCCACGACCAGGCAGACGGCCACCAGGACGACGTTCTTGACGACGTACTGCCCCTCCATGGTCGGGGCGGGCGAGTGGGGTTGCCACATCGCGTCGGGGAGAAGGAAGAGGGTCGAGAACACGCCGCCCATGTGGAGGAAGAACGCGAGCAGGGCGGGGCGCAACAGGCGGCGGCCCGCGATCAGGCCGATCCCGATGGCCGTCTCCAGTGCCGCGAGGGAGAGGAGCAGCACCGTCTCCGGCAGCAAACCCAGGGTCATCTTCGTCGCCGCGTCCACGGCCAGCTGCTCCGCCGGACTCGCCGACGGGAACAGCTTCAGTACGCCGAAGCCGACGAAGACGATGCCGACCGTCGCCCTCAGCAGGGCGAGGGCGTGGGCGTCGACGTGCTCGGTGAGCCGTCGAAGGGCCCGGAAACCGGCCGGGCGGCGGGCGCGGTCGAACTCGTTCTTGTGGGGCGGGGGTTCAGGCCTGTCGGCGGTCGGGGGCAGGCTCGGCTCTACGGCGTGGCTGCTCATGTGCGATCTCCCGTGATGTCTGTGGGGGTGGGAAAACGTGCATGGGTGGACCCGCGCGGCTCGTCGGGCACCTGGGGCGACGGGGGGAACTCGTGGATCGTGCGGGGCGGTGCGCGCCCGGAGGTGGGGGGCGGGAAGCAAAGCTGGGGCCGGTGCGTGATCGACGGGGCCGGCCGCCCTCACTGCTTGGTCTAGACCATACGGACGAGGGTTGGGCGGTCGTCAAGGGGCGTGTCCCGCGGGGCCCGTCCCGAGGGATGCATTCGCGCCATGTTGCTTGGGGGAGTGAAAGCGGTTGCTCGCGCGGTCGCCGTACGGGGGCGGGGTGCGCCCTCCGCAGAGCCCGGCGGGGTCCGCCCTCGGTTCACCGGGGTGGATGGGCCTTCGGCCACTCCGGGGCCCCGTTGTTCGTCGCGGTTGCTGCTCGCCCGCCTCCCGCGCATCCCCGATCTGCCATCCGGCCGAAAGCCGCCCGGCCGAATCCGGGAGGAATCAGCCGTCGCGCACGCTGAAGGGCCCCGGGGTGTCCGCACCCCGGGGCCCTGGGCAGGTGGGGGATCAGCCCCGTTCCAGCCCGCCCCGAGCGACCACGTCCGCGTACCACCGCGCGCTGTCCTTCGCCGTACGCCGCTGGGACGCGAAGTCCACGTGCACGATGCCGAACCGCTTGCTGTAGCCGTACGCCCACTCGAAGTTGTCCAGCAGCGACCACAGGAAGTAGCCGCGTACGTCCACCCCGTCCGCGATCGCCCGGTGCACCGCCGTCAGGTGACCGTCCAGGTACGCCACCCGCTCCGGGTCGTGTACCTCGCCCTCCGGGTCCGCGTAGTCGTCGTACGCCGCCCCGTTCTCCGTCACCAGGAGCGGCAGGCCGGGGAGTTCGTCGCGCAGGCGGGTCAGCAGTTCGTACAGGCCGTTCGCGTCCACCGGCCAGTCCATCGCCGTGCGCGGGCCCGCCGCCGGGGTGAACGCCACATGCTGCTCCGCGCCCGCCCAGGGCGAGGGGGACTCCGACGCGCCCGCCGAAACCACGCTGGGAGAGTAGTAGTTGATGCCCAGCGAGTCGATCGGGGCCGACGTGACCTCCAGGTCGCCGTCCTTCACGAACGACCAGTCCGTCACCGCCGCCGTGTCCGCCACCAGGTCCTGCGGCAGCCGGCCGTGGAACACCGGGTCCAGGAAGATCCGGTTCGCCACCGCGTCGATCCGGCGCACCGCGTCCCGGTCCGCCTCGGTGTCGCTCAAGGGGCGCAGGGCGTGGAGGTTCAAGGTCAGGGAGATCTCCGCCGTCTCCGGCAGGCGGTCGCGCAGGACCCTCGCGCCCGCGCCGTGCGCGAGGTTCAGGTGGTGGGCCGCGCGCAGGGCCGCGAGGTCGCTGGTCCGGCCGGGGGCGTGGACCCCGTTCCCGTACCCGAGGAACGCCGCGCACCAGGGCTCGTTGAGGGTTGTCCAGGTCGGCACCCGGTCGCCCAGCGCGCCCGCCACCAGGCCCGCGTACTCCGCGAACCGGTGCGCCGTGTCCCGCTCCGGCCAGCCGCCCGCGTCCTCCAGCTCCTGCGGCAGGTCCCAGTGGTAGAGCGTCGCCACCGGTCTGATGCCGGCCGCCAGCAGCTCGTCGACCAGGCGGCGGTAGAAGTCCAGGCCGCGCTCCACCGCCGGGCCCCGGCCGGTCGGCTGGACCCGGGGCCAGGAGACGGAGAAGCGGTAGTCGGTGACGCCCAGTTCCTTCATCAGGCGTACGTCGTCCGGCATCCGGTGCAGGTGGTCGGCGGCGATGTCGCCGGTGTCGCCGTTGCGCACCTTGCCGGGGGTGCGGCTGAAGGTGTCCCAGATGGACGGCGTACGGCCGTCCTCGGCGGCCCCGCCCTCGATCTGGTAGGCGGCGGTGGCCGTGCCCCACCGGAAGCCGGTCGGGAAGCGGAGCACCGTACCGGTCTCGGGGCGGGCGCCTGGGGAGGTCGCCGGGCGGGCTTCATCGACAGCGGTCATGAGACGGACACTCCAGAGTGAGGGGAGGAGGGGGAGAGGGGCGGGCAGCGGGAGGGCGCTCGGGTCAGCCCTTCACCGCGCCCTGCATGATGCCGCCGACGATCTGCCGGCCCAGCAGGCCGAAGACCAGCAGCACCGGCAGCGTGCCGAGCAGCGTGCCGGCCATGATCACCGACTGGTCGTTGACGTAACCGCCGCCGAGCTGACGCAGCGCGACCTGCACGGTCGGCTCCTGCGAGGAGAGCGCGATGATCGGCCAGAAGAAGTCGTTCCACGCCGTCATGAAGGTGAGCATCCCGAGCACCGCCATGCCGGGCCGCGCGATCGGGATCACGATCGACCAGAAGATGCGCGCGGTGGAGGCGCCGTCGACCCGGGCCGCCTCGATCAGCTCGTCCGGCAGCGACTGCACCAGGTACTGGCGCATGAAGAAGACACCGAAGGCGGAGACCAGGCCGGGCAGGATCACCGCCTGGAGCTGGTTCACCCACTGGAGTTCGGCGATCAGCATGAAGAGCGGGATCACACCGAGCTGCGGCGGGATCATCATCGTCCCGATCGTCAGCGTCAGCAGGGCGTTGCGGCCCTTGAACTTCAGCTTGGCGAAGGCGAATCCGGCCAGCGTGCAGCACAGGACCGTGCCGATCGTGATCGAACCGGACACGATCAGCGAGTTCAGCAGCGCCTTGCCGATGTCCGCCTCTTCGAGGACCTGCTCGAAGTTCTTGATCAGGTTCGGGCCGGGCAGCAGGCTCGGCGGGACCTTCGCCATGTCGGCGTTGGACCGGCTGGCCGTGACGATGGTCCAGTAGAACGGGAACGCCGAGATCAGCAGCGCGAAGCCGAGGATGAGGTAGGAGAGCCAGCCGCCCTTCATCGTGCGGCCCGCGCCTCCCCGGCCGATGCGCCTGGCGGCGGGCGGGCTCTGCGGCGGATCGCCCTTCTGGGGGGCGGTCGGCGGTGCGGCGAGCGCGGTCATCGGCCGGCCTCCTTGACGGCGCGGCGGCGCACGAGCAGGGCGTTGACCCCGACGAGCACCACGATCAGGACGAACATCACCCAGGCGATGGCCGCGGCCCGGCCCAGGTGGAAGAAGCCCCAGCCCTGCTCGTACATGTACAGGCCGAGGGTCTGGTACTGGTGCGAGATGCCGCCGGAGATCGACCCCTCGAACAGCAGCGGCTCACCGAAGAGCTGGGTCGCGCCGATCGTCGAGATGATGACGGTGAAGACGATCGTGGGGCGCAGGCCGGGCAGCGTCACGTGGATGAACTGCCGCCAGCGCGACGCCCCGTCCATCTCCGCCGCCTCGTACAGCTCGTGCGGGATCGACTGCATGCCCGCCAGGTAGATCAGCGCGTTGTAGCCGGTCCACCGCCAGATCACGATCGTCGACACCGCGATCTGCGAGGCCACCGTGCCGGTCTGCCAGTCCACCGGGCCGAAGCCGACCAGCCCGAGCACGTAGTTGATCAGCCCGAAGTCCTTGCCGAAGAGCTGCGCGAACACCAGCGTCGCGGCGGCGACGGAGGTCGCGTACGGGAGCAGGATCGCGGTGCGGATGAAGGTCCGGCCGCGCAGCTTGTAGTTGAGCAGGTGCGCCAGGCCCAGCGCCATCGCGAGCTGCGGGACCGTGGACAGCACGCCGATGGTGAACGTGTTGCGCAGCGAGGTCCAGAAGAACTCGTCGGTGAACAGCGCCGTGTAGTTGGCGATGCCCCGCCACTCCATCTCGCCGCTCGTCTGGAGCTCGACCCGGTAGAGGGAGACGAACGCGGTGTAGAGCAGCGGGAAGAGGCCGAAGGCCAGGAAGAGCGTGAAGAAGGGGGCGATGTAGGCGTACGGGGAGGCCTTGCGCCAGGTGCGCCGGAGCGCGGCGGCCCGGCCGTCGTCGGGGCCGGGCCCGGTTCCGGCGGGGCTGCGGGGCCCGGCCTTCGCGGTGGCGGTGAGGGACACGGTGCGGCCCTTCGGGATCGGGGGCGGTGAGTCGATGAGGTACGGGGATGAGGGGTACGGGGTCTCGGCGGGCCCGTTGCCGTGTGCCAGGCGCGTGGCCGGCTCGGCCGGGCCCCCGCACGTCACGGGTGCGGAGCCCCGGCGGGTCCGCCCCGTGCGTCACGGGTGCGGAGCCCCGGCGGGTCCGCCCCGTGCGTCACGGGTGCGGAGCCCCGGCGGGTCCGCCCCGTGCGTCACGGGCACGGGCCCCGGCGGGTCCGCCCCGCGCGTCACGGATACGGGCCCCGGCGGGTCCGCCCCGCGCGTCAGGCGTTACGGGGGTGGGGCCGGGCCGGCCCGCCGCGGCGGGGGGCGCCCGCGCGCCCGCG
>NZ_JBHXPF010000004.1:219932-270658 GCF_042718715.1 Streptomyces sp. NPDC058576 | reverse complement strand
CCACGCGGGTGCGTGGGACCGGCCCCTTCCGTCTGTCCGGTCAGGACTGCGCGTTGCCGCCGTCGGGTCAGGTCTGCGCGGGCTCGGCCTCGCGGGCCTCGACCGGCTTCGGCTGGTCCGGGACGCCCGCCTTGGCCGCGCGCTTGGCGGCCTTCTTCTTGGCGCGGCGCTCCTTGCGCAGCTCGACCATCGCGTACAGCGTCGGCACGAGCAGCAGGGTCAGCAGCGTGGAGCTGATCAGACCGCCGATCACCACGACGCCCAGCGGCTGCGAGATGAAGCCGCCCTCGCCGGTGACGCCGAGCGCCATCGGGAGCAGGGCGAAGATGGTCGCGAGCGCCGTCATGATGATCGGGCGGAAGCGGTGGCGGCCGCCCTCGATGACCGCCTCCATGATCCCGAGCCCCTGGGCCCGGTACTGGTTGATCAGGTCGATCAGCACGATCGCGTTGGTGACCACGATGCCGATGAGCATCAGCATGCCGATCATCGCGGGAACGCCCAGCGGGGTACCCGTGATGAGCAGCAGGGCCAGGGCGCCGGTGGCCGCGAACGGCACGGAGACCAGCAGGATCAGCGGCTGGACGAGCGACCGGAAGGTGGCCACCAGCAGCATGAAGACGATCGCGATGGCCGCCAGCATGGCGAGGCCGAGCTGCATGAACGCTTCGTTCTGGTCCTCGGTGACGCCGCCGATGGTGGCGGTGGCGCCCTCGGGCAGGTCCAGGGCGTCGATCTTCGCGGCGAGATCGGTGCTGACCGCGCCGGTGTTGTCGCCGACGGGCTTGGCGGTGATCGTCGCGGAGCGCTGTCCGTCGATCCGGGTCATCGAGACCGGGCCGGGGACGACCTTCACGTCGGCGATGTCGCCGAGCTTCACCGGGCCGAGCGGCAGGGCCTTCAGCTCGGCGACGGTGGCAGCCGGCTTCGAGGACCGGATGACGACGTCGCGCTCGGTGTCGTCCAGCGTCGCCGTGCCGGCGGGAGTGCCGCGTACGGCTCCGGCGACGATCCCGCCGAGGGCGGCGGAGTCGAACCCGGCGGCGGCCGCCTTGTCGTTGGCGGTGACCGAGATGCGCGGGACGCTCTGCGCCAGGTCGCTCTGGACGTCGGTGACGTCCTTGAGGGTGGCGACCTCGGTGCGGACCGCCTCGGCCGCCTTCTTCAGGACGTCCCCGTCGGCGGCCTTGACCACGACGCTCAGGTCCTGGGAGCCGAAGCCGTCGCCCGCGGCGATGGTGGTGTCGCCGATGCCGTCGAGCTTGCCGAGGGCCTCGTCGATCCGGTCCTGGGCGTCCTCGTAGTCCGCGGCGTCCTTCAGGGTGACCTGGTAGGAGGCCTGGTTGGCGCCCGTGCCACCGCCGAAGGCGGCCAGGAAGCCGGAGGAGCCGACGGTGACCTGGTAGTCCTTGACGCCCTTGTCCTCGGTCAGGACCTTCTCGACCTTGCGGGCCGCCTCATCGGCGGCTTCCAGGCTGGTGCCGGGGGTGAGCTCCTGCTTGACGGTCAGGACTTCCTGCTCGCCGGCGTCGAAGAAGTTCGTCTTCAGCAGCGGGACCATGCCGAAGGTGCCCAGCAGCACGGCGACGGCGATGACGAGGCTGGTGACCCGGCGGCGGGTCGCGAAGCGCAGGACCGGGACGTAGATCCGCTGGAGCCTGCTGGCCGCCTCCTTCTCCTCGGCGAGGCGGCGGGCTTCCGCCGCGTCCTCGGGGGTGCCCTTGGGCGCCCGCAGGAACCAGTACGACAGCACCGGCACGACCGTGAGCGAGACCAGCAGGGAGGCCAGCAGGGCCGCGGTGATGGTCAGCGAGAACGAGCCGAAGAGCTGGCCGACCATGCCGCCGACCAGACCGATGGGCAGGAAGACGGCGACGGTGGTGAGGGTGGCGGAGGTGACCGCTCCGGCGACCTCCTTGACCGCGGTGACGATCGCCGCGTGGCGCTCCTCGCCGTAGCCGAGGTGACGCTTGATGTTCTCCAGGACCACGATCGAGTCGTCGACGACCCGGCCGATGGCGATGGTGAGCGCGCCGAGCGTGAGCATGTTGAGCGACAGGTCGCGGGTCCAGAGCACGATCAGCGCGAGGACGATCGAGAGCGGGATGGAGACCGCGGTGACCAGCGTCGAGCGGATCGAGGCGAGGAAGACCAGGATCACGACGACCGCGAAGACCAGGCCGAGCGCGCCCTCCGTGGTCAGACCCGAGATCGACTTGGAGACGGCGGGGCCCTGGTCGGAGACGACGGTCAGCTCGGCGCCGGCGCCGAGGTCCTTGCGGAGCTCGGGCAGCTTGTCCTTGACGGCGTCGGAGATGGCGACGGCGCTGCCGTCCTTGTCCATCGTGACCATCACGGCGAGGCTCGGCTTGCCGTTCGTGCGGGTGATGGAGACCGCCGTCGACGGCTCCTGCCTCACCTCGGAGACATCGCCGACGCGCACCGGCTCGGCCGGCTTGTCCGAGCCGCCCGCCGGGTCCTGGGGAACGACCTGGAGGTCCTCGATCTGCTTCAGCGAGGTGTAGGCGCCGCCGACCTGGATGGTGCGGCTCTTGCCGGACTCGGAGAAGGAACCGGCCGGCACGGTGGCGCCGCCCGCCTGGAGGGCCTGGGAGAGCGCGCCCGCGTTCAGGCCGGCCGCGGCGAGCTTCTTGTCGTCGGGCACGACGGAGACCTGGAGGTCCCGCACGCCGTCCACCGCGACCTGGCCGACGCCGTCGATGTCCTGGAGGGCCGGGACGACCGTGCGGTCGAGCCGGTCGGCCAGCACCTGCTGGTCATCGTCGGAGGTGACAGCGAGGACGACGGTCGGGATGTCGTCCGTGGAACCGGCGATGACCTGCGGGTCGACGTCCTCGGGCAGCTGGGCGCGGGCGCGGTTCACCGCCTGCTGGATGTCCGCGACGAGCTGCTTGGTGCCCTCGTCGCCGAAGTCGAAGGTCGCCATGATGAGGGCGTTGCCCTCACTGGCGGTGGAGGTGATGCCCTCGACGCCGTCGACGGCCTTGAGGGAGCTCTCCAGAGGCTCGACGACCTGCTTCTCGACCACATCGGGAGACGCACCCTGGTAGGGCGCCAGCACCGAGACCATCGGCAGTTCGATGGTCGGCAGCAGCTGCTGCTTGAGCTGCGGGATCGCTATCGCACCAAAAACCAGTGCGACGATAGAGATCAGCCCGATCAGGGCCCTTTGCGCGAGGCTGAATTTGGACAGCCAGGACATGGGTGGGTCTCTCTTCTGTGGCGTATGCGGCAGAGGGCGGGGAGGGGAGAACATCGGGGACCTACGCCTCCTCCAGCCCAGTCCTACGATCTCCGCTCCCGGCCGCCGAAACGTCGCCCCTCGGGCTGCTTTCTTATGCCGCGCATACCGCAGGTGGAGTACACCGCCCTCCACCGTGCCGTCGGCCGGTCAGTCCGCGCGGGGACGCACCAGGCCCGATTCGTAGGCGATTACCACCAATTGGGCCCGGTCCCGGGCTCCCAGTTTCGCCATCGCCCGGTTCACGTGGGTCTTGACGGTGAGCGGACTGACCGCGAGCCGCTCGGCGATCTGGTCGTTGGAGTGGCCGCCCGCCACCTGCACCAGCACCTCGCGTTCGCGGCCGGTGAGCGCCGCCAGCCGGGCCCCGTACTCCGCGCTGCCCGGCCCCTCCCCCGAACTGCCGCCCTGGGCCAGGAAGGTGGCGATGAGCCCCTTGGTCGCCGCCGGGGAGAGCAGCGCCTCGCCGGCCGCGGCGATCCGGATGGCGTTGAGCAGTTCGTCCGGCTCCGCGCCCTTGCCGAGGAAGCCGGAGGCTCCGGCGCGCAGCGACCGGACCACGTACTCGTCGACCTCGAAGGTGGTCAGCATGACCACCCGTACCGCGGACAGTTCCGGGTCGGCGCTGATCATCCGCGTGGCGGCGAGCCCGTCGGTGCCCGGCATCCGGATGTCCATGAGCACCACGTCGGCGCCCGTGGCACGGGCCAGCTCCACCGCCTGGGCCCCGTCCGCGGCCTCGCCGACCACCACCATGTCCGGCTCGGAGTCCACCAGCACCCGGAACGCGCTGCGCAGCAGCGCCTGGTCGTCGGCGAGCAGCACCTTGATCGGCGCCTCCGGCGCCTGCGCGGGCGGCTCGGGCGCCGGTGTCCGCGGATCGGGCGTCGGTGTCGGCTGTGTCATCGGCGGAGCCCCGTCCCGCCCGCTGTGCCCGGCCGCTCCGGCTCACCCGTGCGGGCCTCGACCGGAAGGATCGCATGGACCCGGAACCCGCCGCCGTAGCGAGGGCCCGCGGTGAGGGCCCCGCCGAGGGCGGTGACGCGTTCACGCATGCCGATCAGTCCGTGGCCGCCGCTGTCCAGCCGGTCTTCGGTGCCGCGGCCCGGTCCGCCGCCGGGCAGCCGGGCGGTGCTCCCCCGGCCGTTGTCGAGCACGGTGACCTCGGCGGTGGCGCCCACCCGTACGACGCTCACCTCGGCCCTGGCCCCGGTGCCGGCGTGCTTGCGGACGTTGGTCAGGGCCTCCTGGATGACCCGGTAGGCGGCCAGGTCGACGGCCGCGGGCAGCCGTTCCCGGCCGTCGGCGCAGGCCACCTCGACGGGGAGCCCGGCGTTGCGGAAGGTGGTGACCAGCTCGCCGAGGACGGCGAGCCCGGGGGCGGGTTCGGTGGGGGCCTCGGGGTCGCCCTGCTGGCGCAGGAGGCCGACGGTGACCCGGAGTTCGTTGAGCGCGGACCGGCTGGCGTCGCGGACGTGCGCGAGCGCCTCCTTGGCCTGGTCGGGGCGCTTGTCCATGACGTGCGCGGCGACCCCGGCCTGCACGTTGACCAGGGCGATGTGGTGGGCGACGACGTCATGGAGGTCCCGGGCGATGCGCAGCCGCTCCTCGGCGACCCGGCGGCGGGCCTCCTCCTCGCGGGTGCGCTCGGCCCGCTCGGCGCGTTCCCGGATGGCGTCGACGAACGCGCGCCGGCTGCGCACGGCGTCCCCGGCGGCCCCGGCCAGCCCGGTCCAGGCGAAGACGCCGAAGTTCTCCTGGCTGTACCAGGGGGTCGAGCCGAAGACCATCGCGGCCGCGGTGAGCCCTCCCATGGTCAGCAGCCCGACCCGCCAGGTGGTGGGGCGGTCGGTGCGCGAGGCGACGGTGTAGAGGGCGATGACGGCGCTCATGACCACCGGGGCGGGCGGGTCCATCAGGACGTACTCGACGGCCGAGAGCGCCGCGGTGACGGCGAGGACCTGCATCGGGCGGCGGCGGCGCAGGACGAGGACCGCGGCGGAGAGCGTCATCAGGAGCACGCTGAACAGCTCGGGGGTACGGGCCCCGAAGGCGGGGGGCCCGTGGCCGTCGCCCGGGTCGGTGAACGAACTGCAGATCATCACGACGAGGGTGCAGAACGCCAGGGTCGCGTCGAGGGCGAGGGGATGGTCCCGGAGCCAGCGGCGGGCACGCGCGAAACCGGACGAGAGGGTGGTCACGTCCAGCAACGGTACGCGGCCCGTCCACGGGCCCGCCGGGGCCGGCCCGTGGACTCAGTTGGGGATGAGCCCGTCGTCGCTGAGCATGGCGCGCACGTCTTCGAGGCTGGCGTCGGGCGCCGGCAGGATCAGCTCGGACGGCTCCAGGGAGTCGTCCGGCAGCGGAGTGCCGAGCTCGCGCACCTTGTCCAGGAGCGCGTGGAGGGTGGTGCGAAAGCCGGGGCCGTCGCCGCTCTCCATCTCCTTGAGCAGGACGTCGTCGAGCTCGTTCAGTTCGACGACGTGACTGTCGGCCAGCTTGACCTGGCCCTCCCCCATGATCCGTACGATCATGACGCTGCCCTCACTGCTTGTCGAACTTGTGCGGGGACGACTGCTGCGACTGCTGCGAACCGTCCTGCGCGCCGCCCTCGATGGCCTGCTGCGAGGACGAGGAGCCACCGGCCAGCTCGGCCTTCATGCGCTGGAGCTCCAGCTCCACATCGCTGCCGCCGGAGAGCCGGTCCAGCTCGGCGGCGATGTCGTCCTTCGCCGTGCCGGTCGGGTCGTCCAGGGCGCCGGAGGCGAGCAGCTCGTCGATGGCGCCGGCCCGCGCCTGGAGCTGCTGCGTCTTGTCCTCGGCCCGCTGGATCGCGAGGCCGACGTCGCCCATCTCCTCGGAGATGCCGGAGAAGGCCTCGCCGATCCGGGTCTGCGCCTGGGCCGCCGTGTAGGTGGCCTTGATGGTCTCCTTCTTCGTGCGGAAGGCGTCCACCTTGGCCTGGAGGCGCTGGGCCGCGAGGGTGAGCTTCTCCTCCTCGCCCTGCAGCGTGGTGTGCTGCGTCTCCAGGTCGGTGACCTGCTGCTGGAGGGCGGCACGCCGGGACAGCGCCTCGCGCGCCAGGTCCTCGCGGCCCAGCGCCAGCGCCTTGCGGCCCTGGTCCTCCAGCTTGGACGACTGGCCCTGCAACTGGTTCAGCTGCAGCTCCAGGCGCTTGCGGGACGTCGCCACGTCGGCGACGCCGCGACGCACCTTCTGAAGCAGCTCCAGCTGCTTCTGATACGAGTAGTCGAGGGTCTCGCGCGGATCCTCGGCCCGGTCAAGGGCCTTGTTTGCCTTCGCGCGGAAGATCATCCCCATACGCTTCATGACACCGCTCATGGGCTTCGCGCGCCCCCTTCTGACGGACTGAGCTCCAGCACTCCCGATAGAACCCACAGTACGGGCCCTGCCTCTATTACCGCACTGTTCGGACGCCGATGTGCTCCTCCCCAAGGACGACTGCACCCGGTGAACGCTCCCGCCCAGGGTGTAGGTGAGGCCCCGGGACGTTCGGTGACGGACGCCGGAACAGGCGGTAAACGCCCGTATCGGCCCGTCGAGGCACCGCTGGCGACGCCGTCCGTTGCCGGATCGTTCCCGCCCGGGTCTCCGGGCCCGCGCGCCGACCCCGTACCCTTGGGTTTTGTGTTCCGTAGCCGTGCCAAGACAGAGAAGGCCCCCACCGACAAGGTGACGGCGGACCTCTCCCAGCAGCCCCGCGACCCGCAGGCTCCCAAGGGTCGCCCCACCCCCAAGCGCAACGAGGCCCAGACGCAGCGCCGTCGTGCCGCGTCCAGTGCGCCGACCGACCGCAAGGCGGCCATGAAGCGCCAGCGCGAAGCGCGCCGCGCCGACCTGGCCAAGCAGCGTGAGGCGCTCGCGTCGGGTGACGAGCGCTACCTGCCGGTCCGCGACAAGGGCCCGGTCAGGCGCTTCGTCCGCGACTACGTGGACTCGCGCTTCTGCATCGCCGAGTGGTTCCTGCCGCTCGCCGTGATCATCCTGATCCTCAGCGTGATCCAGGTGCAGAACATCCAGAGCATCTCGCTGCTGCTCTGGCTCGGCGTGATCATCCTGATCGTGATCGACTCGATCGGTCTGTCGATGCGCCTGAAGAAGCAGCTGCGCGAGCGCTTCCCGGACACGCCGAAGCGCGGAGCCGTGGCGTACGGCCTGATGCGCACGCTCCAGATGCGCCGACTGCGGCTGCCGAAGCCGCAGGTCAAGCGCGGAGAGCGGCCCTGAGCACGGAGACCTCCGGCTTCGCCGGGGTCTCCTCGGAGTGGCCGGCGGGTCTCGGCGGCGTACGCAACCTGGTCCGCCAGGAGCTCGTCGCACGGCAGCTGGACGAGCAGATAGCCGGCCGGTTCCCGGTGGGCCGGCGGCTGCGCGTCCTGGACGTCGGCATGGGCCAGGGCACGCAGGCGCTCCGACTGGCACGGGCCGGTCACTCGGTGACCGGGCTGGAGTCGGACGCGCGGATGCTGGCCTCGGCCCGTGCGTCGCTGGCGGCCGAGCCGGAGGGCATCCGGGAGCGGGTCAGGCTCATCGAGGGCGACGGCCGGGACACCGGGGTGCACTTCCTGCCCGGGAGTTTCGACGTGGTGCTGTGCCACGGCGTCCTGATGTACGTCGAGGAGCCGGACCCGATGCTGGCCGGGCTCGCCCGGATGCTGGCGCCGGGCGGTCTGCTCTCCCTGCTCGTACGGAACGCGGACGCGCTCGCGATGCGCCCGGGGCTCGCCGGTGACTTCGGCGCGGCCCTGACCGCCTTCGACACCGCCACGTACACCGACCGCCTCGGCCTCACCGTGCGGGCCGACCGGCTCGACGCGCTGCGGGCCACGCTCGCCGGGATCGCCGCGCCGCTGCACGCCTGGTACGGGGTGCGGGTCTTCACGGACAACGTCGGCGACGACGTGGAGCTGCCGGCCGAGGAGCTGGAGCGGGTCCTGACCCTGGAGGACCGGGCCGGGCGGACCGACCCGTACCGGGGTGTGGCGGCGCTGCTCCACCTGTGCGGCGTGCGCGGCTGACACCGCCGCGCGCGGGGGCCCGTTCGGCCCATCAGCACGGGCACCCGAACGGGTCGGGCACCAGACTCCGGATATGGACGCATCCCCCTCCCGCAGCCGGGCACGCAGGCTGCTGCTTCCCCTGTCCGCGGCCGTCTGCGCCATCGCCCTGTCGGGCGGCTGCTCCGGTACGGATCCGGCGGCCCCGGCTCCCGAAGCCAGCGCCTCGGGTACGGCGCAGGGTGCGGTGAAGCGCGCCCCCGACGATCTGGAGAACGCCTACCAGGACGTCATCAACGACGTGCTGCCGTCGGTGGTGCAGATCGACGCCTCCGAAGGCCTCGGTTCCGGGATCGTCTACGACGACAAGGGGCACATCGTCACCAACGCCCATGTGGTCGGCGACGAGAAGGAGTTCAAGGTCAGCGTCGCCACCGGGGAGGCGGTGCTGAACGCCTCGCTGGTCTCCTCCTACCCGGAGCAGGACCTGGCCGTGATCAAGCTCGACGAGGTGCCGGACGGGCTGCGGCCCGCGAAGTTCGGCGACGCGGAGAAGGTCGAGGTCGGGCAGATCGTGCTGGCGATGGGCTCGCCGCTGGGCCTGTCGAGCAGCGTCACGCAGGGCATCGTCTCCGCGCTCGGCCGGACCGTGAGCGAGAGCCGGTCGGGCGGTGGCACGGGCGCGACGATCGCCAACATGGTGCAGACGTCCGCGGCGATCAACCCGGGCAACAGCGGCGGGGCGCTGGTGAACCTCGACAGTGAGGTGATCGGCATTCCGACCCTCGCGGCGACCGACCCGCAGATGGGCGCGGGCGCGGCGCCGGGCATCGGCTTCGCGATCCCCGTCTCGATGGTGAAGACGGTCGCCGACCAGATCGTCAAGGACGGCAAGGTCACCGACTCGGGCCGGGCCGCGCTGAACATCACCGGCCGCACGGTCGTCGACGACAACTACCGTCCCGCCGGGGTGGCGCTGGTCAGCGTGGAGCGGGGCGGGGCGGCGGCCGACGCGGGGCTGCGGCCCGGGGACACCATCACGAAGCTCGGGGACACCGAGGTCACCACCATCACCTCGCTCTCCGAGGCGCTGGCGGGCGACCAGCCGGGCCGGAAGGTGACCGTGACCTACACGCGCGACGGCGACAGCCGGACGGCGGAGGTCACGCTCGGGGAGATCTGATCCCCGGGAGCCGGAGAGGGGCGGTACGGGGTTCCCGTACCGCCCCTTCTTCTCGGCCGGGCGTCAGGCGCCGTCGGCCTGGAGGCTCATCGGGCCGTAGATCCTGGTCGTGTCCTCGAAGAGCGTCACCTGCGCGGCACCGCCCTCCAGGAGCTCTTTCCAGTACTCACCGATCCAGGACTCCGCGTCGCCCTGGGTGGTGAACTCCTCCGGCTGCAGCGCCGGCTCCGTCTCCGTACCGTCGGACTTCTCGAACCGCCACGTCCACGCCATGCCAGCCTCCCGGGTCGCGTTGCTGCCCGAAGCGTAGCCGGACGCGCACCTCGCGCGGGGACACGGGAGGATCAAGGTGTGGAACTGACACTGCTCGGCACCGGATCCCCCGACGGGCTGCCGCGCCCCTCCTGCCCCTGCGCGGTCTGCGCCTCGGCCCGCGGACCGTGGGCGCGGGCCGCGACGGCGCTGCTGGTCGACGACGCGCTGCTGCTGGACCTCACTCCCGGAGTGATGTTCGCGGCCGCCCGTGCCGGGCATTCGCTGGGCGCGGTCCGCCAGGTGCTGCTGACCCACCCGCACGACGGGCCCGCCGTGGAACTGCCCGCCCTGCTGCCGCCGGCCGGGCGGGTGCCGGACGGTCAGGTCCTGACGCTGATCAGCGGCCACCGGGTGCGGGCGGTCGCGATGGACGCCCCGGGGACCGGGTACGAGGTGACCGCCCCGGAGGGCGAGCGGCTGCTGTACCTGCCGCCGGGGGCCGCCCCCTCCGGGCTGCCCGAGCGGGTGGAGCGGCCGTACGAGATGGTCGTCCTCGATGTGATCGCGCGCCCCGACGCGGTGGCCCGGCTGCGGTCGGTGGGCGCGGTCGGGCCGACGACCGAGGTGATCGCGGTCCACCTGGACCACGACGCCCCGCCGGGCGCGGCGCTGGAGCGGCGGCTCGCGGCGGCCGGTGCGCGGGCGGTGCCGGACGGGACGACGCTGGTGGTGGGCGAGTACCACGCGGTGCCGGACGTGCCGCGCCGGGTGCTGGTGACGGGCGGCGCCCGGTCGGGCAAGTCGCTGGAGGCGGAGCAGCGCCTGGAGACGTTCCCGGAGGTGGTGTACGTGGCGACCGGCGGCCGCCGCGACGGGGACCCGGAGTGGGCGGCCCGGATCGGACTGCACCGGGAGCGCAGACCGGGCGCCTGGCGGACCGAGGAGACCTGCGAGCTGCCGGAGCTGCTGGGGGCGGACGGGCCTCCGCTGCTGATCGACTGCCTGTCGCTGTGGCTGACCGACGCGATGGACCGGGTGGACGCCTGGGAGGACGAGCGGTGGCACGGGGGCGGCGAGGCGGCGTTGCGGGAGCGGGTCGCGGAGCTGGTCGCGGCGGTGCGCGGGACCCGGCGGCCGGTGGTGCTGGTGACCAACGAGGTGGGGTCGGGGGTGGTCCCGGCGACGGCGGCGGGGCGGCGGTTCCGGGACGAGCTGGGGCGGCTGAACGCGGCGGTGGCGGCCGAGTGCGAGCAGGTGCTGCTGGTGGTGGCGGGGCAGGTGCTGGTGCTGCGGGGGTGAGGGGGCGGGCGGCTCCGCGGGGTGCGGGGGTGGCTGGTTCCGCTGCTCGCGGCCCGTTCCCTCCCGTGGGCCGACCGGTACTGTTCCCGCTGGGGCGTGATCCGCCGGACACGCCCTGGGGGCCCGCAGCCGGGTTCCCGGACCCGGATCCGACGTGACGACCCGCGAGGCAGACCTCCGTGAACCTGGACGACTTCTCCGACCTGATCCAACGCCCCGACGGGGGTGTGCGGCGCGATGCCGAGGAGCGGCGCGAGCGGCAGACCGTCCCCCCGGGAGCGCTCGGGCGCCTCGACGAGCTGGGCGAGTGGCTCAGCGCCGCGCAGCAGTCCGTGCCGGTCAGGGCCGTCGAGCAGCCGCGCCTGGTGCTCTTCGCCGGTGACCACGGGGTGGCGGAGCTGGGCGTCTCGGGCCGGCCGGCGGGCAGCGCCCACGAGCTGGTGCGGGCCGCCCTCGACGGGGCGAGCCCGGCCTCGGTGCTGGCGCGGCGGTTCTCGGTACCGACGCGGATCGTGGACGTCTCCCTGGACTGTGATCCGGAGCTGCTGCCGGAGTCCGTGGTGCGGCACCGGGTGCGGCGGGGCTCGGGGCGGATCGACGTCGAGGACGCGATGAGCGCGCAGGAGGCCGAGCAGGCGATCCGCCTGGGCATGGCGATCGCCGACGAGGAGGCGGACTCCGGCACCGATCTGGTGGTGCTCGGCGACCTCAGCGTGGGCGGGACGACGGCCGCGGCCACCCTCGTCGCCGCGCTCTGCGGAACGGACGCCTCCGTGGTGACCGGGCGCGGCGGCGCGGGCATCGACGACCTGGCGTGGATGCGCAAGTGCGCGGCGATCAGGGACGCGTTGCGCCGGGCCCGGCCGGTGCTGGGCGATCAGGTGGAGCTGCTGGCCACGGCCGGCGGGGCGGACCTGGCGGCGATGACGGGCTTCCTGCTGCAGAGCGCGGTGCGCCGGATGCCGGTGATCCTGGACGGGGTCGTCTCGGCGGCCTGCGCGCTGGTGGCGCAGCGGGCGGCGTTCCGGGCGCCGGACTGGTGGCTGGCCGGCCAGGTCAGCGGGGAGCCCGCGCAGACGAAGGCGCTGGACCGGATGGCGCTGACCCCGCTGCTGGACCACGGGGTGACGGTGGGCGAGGGCAGCGGCGCGCTGCTGGCCCTGCCGCTGGTGCAGGCCGCGGCGGCGCTGGCCGCCGAACTCCCGGAGCGGGAGCCGGAGAAGCCCGTGGAGGACGAGGAAGCGCCGGAGCCGGAGGCAGCGGCCCTCGACGGGGTCTGAGGGCACGGTCCCCCGGCCTCCCCCTGCGCGCGGACGAGATCGGCGTCACTGGGGTGTCGCTCAACTTCGCGCTGCCCCGGCCCGTCTTCGGGAGGGATCGCGGCTCGGCGGATCGCCGCCGACGCCGCGTACCGACTGAAGGACCGACCGACTGACCGACCGGGGGCCCGTCTCATGCTGTCCGGGAAGAGCGGATGAACCGTCTTCCGGCCCTGCGCCGGGCGGCGGTGCGGGAGTGGGGCCCGCTGCTCACGACCGTACGGGCCGGTCTCGCCGGGCGCGGGGTGCGGGCGCTCGCGCTGACGCTGAGCGCGGTGGCGCTGACGGCGCTCGTCCAGGTGGCGCAGAACCGGTCGTGGGGCTTCCGGCCGGTGCGGAACCTCGGCGCCGTACGGGCCGAGGACCCGCTCCCGCTCGCCCTCCTGCGCACCCCGCTGTCGCCGTTCGTGCCCGCGCTCGATCTGCCGGTGTGGGGCGCGCTGGCCCAGATCCTGCTGGTGTTCGGTGTGGCGGAGGTGTGCCTGGGGCGGTGGCGCACGCTCGCGGTGGCGTACGGGGCGACGCTGGCCGGGACGCTGTACGCGCGGGTCGGCGTCGCCCTCGGGCCGGAGGCGTTCCTCGGGCTGCCCGCATCGGACGCGCGGGTGGTGGACACCGGTCCTTCGGCGGCGGTCGTGGGGCTCGCGGTGTACGTCTGCCACCAGCGGCGCGCCTGGTTCACCGGGGCGCTGGTGGTCCTCGCGATGGCGGTGGAGGTCCTCGTCAAGGACAACCTGGCGGGCCGCGAGCATCTGGCCGCCATCGCCGCCGTCCTGGTGGTGTGCGGCGTACGCGAGTGGCTCGGGCGGCGGGGCGACGGTCAGGACTTGCGGCCGGGCGGCAGCGGGACCCGGTCCGGGGCGCCGCCGATGAGGTCCTGGAACTTCCGGCGCGGCCCGGCCCAGCGGACGTCGTGGTGGTAGGCGCGGAGCATCGCCCGGGAGCGGGCCCGGTGGCGGTGGCGGTAGAAGCGGCGGGCCCAGAGCGAGGTGGGGCGGGCCAGCCGGATCGCGCCGATCAGCGCGACGAACGGGACGAGGGTGCCGAGTACCGCCATCCGCAGCTTGCCCTTGAACAGGGCGATCAGGACGAAGCAGAAGTTGATCACGTACGTCGCGATGAGGCCGAGCCGCCCCTGTTCCTCCTCGTCGTCGACGTCGTCGACGCCGAGCGGGGAGAAGCCCGCCAGGACCAGCAGCACCAGCGAGGCGGTCAGCACCACCACCTCCACGCTCTGGCGGCCCTCCTCGGTCCAGTACACGTCGTCCAGATGCAGGATCAGGGCGAACTCGTCGAGCACCAGGCCGGCCCCCACCCCGAAGATCACCGCGAACACCCCGGCGGCCACCCCGTGCCGTCCGCTGGCCACCGCGCCGAACCCGCCGACGACGGAGAGGACGACCCCGGGCACCACGTGGTGGATGTGCACCCCGCCGGGGGTGATGTTGCCGAACGGGCCTTTCCCGGCGCGGATCATGCGGGTGATGGTGCGGGTGATCGCGAAGGTCAGGACGAAGGCGGCCAGCGCGAGGAGCAGCGGCACCTTGCCCGGCTCCGCGATGTTGTCGTGCCACCAGTGACCCATGCCACCCACTCCCGATACGTCAGGTTCCGCTGCTTTTGACGTGTTTCGCCCAATCTATCGGTGCGGCCCAGCGGCTAGCCTGCGCGCCGTGACCTCCCTGAACAGCCACGGCATGCGTTTCGCCTTCGGCACCCTGACCGTGCTGCCGGTCCGGGTGACCCGTTGGGACCGCGCCACCGCCCGCTCCGGAATGCTCCGTGCCCCGCTCGCCGGGCTCGTCGTGGGGCTGCTCGCCGCCGCCACCGGCTCGCTGTCGCTGCTGGCCGGCTCGGGTCCGCTGCTCGCGGCGGTGGCCTCCGTGGCGGTGCCGGCCGCGCTCACCCGGGGGCTGCACCTGGACGGTCTGGCGGACACGGCGGACGGCCTCGGCAGCGGGAAGCCGGCCGAGGACGCGTTGCGGATCATGAAGCAGTCCGACATTGGGCCGTTCGGTGTCATCACGCTGCTCCTGGTCCTGCTGGCCCAGGTCGCGGCCCTCTTCGAGCTGTACGGGGAGGGCTGGGCGCACGGGGCCCTCGGGACCGTCGTCGCGGCCGTCGCCGCCCGCCTCGCACTGACCCTGGCATCCCGTCAGGGCGTCCCGGCGGCCCGGCCGGAGGGGCTCGGGGCAACGGTGGCGGCCACGGTCCCGGCCGGGCGGGCGCTGCTCGCGGCGGCGGTGACCGTGGTGCTCTGCGCGGGGGCGGGCGCGGCGTTCGGGCCGTCGGGGGCGCTGCACCACGCGCTCGCGGTGCTCGGCGCTCTCGGCGCCGCCGAACTGCTGCTGCGGCACTGCGTACGGCGGTTCGGCGGGGTCACCGGGGATGTGTTCGGCGGCGTCGAGGAGATCGCGGCGACGGCAGCCCTGGTGGTGCTGACGCTGGGGGCCTGACGGAGCGGCACCCCCGCGGCGGCCGTTTCCCGACCGCCTTAGCGGTCGGAAGGGCGACCGGGAAGGGCCGCCGCCGTCACGGAGCAGGAACTGCGCGCGTAGGCTCATTCCCGGCACATCGTCGGGGCGTCTACGATGCGCCGGGCACGGTCGGCCCACCCCTCGGCCGAACTCGAACTCAACGGAAGCGAGATTTCACCACCGTGACTGCTCTCACTCTCAGCACTGCCGGTGCGGCGACGCTGCGCGCCGACGCACTCGTCGTCGGCGTCGCCAAGGGCGCTGGGTCCAAGTCGGGGCCGGTCCTCGCACCGGGTTCCGAGGCCGTGGACAAGGCGTTCGGCGGGAAGCTCGCCGACGTCCTCGCGACCCTGGGTGCCACCGGTGCCGAGGGCGAACTGACCAAGCTGCCCGCCGCGTCCGGCCTCAAGGCCCCCCTCGTCGTCGCGGTCGGCCTCGGTCCGGTCCCGGACAAGGAGGACGCCTACGACGCCGAGGCGCTGCGCCGCGCGGCGGGCACCGCCGCCCGTGCGCTGACCGGCTCCAAGAAGGCCGGCTTCGCCCTGCCCGCCGGCTCCGTCGAGGACGCCGCGGCCGTCGCCGAGGGCGCGCTCCTCGGGTCGTACGCCTTCACCGCCTACCAGGGCGGCGAGAACAAGCTCGCCCCCAAGGACGCGAAGTCCAAGGACAGCGGCCCGAAGCAGCCGCTCGCCGAGGTGACCCTGCTCGGCGCCAAGCCCCGCGACAAGGGGTACAAGGCGGCCGTCGACCGCGCCCTGGCCCTGGTCGAGGAGATCAACCGGGCCCGCGACCTCATCAACACCCCGCCGAACGACCTGTACCCCGAGTCCTTCGCCGCCGTGGCCACCGCCGCGGGCAAGGAGCACGGCATCAAGGTCCAGGTCCTCGACGAGAAGGCCCTCGTCAAGGGCGGCTTCGGCGGCATCCTCGGCGTCGGCCAGGGCTCCGCGAACGGCCCGCGCCTGGTCAAGCTCGCCTACACCCACCCGAAGGCGGAGAAGACCCTGGCCCTCGTCGGCAAGGGCATCACCTACGACTCGGGCGGCATCTCGCTCAAGCCGGCCGGCCACAACGAGACGATGAAGTGCGACATGAGCGGCGCCGCCGCCGTGTTCGCCGCCGTCGTCACGGCCGCCCGCCTCGGCCTGAAGGTCAACGTGACCGGCTGGCTGGCGCTCGCCGAGAACATGCCCTCCGGCAACGCCACCCGCCCCGGTGACGTGCTGCGCATGTACAGCGGCAAGACCGTCGAGGTCCTCAACACCGACGCCGAGGGCCGGCTCGTCCTGGGCGACGCGCTGACCCGCGCCTCGGAGGAGAAGCCGGACGCGATCGTCGACGTGGCGACCCTGACCGGCGCGATGGTGCTGGCGCTCGGCAACCGCACCTTCGGGATCATGGCCAACGACGACGCCTTCCGCACGTCGATCCACGAGATCGCCGAGGAGGTCGGCGAGGCCTCCTGGCCGATGCCGCTCCCCGCCGACCTGCGCAAGGGCATGGACTCCCCCACCGCCGACATCGCCAACATGGGCGAGCGGATGGGCGGCGGCCTGGTCGCCGGTCTGTTCCTCAAGGAGTTCGTGGGCGAGGGCATCGCCTGGGCACACCTGGACATCGCGGGACCGGCCTTCCACGAGGGCGCCCCGTACGGCTACACCCCCAAGGGCGGCACCGGCTCCGCGGTCCGCACCCTGGTCCGGCTCGCCGAGCGCACCGCCGACGGCGACCTGGGCTGAGCGATCACCCGTGCACGGCCCCGGGCACAGGTCCGGGGCCGTACGTGTTCTCGCGGCGGAAGCGGCAAGGATGAGCGTCGGGGAGCGAACGGGTTTCGCTCTCGACGAACACAGGCCTGATCCGTAGGCATCTACGCAGCAGTAACCCTCCGGATCGGATGATCATCCGTCCCGGACCCGGGCCCCGCGTCCCGCCCACCGTCGACAAGTGCGAAGATGGGTTCTCGGCAGGACAGGGCCCCCACCACAGGGCCGAAGACAAAAGCGGCCGCACACCAGCCGACCGGCCGGTCACACCCCAGCGACGGGGCCCGGCGTACGGCGCACATGCATGGAGGACGTGACGTGGCGAACGACGCCAGCACCGTTTTCGACCTAGTGATCCTCGGCGGTGGCAGTGGCGGTTACGCCGCGGCCCTGCGCGGAGCGCAGCTGGGCCTGGACGTCGCCCTGATCGAGAAGGGCAAGGTCGGCGGCACCTGCCTGCACAACGGCTGCATCCCCACGAAGGCGCTGCTGCACGCGGGCGAGATCGCGGACCAGGCCCGCGAGTCGGCCCAGTTCGGCGTGAAGGCCACCTTCGAGGGCATCGACATGGAGGCCGTCAACAAGTACAAGGACGACGTGATCG
This sequence comes from Streptomyces sp. NPDC058576, assembly GCF_042718715.1. Classification (NCBI taxonomy): domain Bacteria; kingdom Bacillati; phylum Actinomycetota; class Actinomycetes; order Kitasatosporales; family Streptomycetaceae; genus Streptomyces; species Streptomyces sp. NPDC058576. Next base: position 253,475 of record NZ_JBHXPF010000004.1, on the reverse strand, counting down.
CGGGCCTGTACAAGGGTCTCCAGGGTCTCATCGCCTCGCGCAAGGTCCACTACATCGAGGGCGAGGGCAAGCTCTCCTCCCCCACCTCGGTGGACGTGAACGGCCAGCGCGTCCAGGGCCGCCACGTGCTGCTGGCGACCGGCTCCGTGCCGAAGTCGCTGCCCGGCCTGGAGATCGACGGCAACCGGATCATCTCCTCGGACCACGCGCTGAAGATGGACCGTGTCCCGAAGTCCGCGATCGTGCTGGGCGGCGGCGTCATCGGCGTCGAGTTCGCCTCGGCGTGGAAGTCCTTCGGCACCGAGATCACGATCGTCGAGGGCCTCAAGCACCTCGTCCCGGTCGAGGACGAGAACAGCTCCAAGCTTCTTGAGCGCGCGTTCCGCAAGCGCGGCATCAAGTTCAACCTCGGCACCTTCTTCGACAAGGCCGAGTACACGCAGGACGGCGTCCGCGTGACGCTCGCCGACGGCAAGACCTTCGAGGCGGAGCTGCTGCTCGTCGCCATCGGCCGCGGCCCGGTCTCGCAGGGCCTCGGTTACGAGGAGCAGGGCGTCGCGATGGACCGCGGCTATGTCCTGGTCGACGAGTACATGCAGACCAACGTCCCGACGATCTCGGCCGTGGGCGACCTCGTCCCGACCCTCCAGCTCGCCCACGTCGGCTTCGCCGAGGGCATCCTGGTGGCGGAGCGGCTGGCCGGTCTCAAGACCGTCCCGATCGACTACGACGGCGTGCCCAAGGTGACGTACTGCCACCCCGAGGTCGCCTCCGTCGGCATCACCGAGGCCAAGGCCAAGGAGATCTACGGCGCGGACAAGGTCGTCGCCCTCAAGTACAACCTCGCGGGCAACGGCAAGAGCCGGATCCTGAAGACCGCGGGCGAGATCAAGCTCGTCCAGGTCAAGGACGGTGCCGTGGTCGGCGTCCACATGGTCGGCGACCGGATGGGCGAGCAGGTCGGCGAAGCCCAGCTGATCTACAACTGGGAGGCCCTGCCCGCCGAGGTCGCCCAGCTCATCCACGCACACCCGACGCAGAACGAGGCGATGGGCGAGGCTCACCTGGCACTGGCCGGCAAGCCTCTCCACGCCCACGACTGATCCCCCGGTCCCGGGCGCGACGACCGACCACTTCCGCATTTTCGTAAGGAGCAACTGAAACCATGTCGGTTTCCGTAACCCTTCCGGCGCTCGGCGAGAGCGTCACCGAGGGCACTGTCACCCGTTGGCTGAAGGCCGAGGGCGAGCGCGTCGAGGCCGACGAGCCGTTGCTCGAGGTCTCGACCGACAAGGTCGACACCGAGATCCCGGCCCCCGCGTCCGGCGTCCTGTCGTCCATCAAGGTCGCCGAGGACGAGACCGTCGAGGTCGGCGCCGAGCTGGCCGTCATCGACGACGGCTCCGGCGCTCCGGCAGAGGCCGCGGCTCCGGCTGCCGAGGAGCCCGCCGCTCCGGCCGAGGAGGCTCCGGCCCCCGCCGCCGAGCAGCCCGCCGCCCCGGCCCCCGCGGCCGAGGCTCCGGCCGCCTCCGGCGGTTCCGCCGAGGGCACCGACGTCACCCTCCCGGCGCTCGGCGAGAGCGTCACCGAGGGCACCGTCACCCGCTGGCTCAAGGAGGTCGGCGAGGAGGTGGCCGAGGACGAGCCGCTGCTCGAGGTCTCCACGGACAAGGTCGACACCGAGATCCCCGCCCCGGTCGCCGGTGTGCTGCTGGAGATCGTGGTCGGCGAGGACGAGACCGCCGAGGTCGGCGCGAAGCTCGCCGTTATCGGTGCCCCGGGCGCGGCTCCGGCCGCCGCTCCGGCGCAGCCCGCCGCCCCGGCCCAGGAGGCCCCGAAGCAGGAGGAGCCCAAGCAGGAGGCCCCCGCGGCTCCCGCCCCGGCCCCGGCTGCTCCGGCCGCCCCCGCCGCTCCGGCCCCGGCCGCCCAGGCCCCGGCGGCTCCGGCCGCTCCGGCCCCGGCTCCGGCGCAGCCCGCCGCCCCGGCGCCGGCCGCTCCGGCCGCGCCCTCCGGTGACGACGGCGCGTACGTCACGCCGCTGGTCCGCAAGCTCGCGTCCGAGAACAACGTGGACCTGAGCGCGGTCAAGGGCACCGGCGTCGGTGGCCGGATCCGCAAGCAGGACGTCGTCGCCGCCGCGGAGGCCGCCAAGGCCGCCGCGGCCGCTCCGGCGCCCGCCCAGGCTCCGGCCGCCGCCAAGGCGCCGAAGCTGGAGGCCTCCCCGCTGCGCGGTCAGACGGTCAAGATGACCCGCATGCGCAAGGTCATCGGCGAGAACATGATGAAGGCGCTGCACTCGCAGGCCCAGCTGACCTCGGTCCTCGAGGTCGACATCACCAAGCTGATGAAGCTGCGCAACCAGGCGAAGGCCTCCTTCGCCGCCCGTGAGGGCGTCAAGCTGTCCCCGATGCCGTTCTTCGTGAAGGCGGCGGCCCAGGCGCTGAAGGCCCACCCGGTCATCAACGCCCGGATCAACGAGGACGAGGGCACCATCACGTACTTCGACGCGGAGAACATCGGCATCGCCGTGGACGCGGAGAAGGGTCTGATGACCCCGGTCATCAAGGGTGCGGGCGACCTGAACATCGCCGGCATCTCCAAGAAGACCGCGGAGCTCGCGGGCAAGGCGCGCGGTGGCGGCCTCACCCCGGACGACATGTCCGGCGCCACCTTCACCATCAGCAACACCGGTTCGCGCGGCGCCCTGTTCGACACCGTCATCGTGCCGCCGAACCAGGCCGCCATCCTGGGCATCGGCGCGACGGTCCGCCGTCCGGTGGTCATCGACCACCCGGACCTCGGCGAGACCATCGCGGTGCGCGACATGACCTACCTCTCGCTCTCCTACGACCACCGTCTGGTGGACGGCGCGGACGCCGCCCGCTACCTGACCTCGGTCAAGGCGATCCTGGAGGCGGGTGAGTTCGAGGTCGAGCTCGGCCTCTGAACGCCCCGGCTGTAACCAGCCTCACCAGCGGCGCCCCCGTCCGGAACTGATCCGGGCGGGGGCGCCGCCGTATTGTCTAAACATCACCAGCGACCTGCCGCGCCCGTGATGATGCAGGCAGCACCGGTCTGCCCTGAAGGAGCCCCTCATGACCCCGCCCGTCGTCCACTCGCTGCGCGAACAGATCCGCGAGCACATCGTGGAGGGGATCGTCAGCGGGCGCTGGAAGCCGGGTGAGCGGATCGTCGAGCGCCGCATCGCCACCGAGCTGGAGGTCAGCCAGACGCCCGTGCGCGAGGCGCTGCGCGAGCTGGAGACGCTCCGGCTGATCGAGTCGGCCCCCAACAAGGGCGTCCGGGTCCGCAATCTCACCGCCGCCGACCTGGAGGAGAGCTACCCGGTCCGGGCCGGCCTGGAGCAGATCGCGGCCGAGCTGGCGGCCCCCCGGCTCGGCCAGGACTGCTCGGCGCTGGCCCCGCACGTGGCCGCGCTGTACGAGGCGGACCGGCTGGCCGACGGGGAGGCGCAGGTGCGGCACACGGTCGGCTTCCACCGGGAGCTGGTCCGGGCCGCCGGGAACGCGGTGCTGCTGCACACCTGGGAGGGGCTGGGCATCGAGGTGTTCACGGCCCTGTCGATCCGCTGGCTGGGCACGGTGCAGAAGTCGTACGCGGAGGAGCACCAGACGCTCATCGACGCCTTCCTCGCGGGGGACCCGCAGATCGGCGCCCTGGTGAAGGCCCATGTGCTGGGCTGCGCGCCCCGGGCCTGACCGCTTCCGCGAGCTCCGATCATCTGATGTGCGACCTGCTCGTCCGTGCAGGTCAGCGCCCTTTTTGCGCGCTATTTCGCGTCACTCCGTGCCCTGTTTCGAGGCACCCCATGCCACTTTTCTTCGTATCGAGAAGTTTTGCCTTCAATCCTTTGATCGATCATCGATCAGCGTCTTACAGTTCATTTCGCGGGCCCACCGGCCCCATCGCTCTGTCCTGCCAGATAGAGCCTTCTCCACCCCCCTCCTCTCCGGAAGGCGGCGATCATGACCGACCCCGTAGGAAAGCTTCCGAGCGAGCTCGACCAGCTCCCGGACCGTGACCCCGAGGAGACCGCCGAATGGGCGGCCTCCCTGGACGCCGTCACCAAGGCTGCCGGCCCGCACCGTGCCGCGTACCTGATGCGCCGCTCGCTGCAGCACGCCGAGGGCGCCGGTCTCGCGCTGCCCAAGCTGCTGGAGACCGATTACGTCAACACCATCCCGACCGCCGCCGAGCCCGCGTTCGACGGCGACCTGGAGATCGAGTCGAGGATCACCGCGTGGAACCGCTGGAACGCGGCCGCGATGGTCACCCGTGGTTCGCGGTTCGGGGTCGGCGGCCACATCGCCACCTTCGCCTCGGCGGCCTGGCTCTACGAGACCGGCTTCAACCACTTCTTCCGCGGCAAGGAGGGGGACGGCTCCGGCGACCAGCTCTACATCCAGGGCCACGCCTCCCCCGGCATCTACGCCCGCGCCTTCCTCGACGGCCGGCTCAGCGAGCAGCAGCTCGACCACTTCCGCCAGGAGTCCGGTGGCGAGGGCCTGCCCTCCTACCCGCACCCGCGGCGGCTGCCCTGGCTGTGGGAGTTCCCCACCGTGTCGATGGGCCTCGGCCCGCTCTCGGCCATCTACCAGGCGCGCTTCAACCGCTATCTGGCCAACCGTTCCATCAAGGACACCGCCAACTCGCACGTCTGGGCCTTCCTGGGCGACGGCGAGATGGACGAGCCCGAGTCGACCGCCGCCCTCGCGCTGGCGGCCCGTGAGCAGCTCGACAACCTGACCTTCGTCATCAACTGCAACCTGCAGCGCCTCGACGGCCCGGTCCGCGCCAACTTCCGCGTGGTCCAGGAGCTGGAGGCGCAGTTCCGCGGGGCCGGCTGGAACGTCGTCAAGACGCTCTGGGGCAACGCCTGGGACGAGCTGTTCCAGCTGGACACCACGGGCGCGCTGCTGCGCCGCCTGCGCGAGGTCCCGGACGCCCAGTTCCAGACGTACGCCACCCGCGACGTCGCCTACATCCGCGAGCACTTCTTCGGCGCCGAGCCCGCGCTCGCCGAGCTGGCGAAGCTGCTCACCGACGCGAAGATCGGCGAGTGTTTCTACACCTCGCGCGGCGGCCACGAGGCCCGCAAGGTCTACGCGGCATACCGGGCGGCCGTGGAGCACAAGGGCGCGCCGACCGTGATCCTGGCCCAGACGGTCAAGGGCTACACGCTCGGCAAGGGCTTCGAGTCCAAGAACGCCAACCACCAGATGAAGAAGCTGTCGATCGACGAGTTCAAGGGCATGCGCGAGCTGCTCGGCCTCCCGATCCCCGACAGCGCCTTCGAGGACGGTCTCGTCCCCTACGGCCACCCGGGCGCCGACTCCCCCGAGGTCCGCTACCTCCAGGAGCGCCGCGCCGCCCTCGGCGGCCCCGCTCCCGCTCGCCGGATGCACGCCTCCGCGCCGCTGCCGCAGCCCGAGGAGCGCGCGTTCAAGGCCCTGTACAAGGGGTCCGGCAAGCAGGAGATGGCCACCACCATGGCGTTCGTCCGCCTGGTGAAGGACCTGATGCGGGACAAGGAGACCGGCAAGCGCTGGGTGCCGATCGTCCCGGACGAGGCCCGTACCTTCGGTATGGAGTCGCTGTTCCCGTCGGCCGGCATCTACTCGCCGCTGGGCCAGACGTACGACCCGGTCGACCGCGACCAGCTGATGTACTACAAGGAAGCCAAGGACGGCCAGATCCTCAACGAGGGGATCACCGAGGCCGGGGCCATGGCCGACTTCATCGCCGCCGCCACGTCGTACGCGACGCACGGCGAGACGATGATCCCGTTCTACATCTTCTACTCGATGTTCGGCTGGCAGCGGACCGGCGACCAGATGTGGCAGCTCGCCGACCAGCTCGGCAAGGGCTTCATCGTCGGCGCCACGGCGGGCCGTACGACCCTGACGGGTGAGGGCCTCCAGCACGCGGACGGCCACTCGCACCTGATCGCGGCCACCAACCCGGCCTCGCTCAACTACGACCCGGCGTTCGCGTACGAGGTCGCGGTGATCGTCAAGGACGGTCTGCGGAGGATGTACGGCCCCGACGCCGAGGACGTCTTCTACTACCTGACGGTCTACAACGAGCCGAAGCCCCAGCCCGCGATGCCCGAGGGCGTCGAGGAGGGCATCGTCAAGGGCCTGTACCGCTTCAAGGAGGGCACGCCCGCGAAGGCGGACGCGCCGCGCATCCAGCTCCTCTCCTCGGGTACGGCGATCCACTGGGCCCTGGAGGCCCAGGAGCTGCTGGCCGCCGACTGGGGCGTCACGGCCGACGTCTGGTCCGCCACCTCGTGGGGCGAGCTGCGCCGCGACGCGCTGGAGGCCGACGAGGCGCTGCTCCGCGGTGAGGTGCAGGTGCCGTACGTGACGCAGGCGCTCTCCGGCGCGCCCGGCCCGGTGCTCGCGGTCAGCGACTGGATGCGTCAGGTCCCGGACCAGATCAGCCAGTGGGTGGAGCAGGACTGGTCCTCGCTCGGCACGGACGGCTTCGGCCTCTCCGACACCCGCGAGGCGGCCCGCCGCCACTTCGGCGTCGACGCGCAGTCGATCGTCGTGGCCTCGCTGGCCCAGCTCGCCAAGCGCGGCGAGGTGCCGGCCTCGGCGGTCAAGGAGGCCCGGGAGCGCTACGGCATCTGAGCCGTCAGCCCGACCTGACCCCCGGTCACCGGGGCGGAAGTGCCCGACAGCGCTTCCGCCCCGGCGCAAGCGCTGTCGGGGGGGGGGGGCTCCGCTGCCGTCACAATGGGCCCATGCGCGCTGCCCGGCTGATCAAGATGGTGCTGCTCCTGCAGGCCCGCCCCGCGATGACGGCCGCCGAGCTGGCGGCCGAGCTGGAGGTGTCGGAGCGTACGGTCACCCGGGACGCGCAGGCGCTGTCCGACGCGGGCGTCCCGGTGTACGCGGAGCGCGGCCGGGCCGGCGGCTACCGGCTCGTCGGCGGGTACCGCACCCGGCTGACCGGTCTCGCCCGGGACGAGGCGGAGGCGCTGTTCCTCTCCGGGCTGCCCGCCGCGCTGCGCGAGATGGGCCTGGAGGACGCGGCGTCGGCCGCGCGCCTCAAGGTGTCGGCGGCGCTGCTGCCCTCCCTGCGCGACGCCTCCTCCTCCGCCGCCCGCCGCTTCCACCTGGACGCCCCGTCCTGGTACCACGAGCCGGAGACCCCCGAACTGCTGCCCGCGATCGCCGACGCGGTCTGGGACGACCGGCGCTTGCGGGTCCGCTACCGCAGGGGCGGCGGCCGCGAACAGGACGGTACGGAGGTGGCGCGGGAGCTCGCTCCGTACGGTCTCGTCCTCAAGGCCGGGGTCTGGTACCTCTGCGCCCGGGCGGGCGAGGACTTCCGGGTCTACCGGATCGACCGCTTCACCGCCGTGGAGGCGGCCGAGGAGCGCTTCGAGCGGGACGAGGCGTTCGACCTGCCCGGATTCTGGGAGGAGCGGGCCGCCGGCTTCGCCCGGTCCCTGTTGCGTACGGAGGTGACCGTACGGGTGTCCGGGCGCGGGGCGCGGATGCTCGCGTACACGGGTGACCGGGCGGCGGCCGCGGCGGCGCTCGCGGAGGCCTCGGAGCCGGGCGCCGACGGCCGGCGCACGGTCACGCTGCCGGTGGAATCGCTGGACGTGGCGTATGGCCAGCTGCTGGCGCTGGGACCCGAGTTGGAGGTCGTGGCGCCCGAGGAGCTGCGGGTGCGGTTCACCGAAGCGGCCGAACGCCTGCGCGAGTTGTATCGCTGAAAGGCTTCAATTCGGTGTCTGCGCGTGCGGGAGCCCCCGGCAGGCTGGATGCTGGACCCGTGATGGACGAAACGGAATTCTGGGAGATCATCGACAGCACCCGCGAGGCCGCCGACGGCGACCCCGAGGACCACGCCGACCTGCTGGTGGAACGGCTGGTGCAGCTCGATCCCGATTCCGTGCTGGACTTCGCCCGGCACTTCGAGGCCCGCTACAACCGCGCCTACGCCTGGGACCTGTGGGGCGCGGCGGCCGTGCTGCTGGGCGGGGCGAGCGACGACGCGTTCGACTACTTCCGCTGCTGGCTGATCGGCCAGGGCCGGGAGGTCTTCGAGGGGGCGCTGCACGATCCGGACGGCCTGGCGGAACTGCTGGAGGAATTCGACGAGGAGATCGACGGGGACGGCGAGGACCTGGGCTACGCGGCCGACGAGGCGTACGAGCAGCTCACCGGCGTGGTCGCGCCGGATCTGGGGCTGCCGCCGCAGCCCGCCGAGCCGCTGGGCACCCCGGTCGACTTCGAGGACGAGGAGGCGCTCGCCGCCCGCTTCCCCGAGCTGTGGGACCGTTTCGGGCCCCGGTGACCCTCCGCACCGTCAGGCGGGGCCGAGCGAGCGGCCCATAAGGACGTCGTCGACGTAACGCCCGTTCAGGAAGAACTCCCCGGGCAGCACCCCTTCGACGGCGAAGCCCTCGGAGACGTACAGCGCGCGGGCGGGGTCGTTGTGCGCGAGCACCCGCAGGGTGATCCGGTTGACGCCCTGGCTGCGGGCCTCGGCGAACGCGCCCCGCAGCAGGGTCCGCCCCACACCGGCCCCGCGCGCCCAGGTCGCCACGGCGAGACCCCGTATCTGGCGGACGTGGGCGTTGGAGGCGAGCGGGGTGGGCGGGACGAGGCGGATGTACCCGGCGATCCGCGGCGCGCCGCCCGCCGTCCCCGGCGCCGCCTCCGCCACGAGGATGCCCTCCGGCGGGTGCCCCTCGTCGAAGAACGGCTCGTACGGAGGCGCCGGCTTCGGCAGGACCGCGTGCAGCGTCGACCAGGTGGACCGGTCGAGCTCGGCGAGCTCGGCGTCGTCGGCCGACACGGCGGGGCGGACGGGGCGGAGGGTGAGTGCGTCCATGGGGTCACTGTGTCACGCGGTGTTCCCGGTGTCCGAGGCCTTTCATGGGGCAGGATGACCCCATGCCGAGTTCCCGTATCGCCGTCAGCGGATCGTCCGGACTCATCGGAGCGGCGCTGGTGCGCTCGCTGCGCGCCGACGGGCACGAGGTGGCCCGCCTGGTGCGCCGGCCCGCCAGAACCGGCGACGAGGTCGAGTGGGACCCCAAGCGGGGTTACGTGGACGTGGCCGGGCTCGTCGGCTGCGACGCCGTCGTGCACCTGGCCGGGGCCGGGGTGGGCGACCACCGCTGGACCGACGCCTACAAGCGGGAGATCCGCGACAGCCGGGTGCTGGGCACCGCGGCCGTCGCCGATGCCGTGGCCTCGCTCGACACTCCGCCCCGGGTGCTGCTCTCCGGGTCCGCCATCGGCTTCTACGGCGACACCGGGGACCGCCCGGTGGACGAGGGCGCCCCGCCCGGGGACGGGTTCCTGCCCTCGGTCTGCGAGGAGTGGGAGGCGGCCACCGCCGCCGCCGAGGAAGCGGGCGTGCGCACCGTCCACGCCCGGACCGGACTGGTCGTCAGCCGCGAGGGCGGTGCCTGGGGACGGCTCTTCCCGCTGTTCAAGGCGGGGCTGGGCGGGAAGCTGGGCAACGGCCGGCAGTACTGGAGCTTCATCGCGCTGCACGACCATGTCGCGGCGCTGCGCCACATCCTGGACACGGAGTCGCTGACCGGGCCGGTGAACCTGACCGGGCCGGAGCCGGTCACCAACGCCGAGGTGACCGCCGCGATGGGCCGGGTGCTGGGCCGCCCGACGCTGTTCCCCGCGCCGGCGCCCGCGCTGCGGCTGGCGCTCGGGGAGTTCGCGGAGGACGTGCTGGGCAGCCAGCGGGTGATCCCGGGGAAGCTGCTGGACTCCGGCTTCTCGTTCGCCTTCCCCGGCATCGACGGGGCGATCCGCGCGGCACTGCGCTGAGGGTCCGGTGACCGCCGGGCGGGGCCTGGCGGGGCGTGTGCGACCCCGTGCCCCGGTGCTCCCCGGCACGCGCGTCTGACCCAGTATCAGCCATCCTCCTAGCCTCGATGCGAACTCCGGCTTTCCGGGGACCTGTTGGGGGCAAGAACCCCCCACCAGTCGCACCGACTCGGGGAGGGGCACGTGCGCAGCACGGCACACCACGCAGACGTGATCATCATCGGGGCCGGAGTGGCCGGCCTGTCAGCGGCCCACCTGCTGACCCGCGCGGGGCTCGGCGTCAGTGTTCTGGAGGCCGCGCCCCGGGTGGGCGGTAGGCTCGCCACCGACGAGGTGGACGGGTTCCGGCTCGACCGGCTCGGCCCGCTGCTCTGCGCCGCCTGGCCCGAGCTGACCGGCACTCCGGGGCTCGGCGCTCCGGAGCTGCGGGAGTTCGCGCCGGGGGTCCTGGTGCACAGCGAGGGCCGCCGCCAGCTCACCGGCGACATACGGAGCGCGAGGGGCGCACTCAAGGCAGCACGCACCCGATCGAGCGCCCCCTGGGGCCACCGCACCTCCCGCACTCCCCGCGCGCCCCGGGCTTCCGGCGCGCCTTGGGCTTCCGGGACTTCCGGCGCCTCCGGCGCTTCCGGGGCTTCCGGGGCGGCGCAAGGCGCGTACGGGCAGGAGCCCGGCGCCCCGGCGCGCGGCGGCGGCCGGGGCGGCGCGGTGACCGGCGCGATCGACCGGGCCCGGCTGGGCGCGGCGCTGCACCGGCTGGCCCTCACGCCGGAGGCCCGGCTGCTGGCCCGCCCGGAGCGGACGGCGGCCGACGCCTTGGCCGCGGTCGGACTGCCCGGCCGCACGGTGGACGGCGTCCTGCGCCCGCTGCTCTCCGCACTGCTCAGCGATCCCGCCCTCACCACGTCGAGCCGGTCCGCCGACTTCGCGCTGCGGGACTACGCACGCGGCGGCCTGTGCGTACCGGCGGGCGGGTCGGCCGCGCTGCCGGAGCTGCTGGCGGCCTCGCTGCCGCCGGGCACGGTCCGGACCGGGGTGCATGTGACGGCCGCCGACATCACCTCCGTGCACACCAAGGAGCACGGTGAACTGGGGTGCCGCTCCCTGCTCCTGGCGACCGGCGCGGGGGCGGCGGCCGAGCTGCTGCCCGGGCTGCGGGTGCCGTCCTTCCGCCCGGTGACGGTCCTTCACCACACCGCCCCCGCCCCGCCGCCGACGGGCAGGTCGCTGGTGCTGGACGGCGACCGGTCGGGCCCGGTGGCGTACACCGCGGTGATGAGCGAGGTCGACCCCTCGCGCGCGCCGGCGGGCCGGGCGCTGATCACCTCGACGGTGCTCGGGACGCCGCCGCCGGATCTGGACCGCTCGGTGCGGGCGCATCTGGCGGCGCTGTACGGCGTACCGACGGACGGCTGGGAGCTGCTGGCGGCCCATCACGACCCGGAGGCGGTGCCCGCGATGGCGGCCCCGCACGATCCGCGCCGGCCGGTGCGGGTGCTGGCCGGGCTGTACGTGTGCGGCGACCACCGCGACACGAGCACGGTCCAGGGCGCGCTGCACTCGGGACGCCGGGCGGCCGGGGCGATCCTCACCGACCTGGGCGTCCGGGGCGCGCACGAGGGAAAGCCGGGCCTGCCGGAGGCGGCGTGAGCCCAGGGCCGGTCCCCGTGCCCCGCGGTCAGCCGAGGGCGGCGACCCGGTCGCGGTAGCCGCGTACGGCGACCGCGTCCCGGTAGGGCTCCAGGCTGCGCTCGAAGGCGCGGACGTACTCCGTGGCGCGCACCGAGCGCATCTCGGCCGCCTGCTGGGCCGCCTCCGCGCCCAGCTGGCAGGCCTGCTCCAGCTCGCCGAGTCCGAGGCGGGCCGAGGCGAGGACCACCCGGCAGAACAGCCTGCTGCGGGCGTACGCCGGGGCGCACAACTGGAGCGAGCGCTCGGCGTGCTGGGCGGCGGCCCGCCACTGCAGGAGGTCGCGGTGGCAGTGGCCCAGCTCGTCGGCGAGCTGCGCCTCGTCGAAGGCGCGGGCCCAGTGCGGCACCTCGTCGCCGGGGCGCGCGGTCTCCAGGGCGTGTTCGGCCCGGGTCAGGGCGGCGGTGCAGGAGCGCGCCTCGCCGAGCACCCCGTGGCCGCGCGCCTCGACCGCGTGCAGCAGTGCCTGGACGAGGGGCGGGGCGGCCGAGCCGACGCCCTGCTGGGCGACGCGGGCGAGCTGGACGGCCTCCCTGCCGTGCCCGAGGTAGACCGCCTGCCGGCTCATCGTGATCAGCACGTAGGCGCCGTAGCCCCGGTCCCCGGCGGCCTGGGCGAGCCGCAGCGCCTGGACGAAGTACCGCTGGGCGAGGCCGTGGGCGGCGATGTCGTACGAGGTCCACCCGGCCAGCCGGGTCAGGTCGGCGACCGCGGCGAACAGCCGCCGCCCGGTGGTCTCGCCGTACGTGCCCCGGAGCATCGGTTCGGCCTCGTGCTCCAGATACCGCACGAGGGCCTGCCGGGCGTGGCCGCCGCCGTACGCGTGGTCGAGGGTGCGGAAGAGCTCGCCGACCGAGCGCAGCGCGGCGATGTCCCCGCTGCCGACCCGCTGCCCGGGGCCGCGGTCCGTCCGGCGCTGGCGCGGGACCACGGGCAGCACCCCGGTCCCGGGGTGCGTCCCGGCGGCGGACGGGTGCGTCGCGGGCGGGTGCGCGGCGGGCGGATGCGTGGCGGCCGGGCCCGGGGGCGTGGGCCGCTGCGGTCCGGCGGGCGGGCGCGGCAGGATCCGGGCCTCGGTGCGCGGCGCCCCGTCCGTACGACCCGCTGCCGGGGCCCCGGCCTCGCCCCCGGCCCGGCGGGCGGCCCCGCCGTCCCTGGCCACCCATTCGTCGGCCCGGCCGATCAGCCAGTCACGGCTGGGGACGACGAGACCGGCGGGTGTGAAGGCGATCTTGCGCAGCTCCGTGTGCGTGCCCGAGTCCTTGCGCCAGAGACCGCTGACGATGTCGACGGCCTCGGTGGGGGTGGCCGCGAACTCCAGCCCCGCGTAGACGGGTGCGCAGGCGTCGAGCCCGAGGTCCTGCGCGGAGAGCCGCCGTCCGAGCCGCCGGGTGAACACCTCGGCGATCAGCGCGGGGGTGGTGCCGCGCGGCTGCTGCCCCCGCAGCCAGCGGGTGACCGAGGTCTTGTCGTACCGCAGGTCGAGGCCGTGTTCGAGGCCGAGCTGATCGACCCGGCGGGCCAGGCCGGCGTGCGAGAACCCGGCTTCCGCGATGAGCGAGGCGAGGCGGCGGTTGGGCGTGCGCTGCGGGGGTCGTTCCGACATCAGCTGTACGGTCTCCTGCCTTCGGGGCCGGACGGGCAGCCCTCATGGGAACGGCGCGAATTTAGCGGCCACCGGGGCGGTCAGAGCCACCCTTTGCTCCACGTTCATCCGATCGTGTGAGGATTCCGGACGGAGCTGACGGAAACGCCCGACACATGAATGCGACGCCGGCGTCCGCGGGAAGCGGCCGTTCCACCTGCCGGGGGGCCGTTCGGGCGACGGTCGTACAGTGGATGCGGGCGCGATCAGTGCAGGGCACCGTCATCCCGGGGACACCCCTCCGGCCATGCGGGGCCCACAGAGGGAGGCATCGGTGAGCGAGCTGCGGTTCGTCCGTCTGGGCTTCGGCGAACAGGCCGTCGAGTACACGGAGGCCTGGCAGAAGCAGCGCGAGGTGCACGCGGACCGGTTCGAGGACCGGGTACCGGACACCTGTCTGCTCCTGGAACATCCGCCCGTCTACACGGCGGGACGCCGCACGGCGGACAGCGAACGCCCGCTGGACGGCACCCCCGTCATCGACGTGGACCGGGGTGGGAAGATCACCTGGCACGGTCCCGGCCAGCTCGTCGGCTACCCGATCCAGAAGCTGCCGCGTCCGGTCGACGTCGTGGCGCACGTGCGCCGGCTGGAGGACGCGCTGATCCGCACGGCGGCCGACTTCGGCGTGGAGACCTCCCGCGTCGAGGGCCGCAGCGGGGTCTGGGTGCTCGGCGACCCGGTCGAGCAGCGCCAGGCACTGGGCGGGCTCTCGCTGGACTTCGACCCGAGACTCCAGGACGAGGAGTTCGACCCCCGGCTGAACGGCCCGGAGTACGCCCCGTCCAACGCGGGCCAGCGCCGCGAGGACCGCAAGCTGGCCGCGATCGGGATCCGGGTCGCCAAGGGCGTCACGATGCACGGCTTCGCGATCAACGTGAACCCGGACAACACCTGGTTCGACCGGATCGTGCCGTGCGGCATCCGGGACGCCGGGGTCACGTCCCTCTCCAACGAGCTGGGCCGGGAGATCACGATCGAGGAGGTGCTGCCGGTCGTCGAGAAGCACCTGCGGGACATCCTGGAGCACGCGGATCTCGCGCCGCGCGAGGTCGAGCGGCCGAAGGCGTCGGCCCCGGCGTGAGGAGCCATGGCCCTACCGGTCAGTAGCCCAGCCGGGGAATAGGCCCCGTCGGCCACAGGTTGGCCAGACGCATGGCCGTTCGATGTAGGGGCGTACCCTGGGGATGGCCGAAGAATCCAAAGCGAATCCCTCGCGCATCGCTCGCGCATCCCACGCGAAACCGACGCGAATCCAACGCAGCAGAGAGCAAAGGGGAGCCGGAGTGTCCGCTGTCGCACCCGACGGGCGCAAGATGCTGCGCCTGGAGGTCCGGAACAGCCAGACCCCCATCGAGCGCAAGCCCGAGTGGATCAAAACGCGGGCGAAGATGGGCCCCGAGTACAAGCAGCTCCAGCAGCTGGTGAAGGGCGAAGGGCTGCACACGGTCTGCCAGGAGGCGGGCTGTCCCAACATCTTCGAGTGCTGGGAGGACCGCGAGGCCACCTTCCTCATCGGCGGCGACCAGTGCACCCGGCGCTGCGACTTCTGCCAGATCGACACGGGCAAGCCGCAGGCCCTGGACCGTGACGAGCCCCGCCGCGTCGGCGAGTCCGTCGTCACGATGGACCTGAACTACGCCACCATCACCGGCGTCGCCCGCGACGACCTGGAGGACGGCGGCGCCTGGCTGTACGCGGAGACCGTCCGCCAGATCCACGCGCTCACCGCGGAGCGGGAGGCCGGCGCGACCAAGGTCGAGCTGCTGATCCCCGACTTCAACGCGGAGCCCGAGCAGCTCGCCGAGGTCTTCTCCTCGCGCCCCGAGGTGCTCGCGCACAACGTGGAGACCGTGCCGCGGATCTTCAAGCGGATCCGCCCCGGTTTCCGTTACGAGCGGTCCCTCGAGGTCATCACCCGGGCCCGCGAGGCCGGTCTGATCACCAAGTCGAACCTGATCCTCGGCATGGGCGAGACCCGCGAGGAAGTCAGCGAGGCGCTCCAGGACCTGTACGACGCGGGTTGCGAGCTCATCACGATCACGCAGTACCTGCGCCCCTCCGTACGGCACCACCCGGTCGAGCGCTGGGTGAAGCCGCACGAGTTCGTCGAGCTGAAGGACGAGGCCGACGCGATCGGCTACTCCGGCGTGATGTCGGGTCCGCTGGTGCGGTCCTCGTACCGCGCGGGCCGTCTCTTCCAGCAGGCGATGGAGGCGCGCGGCGTCGCCGCCGGGAGCGTCCAGGCCGCACCCGCCGTGTGAATCCGCTCACGAGAAGCTACCGAGCAGTAACCGCGTAACCGAAGCGGTCCGAGCGCTCCCCGCAGGTGAGGGGCGCGTACGGACCGCTTCGACGTGCGCGGCGCCGGAATCAAGGCTTCATTGGTGTTTGACCGCCCGGTCATGCGCTGGTAACACCGAGCAGTGACCCTAGGTACACGTGCGGCAGCGACTCCAGCAGCCGCCGCCGTCACTGCTTCCCGTACTCATCCGCGCCTCCGGGGCGCATCCATTCCGAGGGGGAACACCACGATGCAGGCCGCACCGGTCCGCGCCCACGCCCTTCCGTCCGTCACCACCGCCCTGCGCGCCGTCGAGTCGCTGCTGCTGAGCAGCGGCCAGCGCACCGCCCGTCGCAACGCCTGGACGGCCGTCCTGGAGGACCGCCGCCGCGCCAAGGACCGGGTGGACGCCCAGCACGTCCTGGAAGCCGTGGCCGACCACCGTTCCTAGGTAGCAGCCACGCTCCCGGGTCGCTGCCACGTTCCCAGGTCGCTCCCACGTTCCTAGGTCGCTTCCTCGCCACGTAAACTTCGGTACATGGCGAGGAAGGCAAAAACTGAAGGCGCGGACAGCGCCGAGAACGCGGGGCGACTCAAGCAGATCGCCCTGACCTACAAGATGACCAGGCGGACCGACAGCAAGATCGGTCTTGTCGTCGCGGGTGTCGGAATCCTCACGTTCGGTGTCCTCCTCGGCATCGGCTTCGCGGTCGGACACCCGGTCTATCTGGGCATCCTGGGCTTCGTCCTGGCCGTCCTCGCGATGGCGATCATCTTCGGCCGACGCGCCGAGCGGGCGGCCTTCGGACAGATGGAGGGCCAGCCCGGAGCGGCGGCCGCCGTCCTGGACCGGATCGGACGCGGCTGGACCACCACCCCGGCGGTGGCGATGAACCGCAGCCAGGACGTCGTCCACCGGTCGGTCGGCAAGGCCGGCATCGTCCTGGTGGCCGAGGGCAACCCGAACCGGCTGAAGGGCCTGCTGGCGTCCGAGAAGAAGAAGATGGCCCGCATCGTGGTGGACGTGCCGGTGCACGACATCATCGTCGGCAACGGCGAGGGCCAGGTGCCCCTGAAGAAGGTCCGCACCAAGATGCTGAAGCTTCCCCGCGTCCTGACCGGCCCGCAGGTGACCACAACCAACGACCGGCTGCGCGCGATGGGCGACCTGATGAGCAACATGCCGCTGCCGAAGGGCCCGATGCCCAAGGGCATGCGGATGCCGCGCGGCGGAAAGATGCGCTGACCGCTACCTACGCGAAACGGGGCGGCCCCGGACCGGTGAAAGGTCCCGGGGCCGCCCCGTTCCTCATGTCCGTACCGGGGAGGTCACGCCGCCCTCACGCCGTACGGAGCGAGCTCACACGCGGACCTGTCACACCGGCACCTGCTGTCACACCCGCACCTGTCACATCCGCACCTGAACGGATCGCGACAGCCGGTCGTGCAGTCCGCGCCCGTCGCGGTCCCAGACCAGCGCGGGGATGACGAGCAGCAGCAGCACGGTCCGCACGATCACCCGTACGAACCCGAGCCGCCGGCCGTCGTCGGCGACCACGCGTACGCCCAGCAGGCGCTTCCCGGGCGTGCAGCCGATCGTCCCGACGGTCAGCAGGCTCAGCACGAGGAAGACCCCGAGAGCCCAGTTCCCCGCCGCCTGCTGGTCACCGCGAGCGAGGAGCCCGTATGCGATCAGCATGCAGAGCGTCCAGTCGATGAAGAGGGCCCCGAAGCGCCTGCCGAGCGGCGCGACCGAGCCGGGGCCCTCCTCGGGCAGCCCGAGGCCCTTGCCCCGGTAGCCGAAGTCGGCGCCCATCTCCTCGGCGGCCGCGCGGGGCCCCGAGAGCCACGATCCGATTGCTTGCCTGTTGTCCACCCGTCCACGGTACTGTGCCGGGGTTTGGCTCCGGCCGGGCGGGGCACGGAAACAGCCGCGCGGAGACAGCCGCTGAGATGCCGCCCACCACCGCCCCGGTTAACTTGGGCGAAACAAATGGGTCACGCTTGAGAAATCGAGCCTGCCTATGGTCGGGTCCAGCGTGTGCCACCGCACTGGCCGCACCATGAGCTACAACCCCGTCCCTCCCGGGCCGGGAGTAGGAGGAGTTGGATGTTCCAGAACGCCGACGAAGTGCAGAAGTACGTAGCGGACAACGACGTCAAGTTCATCGATGTCCGGTTCTGCGACCTGCCCGGGGTGATGCAGCACTTCACGATCCCGGCAGCGACCTTCGACCCGGCCGAGGAACTGGCCTTCGACGGTTCGTCGATCCGCGGCTTCCAGGCCATCCACGAGTCGGACATGGCGCTGCGCGCGGACCTGTCGACGGCTCGGGTGGACCCCTTCCGCCGCGACAAGACCGTCAACATCAACTTCTTCATCCACGACCCGATCACGGGCGAGCAGTACAGCCGTGACCCGCGCAACATCGCCAAGAAGGCCGAGGCCTACCTCGCCTCGACCGGCATCGCGGACACCGCGTACTTCGGCCCCGAGGCCGAGTTCTACGTCTTCGACAACGTCCGCTTCCAGACGTCGGCGAACGAGAGCTTTTACCACATCGACTCCGAGGCCGGCGCCTGGAACACCGGTGCGGTCGAGAACAACCGCGGCTACAAGGTCCGCTACAAGGGCGGCTACTTCCCGGCCCCGCCGGTGGACCACTTCGCCGACCTGCGTGCCGAGATCTCCCTGGAGCTGGACAAGAACGGCCTCCAGGTCGAGCGCCAGCACCACGAGGTCGGCACAGCCGGCCAGGCCGAGATCAACTACAAGTTCAACACGCTGCTCGCCGCGGCCGACGACCTGATGCTCTTCAAGTACATCGTGAAGAACGTCGCCTGGCGCAACGGCAAGACCGCGACCTTCATGCCGAAGCCGATCTTCGGCGACAACGGCTCGGGCATGCACGTCCACCAGTCGCTGTGGCAGGGCGGCTCGCCGCTCTTCTACGACGAGCAGGGTTACGCCGGCCTCTCGGACATGGCCCGCTACTACATCGGCGGCATCCTGAAGCACGCCCCGTCGCTGCTGGCGTTCACCAACCCGACGGTGAACTCCTACCACCGCCTGGTCCCCGGCTTCGAGGCCCCGGTCAACATGGTGTACTCGCAGCGCAACCGCTCCGCCGCGATGCGCATCCCGATCACCGGCTCGAACCCGAAGGCCAAGCGCGTCGAGTTCCGCGCCCCGGACCCGTCCTCGAACCCCTACCTCGCGTTCTCCGCGCTGCTGATGGCGGGCCTGGACGGCGTGAAGAACAAGATCGAGCCGGCCGAGCCGATCGACAAGGACCTCTACGAGCTGGCTCCCGAGGAGCACGCCAACGTCCAGCAGGTCCCGACCTCCCTCCCGGCCGTGCTCGACGCCCTGGAGGCGGACAACGAGTACCTCCAGGCGGGCGGCGTCTTCACGTCGGACCTGATCGAGACGTGGATCGACTACAAGCGCACGAACGAGATCGCCCCGATCCAGCTGCGGCCGCACCCGCACGAGTTCGAGCTGTACTTCGACATCTAGGACCGCCGCAGGTCAGAGGGGCTCCCCTCCTCTCACCTGAGCCGTCTGTGGGCCGGGGGGGGGGGCCCCCCCCCGGGGGGGGGGCCCACGGACCGTACTCTTGTCCCCGTGCAGGAACTCCACGACGCCCCCCTCGCCCCCCTGACCACCTTCCGGCTCGGCGGCCCCGCCGCCCGGCTGCTGACCGCCACGACCGACGCCGAGGTGGTCTCCGCCGTGCGCGAGGCCGACGCGAGCGGCACCCCGCTGCTGGTGATCGGCGGCGGCTCCAACCTGGTCATCGGGGACAAGGGCTTCGACGGCACCGCCCTGCGGATCGCCACGAAGGGCTTCGCCCTCTCGGGTACGTCCCTGGAGCTGGCGGCCGGAGAAGTGTGGACCGACGCCGTCGCCCGGACCGTCGAGGCGGGCCTCGCGGGCATCGAGTGCCTGGCGGGCATCCCCGGATCCGCGGGCGCGACACCCATCCAGAACGTCGGCGCGTACGGACAGGAGGTGTCCTCCACCATCACGGAGGTCGTCGCCTACGACCGGCGCACCGAGGAGACGGTGACGATTCCGAACACGGAGTGCTCGTTCTCGTACCGGCACAGCCGCTTCAAGGCGGAACCCGATCGCTTCGTCGTGCTCCGTGTCCGATTCGAGCTGGAAGAGGCCGCCGGGCTTTCCGCGCCCCTCAAGTACCCCGAGACGGCCAGGGCGATGGGCGTCGAGCAGGGCGAGCGCGTTCCCGCCGCGGCGGCCCGGGAAACCGTGCTGAAGCTCCGCGCCGGCAAGGGCATGGTGCTCGACCCCGAGGACCACGACACCTGGTCGGCCGGGTCCTTCTTCACCAACCCGATCCTCGACCCGGCGGCCTTCCAGGACTTCCTCGGCCGGGTCCGCGAGCACCTCGGCCCGGACGTGACGCCCCCGGCGTTCCCCGCCGAGGACGGCCGTACCAAGACCTCGGCGGCCTGGCTGATCGACCGCGCCGGATTCACCAAGGGGTACGGCAGCGGCCCCGCCCGGATCTCCACCAAGCACACCCTCGCCCTCACCAACCGGGGCGCGGCCACCACCGAGGACCTGCTCGCCCTGGCCCGCGAGGTCGTCGCCGGGGTGCACGCGGCCTTCGGCGTCACCCTGGTCAACGAGCCGGTGACGGTCGGCGTCAGCCTCTGACCCGCCGGGGCGCCATCGCTCAGTACGCGATGCCCACGCCCTGCTTCACGGCCGCCAGGTCGTCGATCAGCGCGAGCATCGCGTGCGCCACGTCGGCCCGGGAGATGGTCCGGCCGCTGCGCGGCATACCGCCCACGACCCGGCGGTAGACGCCCGTGCGCGGCCCGTTGGTGAGCTTCGGCGGCCGCACCGACGTCCAGTCCGTCGCGCCGGCGGCCAACGCCGCCTCCATCCGGGCGAGATCGGCGTACAGCTCCGCCAGGACCGCCCCGATCCCCTTGCGCATCAGCCGGTCGACCAGCGGATCGCCCGCCGGCTCCGGCCCCACCGGCGCCGCGCTCACCACCACCAGCCGCCGCACCTCCTCGGCCTCCATCGCCGTCAGGATCCTCCCCGTCAGCCGCTCGGCCACGCCGTTCGCCTTCCGGCCGCGCGAACCCAGCCCCGAGAGCACCGCGTCCCGCCCCGCCACCGCGGCCCGCACCGCCGCGGGATCGTCCAGCGGGACGACACCGTGCGGTGCCGCGCGCTCCAGCGGCTCCGGGAGCCGGCCCGGGTCCCGGACCACGGCCGTCACCTCGTGCCCCGCCGCGAGCGCCTGCCCGACGATCTCCCGACCGACGCCGCCGGTCGCCCCGAACACGGTGATTCTCATCGCGCGCCCCCTGGTGGGTGAGTGTTCACTAACCCCTAGGGTGAGTGAACTTCCACCCGGTCGTCAAGATTCCGGGTCAGGCCCGTTGGAGCACGCATGGACCAGAAGCCCGCCCGCGTCCGGATCGTCGACGCGGCGCACGAGCTGATGCTCTCCATCGGCCTCGCCCGGACCACCACCAAGGAGATCGCCAGGGCGGCCGGCTGCTCGGAGGCGGCGCTCTACAAGTACTTCTCCGGCAAGGAGGACCTCTTCGTCACCGTCCTCGCGGAGCGGCTGCCCCGGCTCGGAAACCTGCTCGGCGAACTGAGCGCCGGCGAGGGCACCGTCGAGGGCAACCTCACCGAGATCGCCCGGCTGGCCGCCCTGTTCTACGAGCAGACCTTCCCCATGGCCGCGTCCCTGTACGCCGAACCCCAGCTCAAGCGCCGGCACGAGGAGGGAGTGGGAGGGCTCGAAGCCGGGCCCCACCTGCCGATCCGGCAACTCGACGCCTATCTGCGCGCCGAACAGGACGCGGGCCGCATCCGGGCCGGCGCGGACACCTACGCCGCCGCCTCCCTGCTGCTGGGCGCCTGCGCCCAACGGGCCTTCGCCTACTCCGCGCTCCCCGGCGGCACGCCCCCGCAGCCCCTGGACGACTTCGCCGCCTCCCTCGCCCGCACGCTGCTGGGCGGCATCGCCCCGGAGCCGTCCGGGCTCAGCTAGCCAGCCAGTCGTCGATCCCGGACAGCAGCTTCTCCCGTACGTCCACGGGGGCCGCCGAGCCGCGCACCGACTGCCGGGCCAGCTCGGCCAGCTCCTCGTCGGTGAAGCCGTGGTGGCGGCGCGCCAGCTCGTACTGGGCGGCCAGTCGCGACCCGAACAGCAGCGGGTCATCCGCCCCCAGCGCCATCGGCACGCCCGCGTCGAACAAAGTGCGCAGGGGGACGTCGGCCGGCTTCTCGTAGACGCCGAGCGCCACGTTGGACGACGGGCAGACCTCGCAGGTGATCCCGCGCTCGGCGAGCCTGCGCAGCAGCCGGGGGTCCTCGGCGGCCCGGACGCCATGGCCGATCCGCGAGGCGTCCAGATCGTCGAGGCAGTCGCGCACGCTGGAGGGCCCCGCCAGCTCCCCGCCGTGCGGGGCCGCCAGCAGACCGCCCTCGCGGGCGATGGCGAAGGCCCGGTCGAAGTCGCGGGCCATCCCGCGCCGCTCGTCGTTGGAGAGCCCGAAGCCGACGACGCCCCGGTCCGCGTACCGCACGGCGAGCCGGGCCAGGGTGCGGGCGTCCAGCGGGTGCTTCATCCGGTTGGCGGCGATCACCACGCGCATGTCCAGACCGGTGTCCCGAGCGGCGCTGTCCACGGCGTCCAGGATGATCTCGATCGCCGGGATCAGCCCGCCGAGCAGCGGGGCGTACGAGGTCGGGTCG
This sequence comes from Streptomyces sp. NPDC058576, assembly GCF_042718715.1. Classification (NCBI taxonomy): domain Bacteria; kingdom Bacillati; phylum Actinomycetota; class Actinomycetes; order Kitasatosporales; family Streptomycetaceae; genus Streptomyces; species Streptomyces sp. NPDC058576. The sequence continues at coordinate 231,261 of NZ_JBHXPF010000004.1, read as the reverse complement.
ACCTGGATCTCCAGCCAGCCGGAGCCGTCCGCGACGTCTTCCTGGGCGCTCTCGCGCACCAGACGGTGAATGTCCTCCGGGGACCGCAGGCAGGACCGGGCGATGTCGTAGAGCCGCTGGAAACGGAACCAGCCGCGCTCATCGGTCGCCCGCAGTTTCGGTGGCTCGCCGCCGGTCAGGGCGTCGGGGAGATGGACCCCGTACTTGTCGGCGAGTTCGAGCAGGGTGGTGGGCCGCATCGACCCGGTGAAGTGCAGGTGCAGGTGGGCCTTGGGCAACAGACGTACATCACGCTCCATCGGAAGATCCTGCCGCACGGGCGGGCCGGAGCGGTAGCCGCTTTCCCCTTCCGGGGGTGGCTCGAACAAAAAAAGCGCCCCCGGCCGGTGGAGGTTTCCGGCGGCCGGGGGCACTGAGGTGCGGGGGTCTCAGGCCTTGGCCTCGCCCAGCAGCTTCTGGATCCGCGAGACGCCCTCGATCAGGTCGTCGTCGCCCAGGGCGTACGAAAGGCGCAGGTAACCGGGGGTGCCGAAGGCCTCTCCGGGCACCACGGCGACCTCGGCCTCGTCCAGGATCAGGGCGGCCAGCTCGACCGTGGTGGCCGGGCGCTTGCCGCGGATCTCCTTGCCGAGCAGGTCCTTCACCGCCGGGTAGGCGTAGAACGCGCCCTCGGGCTCCGGGCAGAACACGCCGTCGATCTCGTTGAGCATCCGCACGATGAGGCCGCGGCGGCGGTCGAAGGCGGTGCGCATCTCGGCGACGGCCTCCAGCGGGCCGGAGACGGCCGCGAGCGCGGCGACCTGGGCGACGTTGGAGACGTTGGAGGTGGCGTGCGACTGGAGGTTGGTCGCGGCCTTGACGACGTCCTTCGGGCCGATGATCCAGCCCACGCGCCAGCCGGTCATCGCGTACGTCTTGGCGACGCCGTTGACGACGATGCACTTGTCGCGCAGCTCGGGCACGATCGCCGGGAGCGAGGTGAAGGTCGCGTCGCCGTAGACGAGGTGCTCGTAGATCTCGTCGGTCATGACCCACAGGCCGTGCTCGACCGCCCAGCGGCCGATCGCCTCGGCGTCGGCCTCGCTGTAGACCGCGCCGGTCGGGTTGGACGGCGAGACGAACAGGACGACCTTGGTCTTCTCCGTGCGCGCGGCCTCCAGCTGCTCGACGGAGACCCGGTAGCCGGTGGTCTCGTCGGCGACGACCTCGACCGGGACACCGCCGGCGAGCCGGATCGACTCGGGGTAGGTGGTCCAGTACGGGGCGGGGACGATGACCTCGTCGCCCGGGTCGAGGATCGCGGCGAAGGCCTCGTAGATGGCCTGCTTGCCGCCGTTGGTCACCAGGATCTGGCTCGCGTCGACCTCGTAGCCGGAGTCGCGCAGCGTCTTCTCTGCGATGGCGGCCTTGAGCTCGGGGAGCCCGCCTGCGGGGGTGTAGCGGTGGTACTTCGGGTTGCGGCACGCCTCGACCGCGGCGTCGACGATGTAGTCGGGCGTCGGGAAGTCGGGCTCGCCGGCCCCGAAGCCGATCACCGGACGCCCGGCGGCCTTGAGAGCCTTGGCCTTGGCGTCGACGGCGAGGGTCGCGGACTCGGAGATCGCACCGATGCGGGCGGAAACCCGGCGCTCGGACGGTGAAGTTGCAGCGCTCATGGCCCCATGTTCCCAGACCGTGAAAGCCGTCGGCACAGGGGTTTCAGGGACCGGACAGGACCCGGACAGCATCCGGACAGGACCGGTCGGTAGTTGTCTGTTCGACGCGACGGCCCTGAGCACGTACACTCACCTGTCGTTGGCCTTCACCAGCCGCACCGTTCCTGCACCCGGTCACCGGGGAAGATGCGGTAGGTTGGTGGAAACCACCAAGGGTCGTAGCTCAATTGGTAGAGCACTGGTCTCCAAAACCAGCGGTTGGGGGTTCAAGTCCCTCCGGCCCTGCTACACACTCCTTCGCCAGGATGTGTGCGCATGTACGTACTTCATTGCACAGCCGTGCGGCTCCACCGGGCGCGGCACGGCCACGACCCGGAATCAGGTGAGTAGCGTGACGGACGCCGTGGGCTCCATCGACATGCCTGATGCTGAGGATGAAGCTCCCGAGTCGAAGAGGAAGTCTCGGAAGGGCGGCAAGCGCGGCAAGAAGGGCCCTCTGGGCCGGCTCGCGCTGTTCTACCGCCAGATCGTCGCCGAACTCCGTAAGGTTGTCTGGCCGACGCGTAGCCAGCTGACGACGTACACCTCCGTGGTGATCGTGTTCGTCGTCGTCATGATCGGTCTTGTTACCGTTCTCGACCTGGGCTTCGCCCGGGTCATCAAGTACGTCTTCGGCTGATCCCGCGGAAGGCGTCCGACCCGACGCCCCTTTCGCACGTTCCACCCTTTGTATCCAGGAAGAAGCAGCCATCGTGTCTGACCCGAACCTGAACGACGCCGTCGAGCCCGAGGCTGGCGCCTTCGAGTCCGCCAAGGACGAGCTCGACATCGTTGAGGCTGCTGACTCCGTGGACCCGGACCAGGCCGAGGCCGCCGATCTCGCCGCGGGCGAGCCCGCCGAGCAGGCCGCCGTGAGCGTCGAGTCCGACGAAGACGCAGCCGCCGCCGACGCCGTCGAGGAAGAGGCTGCCGAGGCGGTCGAGGCCGACGACGAGAGCGCCGACGAGGACGACGAGAGCGCCGACGAGGAAGAGGCCGAGCCGGCCGCCCCCGTCGACCCCGTCGCCGCGCTGCGCGAAGAGCTCCGCACCCTCCCCGGCGAGTGGTACGTCATCCACACGTACGCCGGTTACGAGAAGCGCGTGAAGGCCAACCTGGAGCAGCGCGCCGTCTCGCTGAACGTGGAGGAGTTCATCTATCAGGCCGAGGTGCCTGAAGAGGAAATCGTCCAGATCAAGAACGGCGAGCGCAAGAACGTCCGGCAGAACAAGCTCCCCGGCTACGTGCTGGTGCGCATGGACCTGACGAACGAGTCCTGGGGCGTCGTGCGGAACACGCCGGGCGTCACCGGCTTCGTGGGCAACGCCTACGACCCGTACCCGCTGACCCTGGACGAGATCGTCAAGATGCTCGCCCCGGAGGCCGAGGAGAAGGCGGCCCGCGAGGCCGCCGAGGCCGAGGGCAAGCCGGCTCCGTCCCGCAAGGTCGAGGTCCAGGTGCTGGACTTCGAGGTCGGCGACTCGGTCACCGTCACCGACGGCCCGTTCGCCACGCTGCAGGCCACGATCAACGAGATCAACGCCGACTCGAAGAAGGTCAAGGGCCTCGTCGAGATCTTCGGCCGCGAGACCCCGGTGGAGCTCAGCTTCGACCAGATCCAGAAGAACTAGCGCTTCCCGCCGGTTTCTGGACACATGCCTACCCAGCAGGTCAGAGGGGCTTCGCAGCCGCTCTGACCTGCTGGGTTTTTGGTCGCACAGCTATACCCGTTATCGTTGTGCGGTATGCCTCCATCCGGATGACCGGAATCGGCGGCGAAACACTCTCATAGGACCCGGAGAGAGCAATGCCTCCCAAGAAGAAGAAGGTCACGGGGCTTATCAAGCTCCAGATCAACGCCGGTGCGGCGAACCCGGCCCCGCCGGTCGGCCCCGCGCTCGGTCAGCACGGCGTCAACATCATGGAGTTCTGCAAGGCCTACAACGCCGCGACCGAGTCGCAGCGTGGCATGGTCGTGCCGGTGGAGATCACGGTCTACGAGGACCGCTCCTTCACCTTCATCACGAAGACTCCGCCGGCCGCCAAGCTGATCCTCAAGGCCGCGGGTGTGGACAAGGGCTCCGGCGAGCCGCACAAGACCAAGGTCGCCAAGCTGACGGCCGACCAGGTCCGCGAGATCGCCACGACGAAGCTCCCCGACCTGAACGCCAATGACCTCGACGCCGCGTCGAAGATCATTGCCGGCACCGCCCGTTCCATGGGCATCACGGTCGAAGGCTGATTCAGCCCCGTAACCCCCAGTGGTAGGACCAAGCGCTGGTCCGCACCACGACTCCACACTCTGAAACCACAGGAGTAGAAGTGAAGCGCAGCAAGAACCTCCGCGCTGCGGACGCCAAGATCGACCGGGAGCGCAACTACGCCCCGCTCGAGGCCGTCCGTATCGCCAAGGACACCGCCTCCACGAAGTTCGACGGCACCGTCGAGGTCGCCTTCTGCCTGGGTGTCGACCCGCGCAAGGCCGACCAGATGGTCCGCGGCACCGTGAACCTCCCGCACGGCACCGGCAAGACCGCCCGGGTCCTGGTCTTCGCGACCGGTGACCGTGCTGCGGCCGCGGAAGCCGCCGGAGCCGACATCGTCGGCGCCGACGAGCTCATCGACGAGGTGGCGAAGGGCCGTCTGGACTTCGACGCCGTCGTCGCGACCCCGGACCTCATGGGCAAGGTCGGCCGCCTGGGCCGCGTGCTCGGTCCGCGTGGTCTGATGCCGAACCCGAAGACCGGCACCGTCACCCCCGATGTCGTGAAGGCTGTCAACGACATCAAGGGCGGCAAGATCGAGTTCCGCGTCGACAAGCACTCGAACCTGCACTTCATCATCGGCAAGACCTCGTTCGACGAGACCAAGCTGGTGGAGAACTACGCGGCGGCGCTGGACGAGATCCTGCGTCTGAAGCCGTCCGCCGCCAAGGGCCGCTACATCAAGAAGGCCACCCTGGCCACCACGATGGGCCCCGGCATCCCGCTGGACGCCAACCGCACCCGCAACCTCCTCGTCGAGGAGGACCCGGCCTCCGTCTGAGCCCTCGTGCTCACCCGGTAGCCGTGTCGTACGCGTGCTCTGTGTGAACGGGCCCCGCAACCTTTCGAGGTGCGGGGCCCGTCCTCGTATCCGTAACGCTCCTGTCTGTCAGTGCCCGGTGGCACGGTGATGCGGGGGACGAAAGCCGATACGAGGGGTGGACCGACAGCATGAGGACGAGCACGGCACGACGGATGGGCACGGCTCTGGCGGCCGCGGCGGCGCTGACGTCGTTAGCCGCCTGCAGCGGCTCCGGCGGCTCGGCGGACTCCGGCGACTCCGGCACGGGCAAGGCGGGCGCCGTCGGCAAGGCGAGCCCCGTCGCCGCGCTGAAGCAGGTGCAGCAGAAGTCCGGCGGCGCCCAGTCCGCGAAGGTCGAGGGCACCAGCGAGATGGGCAGCGCCGTCTCCATGAAGCAGTCCGGGGTCATCGGCTGGGCCGACGGCCTCTCCGGCGCGCTGACCATCACCTACACCGGCGGCACCATGGGCGAGGCCCTGAAGCAGGCCGGCGGCGACGGATCGGTCCAGGCGCGCTACTTCCAGGACGCGTACTACGCCAACATGGGCGCCGGCATGGCGGCCAACACCGGCGGCAAGAACTGGATCCGGTACTCCTACAAGGACCTCGCCGAGCTGGGCGGGGCCTCCGGCGACGTCATGCAGGACCAGATCCGGAACAGCACCCCCGACCAGGGGGTGAAGGCGCTCCTGGCCTCCGGCGACGTCGAGAAGGTCGGCCAGGAGGACGTCCGCGGGGTCTCCGCGACGCACTACTCCGGCACGGTCGACGTGGCCGACCTGACCGCGAAGAACAGCGACCTCGACGCGAAGCAGCTCGCCGAGTTCAAGGAGCAGCTGGCGCTGGCCGGGGTGACCACCCAGACCGTCGACATCTGGGTCGACGAGAACGACCTGCTGGTGAAGAAGACCGAGCGCGGCGAGATGAAGACCGGCGAGTTCAGCTCGACGCTCTTCTACAGCGGCTACGGCACCGAGGTCCCCTCCGACAGGCCGGCGGCCTCCGACACCGTGGACTTCAAGGAGCTGCTGAAGCAGGGCGGCACTACCCCGGGCGGCGCTTCCTGACACCTCCCGCACGGGACGAACAGGGACGGATTTGCCCGTCGCCCATCCGGTCGCGTACTCTCACCAGGAAGCCAAAGACCGCTGGTCGTCGCTGTGCCTCGCAAGAGGGACGGTGACCGAAGGTTCCGCTAGATCGGACGACCTGCGCAGGTGACTGTGGAACGCTCCCGGACTCTGTCCGGTCGAGCCGCGCCCTGGCACTTGTGCTGGGGCGTTTCGTCTTTCCCGGCCCCTTCTGAGCGGTCCTCATCACCCGGAAGGAGGCCGACGCTCATGGCAAGGCCCGACAAGGCTGCCGCGGTAGCCGAGCTGACGGACCAGTTCCGCAGCTCGAACGCCGCCGTGCTGACCGAGTACCGGGGTCTCACCGTGGCTCAGCTCAAGGAGCTGCGCCGTTCGCTCGGTGAGAACGCCCAGTACGCCGTGGTGAAGAACACGCTGACCAAGATTGCGGCCAACGAGGCCGGGATCGACACGCTGGACGACCTGTTCTCGGGTCCGACGGCGGTTGCCTTCGTCACCGGTGACCCGGTGGAGTCGGCGAAGGGTCTTCGTGACTTCGCCAAGGACAACCCCAACCTCATCATCAAGGGCGGTGTCCTTGACGGTAAGGCGCTGTCCGCCGATGAGATCAAGAAGCTCGCGGACCTCGAGTCCCGCGAGGTTCTGCTCTCCAAGCTGGCCGGTGCTTTCAAGGGCAAGCAGACTCAGGCTGCGCAGCTCTTCCAGGCACTGCCGTCGAAGTTCGTCCGCACCGCGGAAGCGCTTCGCGCCAAGAAGGAAGAGCAGGGCGGTGCCGGTACTCCGGCTCCCGCCGAGGCCGCCGAGTAATTTCGCTCAGCGGTCCAGCGGGCTCCACGTACGCCCGCCGACATATACATCCGGCACCTGCCGAATAGTGGAAGGACGCCTATCATGGCGAAGCTGTCCCAGGACGACCTGCTCGCGCAGTTCGAAGGCATGACCCTCATCGAGCTCTCCGAGTTCGTCAAGGCCTTCGAGGAGAAGTTCGACGTCACCGCCGCCGCGGCCGTCGCCGTCGCCGGTCCCGCCGCGGGCGGCGCCCCGGCCGAGGCCGAGGCCGAGCAGGACGAGTTCGACGTCATCCTCACCGGTGCCGGCGAGAAGAAGATCCAGGTCATCAAGGTCGTGCGTGAGCTGACCTCGCTGGGTCTCAAGGAGGCCAAGGACCTCGTCGACGGCACCCCGAAGCCGGTCCTCGAGAAGGTCGCCAAGGAGGCCGCCGAGAAGGCTGCCGAGTCCCTCAAGGCCGCCGGCGCTTCCGTCGAGGTCAAGTAACACCTCGGGAGTCCTCCGGACTCCCTGGGCACGTCAGGTGCCCGCGCCAAGGGCGATCACCCATTCGGGTGGTCGCCCTTCGGCGTGCCCGGGGCGGGTGCCTTGCTCTTCCGCCGACGACGAGTAGGGTGATCTTCGCCGTGCGCCTCTCGCGGGTCCCTCAGGGGCGTCCCGCGGGCTTCCCGGGGGTGGCCGGTGAAGGCCCCTGGCGGGTCCGATCGGACCTGCGGGCCTTGACGAACCGGACGCGGCGCGCAATTCTCAGGACGCGTCATCACTTCGATCCGTATCCGAGGCATGGATCGAGAGTGAAGAGGGCAGTAAAGAAGAGCGCACTTCGCGCGAGGGCTAGACATAGGTGTTGAGAACAGCTGTTGAGAGCAACGTGGGTCTCTGAGAACCCCGACTGGACATCAGTGTGCCGCTTGGCTACACTGACCCTTTGCGCTGCCTGTTAGCTGCCTCCTGCCCGTCACCAGGGGCATGCCCACGCTGAAGCACCGATGGCCGACCCCCTCCGACCTGGTCGTTTTGCGACCGATTCGGAACGGTCTGTCTTTGTGTCCAGAATGGGACCGGTACGCGCGTAGTGAGTCCGAGCCCTCGGAAGGACCCCCTCTTGGCCGCCTCGCGCAACGCCTCGACCGCGAATACGAACAACGGTGCCAGCACCGCCCCGCTGCGCATCTCTTTTGCAAAGATCAAGGAGCCCCTCGAGGTTCCGAACCTCCTCGCGCTGCAGACCGAGAGCTTTGACTGGCTCCTGGGCAACGCCGCCTGGAAGGCTCGCGTCGAGGCTGCTCTGGACAGTGGACAAGACGTCCCCACCAAGTCCGGCCTGGAGGAGATCTTCGAGGAGATCTCACCGATCGAGGACTTCTCCGGGTCGATGTCGCTTACGTTCCGCGACCACCGCTTCGAGCCCCCGAAGAACTCGATCGACGAGTGCAAGGAGCGCGACTTCACGTTCGCCGCGCCGCTCTTCGTCACGGCCGAGTTCACCAACAACGAGACCGGCGAGATCAAGTCCCAGACGGTCTTCATGGGCGATTTCCCGCTCATGACCAACAAGGGCACCTTCGTCATCAACGGCACCGAGCGTGTCGTCGTGTCGCAGCTGGTCCGCTCGCCGGGTGTCTACTTCGACTCCTCCATCGACAAGACGTCCGACAAGGACATCTTCTCCGCCAAGATCATCCCCTCCCGGGGCGCCTGGCTGGAGATGGAGATCGACAAGCGCGACATGGTCGGTGTCCGCATCGACCGCAAGCGCAAGCAGTCCGTCACCGTCCTCCTCAAGGCTCTCGGCTGGACCACCGAGCAGATCCTCGAAGAGTTCGGCGAGTACGAGTCGATGCGCGCCACCCTGGAGAAGGACCACACCCAGGGCCAGGACGACGCACTGCTCGACATCTACCGCAAGCTGCGTCCGGGCGAGCCGCCGACCCGCGAGGCCGCTCAGACGCTGCTCGAGAACCTCTACTTCAACCCGAAGCGCTACGACCTCGCGAAGGTCGGCCGCTACAAGGTGAACAAGAAGCTCGGCGCCGATGAGCCGCTGGACGCCGGGGTGCTCACCACCGACGACGTCATCGCGACCATCAAGTACCTGGTCAAGCTGCACGCCGGCGAGACCGAGACGACCGGTGAGTCGGGTCGCGAGATCGTCGTCGAGACCGACGACATCGACCACTTCGGCAACCGTCGTCTGCGCAACGTCGGCGAGCTCATCCAGAACCAGGTCCGTACGGGCCTGGCGCGGATGGAGCGCGTCGTGCGTGAGCGCATGACCACCCAGGACGTCGAGGCGATCACGCCGCAGACCCTGATCAACATCCGGCCGGTCGTCGCCTCCATCAAGGAGTTCTTCGGCACCAGCCAGCTGTCGCAGTTCATGGACCAGAACAACCCGCTGTCGGGTCTCACCCACAAGCGCCGTCTGTCGGCTCTTGGCCCGGGTGGTCTCTCCCGTGAGCGGGCCGGCTTCGAGGTCCGAGACGTGCACCCGTCCCACTACGGACGCATGTGCCCGATCGAGACCCCCGAAGGCCCGAACATCGGTCTGATCGGTTCGCTCGCGTCGTTCGGCCGCGTCAACGCGTTCGGCTTCATCGAGACGCCGTACCGCAAGGTCGTCGACGGCCAGGTCACCGACGACGTCGACTACATCACGGCCGACGAGGAGGACCGCTTCGTCATCGCCCAGGCGAACGCCGTGCTCTCCGACGAGCTGCGCTTCACCGAGCCCCGCGTCCTGGTCCGCCGTCGTGGCGGGGAGGTCGACTACGTGCCCGGCACGGAGGTCGACTACATGGACGTCTCGCCGCGCCAGATGGTGTCCGTCGCCACCGCGATGATCCCCTTCCTGGAGCACGACGACGCCAACCGCGCCCTCATGGGGGCGAACATGATGCGTCAGGCGGTGCCGCTCATCAAGTCCGAGGCCCCGCTCGTGGGCACCGGCATGGAGTACCGCTGCGCCACCGACGCCGGCGACGTCCTCAAGGCCGAGAAGGACGGTGTGGTCCAGGAGGTCTCCGCGGACTACATCACCGTCACGAACGACGACGGCACGTACACCACGTACCGCATCGCCAAGTTCATGCGCTCCAACCAGGGCACCTCGGTCAACCAGAAGGTCGTCGTCTCCGAGGGCGACCGGATCGTCGCCGACCAGGTGCTCGCCGACGGACCGGCCACCGAGAACGGTGAGATGGCCCTCGGCAAGAACCTGCTCGTGGCGTTCATGCCGTGGGAGGGTCACAACTACGAGGACGCGATCATCCTGTCGCAGCGCCTCGTGCAGGACGACGTCCTCTCCTCGATTCACATCGAGGAGCACGAGGTCGACGCCCGTGACACCAAGCTCGGCCCCGAGGAGATCACCCGGGACATCCCGAACGTCTCCGAAGAGGTCCTCGCCGACCTCGACGAGCGCGGCATCATCCGGATCGGCGCCGAGGTCGTCGCCGGCGACATCCTCGTCGGCAAGGTCACGCCCAAGGGCGAGACCGAGCTGACCCCCGAGGAGCGCCTGCTCCGCGCGATCTTCGGCGAGAAGGCGCGCGAGGTGCGCGACACCTCGCTGAAGGTGCCGCACGGTGAGATCGGCAAGGTCATCGGCGTCCGCGTCTTCGACCGCGAAGAGGGCGACGAGCTGCCGCCGGGCGTGAACCAGCTGGTCCGCGTCTACGTCGCGCAGAAGCGCAAGATCACCGATGGTGACAAGCTCGCCGGCCGTCACGGCAACAAGGGCGTCATCTCCAAGATCCTGCCGATCGAGGACATGCCGTTCCTGGAGGACGGCACCCCGGTCGACATCATCCTCAACCCGCTGGGTGTCCCGTCCCGAATGAACCCGGGACAGGTCCTGGAGATCCACCTCGGCTGGCTCGCCAGCCGCGGCTGGGACGTCTCCGGCCTCGGTGACGAGTGGGCCCAGCGCCTGCAGGTCATCGGCGCCGACCAGGTCGCACCCGGCACCAACGTCGCCACGCCCGTCTTCGACGGTGCGCGCGAGGACGAGATCACCGGCCTCTTCAAGGCCACGATCCCCAACCGCGACGGCGACCGGCTGGTCCAGCCCTCCGGCAAGGCCCAGCTCTACGACGGCCGCTCCGGCGAGCCGTTCCCGGACCCGGTCTCGGTCGGGTTCATGTACATCCTCAAGCTGCACCACCTGGTCGACGACAAGCTCCACGCGCGTTCGACCGGCCCGTACTCCATGATCACCCAGCAGCCGCTGGGTGGTAAGGCACAGTTCGGTGGTCAGCGCTTCGGTGAGATGGAGGTGTGGGCCCTTGAGGCTTACGGCGCCGCGTACGCCCTCCAGGAGCTCCTGACGATCAAGTCCGACGACGTGACCGGCCGCGTGAAGGTCTACGAAGCCATCGTCAAGGGCGAGAACATCCCCGAGCCCGGCATTCCCGAGTCCTTCAAGGTGCTCATCAAGGAAATGCAGTCGCTCTGCCTCAACGTGGAGGTGCTGTCCTCGGACGGCATGTCCATCGAGATGCGCGACACGGACGAGGACGTCTTCCGTGCTGCGGAGGAACTCGGTATCGACCTGTCCCGGCGCGAGCCGAGCAGCGTCGAAGAGGTCTGACGGGCCGGGCGGGCGCGCGCAGGCCCACGCGGCGGGCGCCCCCCCGGCGCGTGTCGGCCATAGTTATGTGTAGCACCGCAGGCAGGGCGTTGGGAGGG